>CAXUIU010000292.1:1174-5194 GCA_964250955.1 uncultured Chthoniobacterales bacterium | reverse complement strand
ACTTCCCCCGCGCTTTCCGCACCGCCGCCACAAACGCCGCCGCGCGCTTCGTCAGCCCGGCCCAGTCCGCGTTCTTGACGAACTCCTTGGCCACCAGGCTTGACCCCGCGCCGAGCGCCGCGCAGCCGGCTTGGAGGAAGTCGGCGGCCGTCTCCACGGTCACCCCGCCCGTCGGGATGATCCGCAGCATGGGCAGCGGGGCGAGCAGGTTCTGGATGTACTTCGGTCCCAGCCCGTCGGCGGGGAAGAGCTTGATGAAGTCCGCACCCGCCTCGTGGGCGGTGAGCGCCTCCGTGGGCGTGTACGCCCCGCACACGCTCACCTTGCCGTAGCGCAGGCACATCGCCACGATCTCGGGCCGGCACACGGGGGTCACCACGAACTGCGCCCCCGCCAGGATCGCCGCCCGGCAGGTCTCCGGGTCGAGCACCGTGCCCACGCCCACCAAGGCGCCGCGACCGGCGAACGCGCGGCTCGCCTGGGCGATGGCGCCGAGCGCGTCGGGCGAGGTCATGGTGATCTCCAGGCCCGTGACTCCGCCCGAGAGCAGCGCGTCGCAGACCGGCAGGAGCGTCGCCGCCGAGTCCACGCGGATGACGGCCACGATGCCCGGGTCGAGCACCCGCTCGATGATCTGGGATTTGGTCATGGGACCTTTCTATACCTGTGGACGGATTTGCGAATCCCTAAACGCTGCTAAATTATCCCTCCCCGCAACCCGGCGTTCCCACTCCCATGCAAGTCTCCGACCTCCGCGGCATCCTCCAGTACATCCCGCGCTTCCGCGACCGCACGTTCGTCATCGCCATCGACGGCGAGGTCATCGAGTCCGAGAACTTCTCCAACGTGCTGCTCGACATCGCCGTGCTGCGTTCGCTCAACATCCGCGTGGCCATCGTCCACGGCGCGCGCCACCAGATCGAACAGCGCGCCGCCGAACTCCGCCAGTCCATCACCAACTCCGACGGTGCGGGCATCACCGACGGGCGCACGCTCGCCATCTCCCTCGATGCCGCCACGCGCACGACGCACGAGATCATGGAGGGCCTCACGAGCGTGGACCTACGCGCCGTCTACGCCAACGCCGTCATCGCCTACCCCGCCGGCATCCTCGGCGGCGTCGATCAGCTCTACACCGGCCGCGTGGACCGCGTGGACGCCGCCAGCCTCCAACTCTTCCTCGATCAGGGCATGGTGCCCGTCGTGCCGCCGCTGGGCTTCGACGGAGACGGTAAGACGTACCGCATCAATTCTGATAGCGTCGCCGTGGAGGTCGCCGAGGCTCTGCGTGCGACGAAGATCATCTTCCTGTGTGAGGGCGGCAGCCTGCGCTTCGACGACGGCACGCTCGTGCGCCAACTCTCCGTCGAGGAAGCCGAAGAGACCGTCAAGAAACACCGCCTGCAGAAGAGCACCGACGTACGCCCGCTCGAACTTAAACTCGAAGCCGCCGCCCGCGCCTGCCGCCAAGGCATCCCGCGTGTTCATCTGCTCGACGGCCACGTCAACGAGGCGCTTCTCGCCGAAATTTTCAGCAGCGAGGGCATCGGCACGATGGTCCACTCCAACGAGTACCAGCACATCCGGCGCGCCTTCAAGAAAGACGTGCGCCGCATCCTCGCCCTCATCCGCCAGAGCGTGCAGAACGAGGAACTCGTGCGCCGCACGCGCGCCGACATCCTCGCGCGCATCGAGGACTACTGGGTGCTGGAGATCGACCGCAACCTCGCCGGCTGCATCGCGCTGCACCCGTACCGCGAGGAGGGCAAGGCCGAGTTGGCGTGCCTCTACGTCAGCAAGACGCAGGAGAATGCCGGCTACGGGCGACGGCTGATGACGTTCGTCGAGAACCTCGCTCGCTCGGAAGGCTTTCAGGAGATGTTCGCGTTGTCCACGCAGGCGTTTGTCTACCTACAACAGAAGGGTGGCTTCCACGAGGCCGACGCTAGCGCCTTGCCCGCCGCACGGCGCGAGAAATATGAAGGGAGTGGAAGACACTCAAAAGTGCTCGTCAAGCCCCTCGTCGAGGCGGCAGCCGTCAGCGCCTGAGAGCTGGAGCGCGTGAAAATTGTTCACAACAATTCACAGGCAGTTGTTCACGGCTGCGGCAAACATTAGCAACTTCTCGGCCAACTCTGTTTAAGTGTCTGTGGAACACGCGGATTGATTCCCTAGGGACGCCCTAGGTGGAACGTCCTAAGCAAAAATATTTTCACCATTTTTTCGCAGACTTTTTCCCTGAATCTTTTGTGAGAAAATCGATTTTTTCCTTGTCCGTTTCGGCCTCGATTCACTAATCCTTGGGCATCGCTTTTAACCCTCCTCAGAACCTCCCCGCACGACTTCCTATGAGTGGATCGCCGACCCTCCAAACTTTCTTCGCGCCCGCTCGCTCTTTTTGTTCGCCGGGGCGGCGGAAGTAAGGCGGCGCGAAACGAGGTCGTTCCGAAAAGAAGGAAAGGGTGGCGCGAGTTCGCGCCGAAGTTGTAACCAACCCACCGGCGGAGTACGCCGTTTTTTCCCACCTGTATGCAGCAAGACAGCTATCGCCAGATTTGGGCGAGCATCGCTTCGGCGATCAAGCCGCAGGTCAGCGCCGACACGTTCCAGCGGTGGTTCGCGGCGATTGACCTCGTGCGCGCCGATGAGCAGGAGATGACCCTACGCGTGCCCAACACGATCCACCAACTCTGGATCGAGAGTAACTACATGCCGATGGTGCAGTCGGCCGTCATGGGCGTGCTCGGCGCGCCGCGGCAGATGCGGTTCGTTTTTGCGGAAGACCAGCCCGCACCTGTCAACGGCGCATCGGCGAACGGCCACGCGGAAGTCCTGGCCGTGCCCGCCGCCGAGAAGAGCGTCAACGGCAGCGGCGAGTCCCGCGCCGTGCCCGCCGCCGAGATGGCCGCCGCGTCCAACCCGGAATCGGGTGATGCGAACGCGGCCGGCATGAACCCGCGCAACAACTTCGAGACGTTCGTCGTCGGCCAGAACAACCAGTACGCGCAGGCCGCGAGCAAGGCCGTCGCCGAAGCGCCCGCCAAGACGTACAACCCGCTCTTTCTCTACGGCGGCGTCGGCTTGGGCAAGACGCACCTGATGCAGGCCATCGGTCAGGCGATGCTCGCCAAGAAAAAGAACTTGAAGGTGATGTACATCAGCAGCGAGCGGTTCACGAACGAGTTCATCGACGCGATCCAGCACTCGACGCTGGTGAAGTTCCGCAAGAAGTACCGGCTCGCCGACGTGTTGTTGATCGATGACATCCAGTTCCTCGCGGGCAAGGACCGTAGCCAAGAGGAATTTTTCCACACGTTCAACGTGCTCTTCGACGGGCACAAGCAGATCGTGCTTTCCAGCGACCGGCCACCAAGCGAGATCGCCAACCTGGAACAGCGCCTCGTGTCGCGTTTCGAGTGGGGTCTGACGGCGGAACTCCAGCCGCCGGACATCGAGACGCGCCTCGCCATCTTGCGCAAGAAGGCGGAGGCGATGCAGATCAAGCTCGCACCGGAGATCTACGACTTCCTGGCAAAGCGCATCCGCACGAACGTCCGCCGGCTCGAAGGCGCGCTCATGCGCGTGGCGAGTTTCGCGTCGCTCAGCGGTCAGGCGTTGACGCAGGAGAAGGTCGAGCACCTGCTCAAAGACATCTTGCAGGAAGAAGCGCGCCGCACGGTGACCATCGACCAGATCCAGCGCAAGGTCGCCGAGCACTACGACGTGCGCTTGGCGGACATGACGAGCAAGCGCCGGCCGGCGAACATCGCATTCCCACGGCAGGTGGCGATGTACCTGGCGCGTGAGTTGACGAAGAGCAGTCTCAACGAGATCGGCGACGCGTTCGGCGGGCGCGACCACGGTACGGTGCTGCACGCGCATCGCCTCGTGAAGCAGCGCATGAAAGACGAGGAGAAGACGCGGCAGGTTGTGTCGTTGTTAGACAGCGAGTTGCAACGTTAGAAGAAGCCTCACGCAAAGTCCGCCAAGCCGCAAAGGAGGAAGAAGGGAGAAGGGAGA
>CAXUIU010000292.1:0-1164 GCA_964250955.1 uncultured Chthoniobacterales bacterium | reverse complement strand
CTGTTTTTTGGTGTGCTCCGCCGTTTCTCCTTTGGGGGCTGGGCGGACTTTGCGTGAGGCCATCTTTTGCGCTTGCGTTCAAAGCGACGGCGTGGACTTATTTCGCTCCCCGAAGAAACCCGCTATGCTCAAAGCCACGGACATTTTCCAGCGTCTGTCTACCCCCACGGTGGACGGCATTCTCAGCCATCTCCAGGGCGCCGACAAACCCACTTACCGCGTGGCCATCCAAACCCTCGCCGCCGCACGCAAGCTGCGGCCCATTTTCATCGAGCGTAAGCCGCGGCCCGAACGCCACGCCTGGATGCAAACCGCCCTCGCCAAGCCGCAGAACGAGCAAATCTCCGCCAACCTCCTCCAAATGTGGCTGATGGGCTCGCAGGCTCCGATGCTCTGCGACTTCCTCGACGCGCTCGGCATCGCTCACGACGAACAGGGCGGCATCGAAAACCTCCCGCCCTGTCCCGAGCCTGACAAGCTCCGCGCCGCCGTCGACGCCCTGCTCGCCAAGTACCCCGCGGACGCCGTGACCGTCTACCTGCACAGCTTCCAGGGCATGGACATCGCCGGCTGGCCGCCGCTCGGCGAGATGCTCGACCACGACCCGCGTCTGCAACTCACGCCCGCGCCGGCCGCATCTTGACCCGGCTGCCCGGCGGCTTGAACCCGGAGGGCTTCGTCCGCAGCCACGACACGAACCGCTCGACCGCCGGGTGCGCCCGCAACGTCGGCAGGTCGTGGAACTCGCGGTGGGGTTGCGTGTACGGGAAGACTGCGGGCAGGGGGCGGGGGCAGCCGGCGCCCAGCAGTAAAAGGTCGGTCTTGATCGCCCGCCGGTCGAAGTTCTTCTTGTTCCACTTGTTGTGGTGGCGGCACTGCGGGACCAAGTGATGCCGGGTCAACGGTGTCTCGCGTTCGCACAGTTGGCAGGGGCCGATCATGCTGGCTCTAACATACACCGTCCGGCCGCCACCGGAAAGGGGCTCAGGCCGCGGCTTTGCCTTGGCGGGCGTCCACCATCAGGCGCACCACATCGTCCATTTTGTGTTCGGCGTACCAGCCGAGTTCGCGGTGTGCTTTGGACGGATCGCCCCAGCCACGCTTGAGGTCGGTGGGACGCAGAAGCGTTTTGTCGCTCTCGACGTGTTCGCGCCAGTCCAGACC
>CAXUIU010000291.1:0-5242 GCA_964250955.1 uncultured Chthoniobacterales bacterium | reverse complement strand
CGCAAATCCGCCTCGCTCTCTTACTGGCCTGCGGCTATCTGTGCCTCATGCCGAACGCCCAGGCCCAGGAAGATTGGCGCACCCGCGCCGAAGCCACCGACTACCGCGAAACCTCGCGCTACGACGAGACGATGGCATTCTGCCGACGGCTCGCGGCGGCCTCTCCCCTCGTCCACGTCGAGGAACTCGGCCGCAGCCCGGAAGGCCGCGAGATCGTCGCGCTGGTCGTGTCGTCCGACAAGGCGTTCACGCCCGAGGCTGCACGCGCGACGGGCAAGGAGATCGTGCTCGTCAACGCCTGCATCCATTCGGGCGAGTGCGAGGGCAAGGATGCCGGACTTGCGCTGATCCGTGACCTGCTCATCAAAGAGGAATACAAGACGAACGGCCTGCTTGACCACGCCATCCTGCTCTTCGTGCCGATCCACAGCGTCGACGGGCACGAGCGGTTCAGCCCGTACGGCCGCATCAACCAGAACGGCCCCGCCGAGATGGGTTGGCGCACCACGGCGCAGAACTACAACCTCAACCGCGACTGGCTCAAGGCCGACGCACCTGAAATGCGCGCGATGTTAGGACTGTTCCACCGCTGGATGCCGGACCTGTTCATCGACCTGCATAACACCGACGGCGCGGACTACCAGTACGACATCACCTACACCCTCGAACGCCACGCCAACGAGGCGCCCGGCATCGTCGCGTGGCAGGCCGAGGCGTTCGACAAACGCATCTTCCCCGCGCTCACGCAGGAAGGGCACAAGATCGCTCCGTACCTCGTGCTGAAAACCAGTGACCGACCCGAGGATGGCTTCGTGGACGGCGTGGCCTCGCCGCGGCTGTCCACAGGTTACACCGCGTTGTGGAACCGGTGCGCGCTGCTCGTGGAAACGCACATGCTCAAGGACTACCGCACGCGCGTCGTGGCAACATATGACCTGCTCAAAGCGGTGCTGGAGGAATTTAAGGATCATCCGGGCAAGCTGCGCGCGGCGACAGAAGCGGTTGACCGCGACACCGTGGCGGCGGGCAAAGCGGCGTACGACCCGGCGCGACGGGTGCCGGTGGACTTCAAGCTCGGGCCGGGCAGCATGCCGTTCGAGTTCCTGGGCGTCGAGGCCAAGCGGACCTTGAGCGAGGTGTCGGGCGGCGTGTGGACGCAGTACGACCCGGCGAAGCCGGTGACGTTCACGGTGCCGTTCTATAACGACGTGCAGACGGCGCGGGAGGTTTGCCCGCCGGTGGGTTACGTGATCCCCGCGGCGTGGACGGTCGTGATCGACCGGCTGCGCGCGCATGGACTGACGTTCACGACGTTGGAAGGTCCGCTGACGTGCGAGGTGGAGACGTACAAGTTCGAGCACGCGGAGTGGCAGCCGAAGCCGTTCGAGAACCACCACATGATCAAGGAGGTGAAGTTTGCGCCGGTGCGCAGGAAACAAACCTTCCCGGCAGGTTCGGTCGTCGTGTATCTCGACCAGCCGGGTGCGCGCGTGGCGACCCACCTGCTCGAACCGGACGCGCCGGATTCGCTGCTGCGGTGGGGCTATCTGGACGCGATCTTCGAGCCGAAGGAATATTCCGAGGAACGCGTCATGGAAGCGATGGCGCGTGAGATGATGGCGCACGATCCGAAGCTGCGCGAGGAGTTCGAGCGCAAGGTGGAAAGCGACACGGCATTCGCGGGCAGCGCGCGGCTGCGGCTGGAGTGGTTCTACGAACGCACGCCGTTCTACGACGACCGGCTCAACGTGTATCCGATTGGCCGGTTGCTGGAACGCGTGAAGGCGCCGTGAACATCCGAGCGAGTTGCCGTCAGGCGGGCAGTTGTTTCAAGGTGATGCCGCTGGCGCGGCGACGGGTTGGGCCGTCAACCGGTCGGAACTCGCCCAGCCCCGCGCGGCGAAGTGCCACCACTCGGTAGACAATCCCTGGAAGCCTGACCCGAACATGGCTCGGTGCAGCAGGCGCAGGTTGTCGTGCACCAGGGTGCTGTCGCCACGGTAGATGCCGCTGGCGTCCTTGGTGAACACGTCGAAGTCACTCGGCATCGCCACGTCGTTGCCGAAGCGGTCCACGAGCGTCACGTCCACGGCCAACCCCCACGTGTGCAAGGAGCCGCGGCCGTCGCCGGGATTGGCGACGTAGCCGCGTTTCGCCCACTTTTGCCAGAGAGCGCGTTGGGCTTCCTCGGGGCGGTAGGCGTCCCAGATCTTGAGGCCGTAGTTCCAGGTGCGCAGGTATTGCTGCGCGGCCTTGAGGCGCAGCGCGATCTCAGGTCGGATCAAGCACGGCAGGTCCGCGGGGTAAATGGCCGCGCCCACGCAGTTGCGGGTCGTCGCGTAACGCATCTCCACCTTGATCGTGGGATCGATCTTGGTGACTTCAACCAACTGCCCGGATGCCACCAGCGCGGGCCAGGAAGGCTCGGCGGAGAAGGCAAAAGGCAAAAGGCAAAAGGCAGAAGTCCAGAGACAGAGGATCAGTTTCACGGCGACTGTTCTCCTTTTGCCTTAGCCCACCGTCGGCGAGGCGTGGAGTTCCTCGTTGAGCACCTCGACGAGGCTGCCGGGCGCTTCGAGCGGCGCGTAAGGTCCCGCGTCCGGCACGACGCGCAAGGTGCACGCCGGGTTGGACTGCGCCAGCCGCTCGGCCGCCGTGAACGCCGCCCCGCCCGCCAACCGCCCCGGCCATAGGAGCGTCGTGGGCACGGTCACCGCAGGGAAACGCGTGGCGAGATCAAAGCCCATCTTGCCCTGGAACAGGCGGAAGATCGCGTAGTGCGCCTGGTACTGCTGCGCGCAGATCGCGTGGATGTCCACACTCTCCTGCGTCACCGCCGCCGGGTCCACGAACGCGCCCCGCGCCTCGAACCGCGCGCGGATCGTCGCCCGGCGCGCGAGCTTGTTGCGGTAGACATACTTGTTGAGGTTGGGCACGCGGCTAGCGAGGTTAAGCCACAGCGGAACGCTCGCCCGGCCGGCGGGCATCCACAGCAAGAGTTGGCCGACGAGGTCGGGGTGGAGTGCGGCCATCAGCGCGGCGAACCCGGCCCCGAGGCCGCGCGCAACGATCACCGGGCGCGCTGCCTCGTCGCCGCACACGCCGCCGACGAACTCGGCGAGGCTCTCGGCGTAGTCCTGCGCGGTGAGCATGGCCTTGGGACGCTCGGATTCGCCGAAGCCGAGCAGATCGACGGCGATCACGCGGTGGCCGTCCGCGAAGGCGGGGTAAATTTTCGACCACTGGTAGGCCGACGCGCCGACGCCAACGTTGTGGATGAAAAGAAGCGTCGGTCCGGGACCCGATCCACCCTCGTGGTAGAACATCTGTCCACGGCTGGTCTGGAAGGCGCGCGTGGCGAACCGCTCCGGCGAGATCGTCTCGGGGATGCGTTCCTTGGTCGGCGGGCGCACGAAGTACCGCAACGCCGCCACCCCGCCGACCGCCACCAACGCGCCGAGCGCCGCGCCCAGGCTGACGATCCACAGCGCGTCCCGGCCGCTGTGAGCCAGGACGCTCAGGCTGGCCGCGCCGGCTTCGAGATGGGTGTGGACCGTCTTCATTGCAGCCGGGTGCGGCCCGCGCCGCGCTCGATGCGGCCGATGCGGAACGCTCCCTTGCCCAGCGCGGCGAGCGTGGAGGCGGCGTCCTTTTCGGCGACGACGAGCGCCATGCCGACGCCCATGTTGAACACCTGGAACATCTCGTCCCGTGGCACCGCGCCGCCTTCTTGAAGAATCTGGCACAGGCGCGGGGTTTTCCACCGGGCGGTGTCGATGACGGCGTCGCAGGTGTCGGGCAGCACGCGCGGCAAGTTGTCGACGAGGCCGCCGCCGGTGATGTGCGCGGCCCCCTTGAGCACACCTGCGGGCAGCGCGGCCAGGCGGGGCTGGTAGTTGGGGTGGACGCGCAGGAGTTCTTCGCCGAGCGACTTTTTCAAACCGGGCAGGCGCGCGTCGAGCCCGAGCCCCATCTTGCGGAAGAGGATGTCACGCGCGAGCGAATAGCCGTTGGTGTGCAGGCCGTCGGCCGCGAGGCCGAGCACGGCGTCACCGGGCTTGATGCGGCGGCCGTCGATGATCTTTTTCTTGTCCACGACGCCGACGATGGTGCCGGCTAGATCGTAGTCCTTGCCCTGGTAGATGCCGGGCATCTGCGCCGTTTCGCCGCCGATGAGCGCGCAACCGGCCGCAGTGCAAGCCTTCGACAGACCAGCGAGGAGCTTCTTGAAAACGGCCGGCTCCAGTTTTCCGGTGCCGATGTAGTCGAGGAAAAACAACGGGCGCGCGCCGAGGACGGCGATGTCGTTGATGCAATGGTTGACGAGGTCCTGGCCGACGGTGTCGTGGCGGCCGAGTTCGACGGCGACCTTTAACTTCGTGCCGACGCCGTCGATGCTTCCGACGAGCACGGGCTCGCGCATCCCCTTGAAATCCGCCCGGAAAAGTCCGCCGAAGCCGCCCGCTTTCCCGAGCACCTCCGGTCCGTGGGTGGCGGCGAGCGCGCGGCCGAGCCCGCCCTTGAGTCGGTTGCCGAGGTCGATGTCTACACCCGCGTGGGCGTAGGCTTTGGATGGGGCGGCGGGCATCGGGAAAGGCAAGATAGAGCGCCGCCTTCCCGGGGCAAGCCTCAAACGCGGCGGCTCAGGCGCGGCTGGATTTCGCTTGTGACGGTCGGGCGGAGGGACGAAGGGTGTCGGGCCATGGCGCTCCTGTCCCGCTCGTTTGTTCGTGGTGCCGGTATGGTGCTCGGGTTGGTTGTGTTCGCCGCGCCGTTACGCGCGGACAACCCGCCGAAGTTCAAGGACCCGGAGGTTACGGCGTACTTCCAAAAGATGTCGGACATCACCGATGGTCT
This sequence comes from uncultured Chthoniobacterales bacterium, assembly GCA_964250955.1. Taxonomy (GTDB): domain Bacteria; phylum Verrucomicrobiota; class Verrucomicrobiia; order Chthoniobacterales; family SZAS-18; genus CAHJWO01. The sequence goes on along the minus strand of CAXUIU010000291.1, from coordinate 385 downwards.
GCTGGCGGCCGTGAAGGCCAAGGACGACGCCAAGACCAAGGAGTGGACCGGCAAACTCCTGGAAACCTCCAAGGCCGCCGAGGGCCTCAAGGACAAGGTTTCACCCGAAGAGGACGCCACCGCCGCCAAGTGGGGCGAGACGCAAATGCAGCGTCTCCTTGACGCCGGCTGGACACCCAGCCCGTAAGGGGAGAAGTCCCATTTCGCCCGGCGGCGCAAATGTCACGCGCGCAACGGGCCAATCCGTGAGAGATTCGTCACTCTCATGTTCCGTAAAATCCTTGACCGCTTCCGGTCGGCACCTGATTCCGCCGCGCCCACGAAGGCGCACCCGGCCCGCGCCGCGAAAAACTCCCGCCGTCCCGACCGCGGCCCGGCCCCGCAC
>CAXUIU010000290.1:4995-5265 GCA_964250955.1 uncultured Chthoniobacterales bacterium | reverse complement strand
CCGAACATCCCGGGCACCATGCCCATCGAAGAGGGGGAGAATTTCGGCCACGAAGTCGCCCTGGCACGTCCGGGGCAGCCCGAAGAACTCGCCCCGGCCTACGTGCTGCTCGCCAGCCAGGACGGCTCGTTCATGACCGGCAGCCTGGTGGAAGTCACCGGCGGCAAACTCTCCAATGGATAACGATCCGTCAACCGATCCGTTGGCCAGCGCGCGCTGGCTCGTCGCCAGCGAACTTGTCACGCCGCCCACCCGGCAGGTGTTGGCGGC
>CAXUIU010000290.1:3776-4985 GCA_964250955.1 uncultured Chthoniobacterales bacterium | reverse complement strand
GCCGAGTTCATCACCCTGATTGCCGCCTGCGCCCGTTTGCTGCCACCGGCGGCGACACCGACACCCGACGAGGCCGCCGCACAAATCGACGCCCGCCTTTGCGCCGGGGAAGGAAACGGTTGGCGCTACGACGCGCTTCCTGCCGACGGGAAAGCCTACCGACTCGGACTGGATGGCCTCAACGAGAGCGCACGCGCGTCGGGCGCGGCGGGTTTCAGCACGTTGGCGGCTCCGGCGCAGGATGCCATCCTGGCCAAGCTCGCGCGCGGCGAAGTCACCGGCGGAGCATGGACCAAGGTGAACGGACCCCGGTTCTTCGAGGAACTGCTCGCCGAGGTTTCCGAGTTTTACTTCAGTCATCCGCTCGCGCAGCAGGCCATCGGCTACGCGGGGTTCGCCGATGCCGCCGGCTGGCGCAAAGTCGGCCTGAACGAACGTGAGGATTGGGAACCAGCCGACGGGGCAAAGCGTTACAAGCTCCCGGTTTCCCGCCCTGCCCCAGCCGCCTGTCTCGAAACACCGCCGCTTGCGATGAAGCGGTTCCCGGAAGAGGAGCCGGTGGATGCGGTGATCATCGGCACGGGAGCCGGCGGAGGCCCGCTACTGGCGAGGCTGGCGCAGGCCGGTTTGAAGGTCGTCGCGCTGGAGGCGGGTAAATTCTGGAACCCGGCGAAGGATTTCGCCACCGACGAGCGCGAGCAAAACAAGCTCTTCTGGACCGACGAACGCCTGAGCGCCGGGAGCGATCCCCTCGCGTTTGGCAGCAACAACTCCGGCGTCGGCGTCGGCGGTTCCACGCTCCACTACACCGCTTACACCCCGCGGCCACAACCCGACGATCTGCGCTTGCGGACCGAGTTCGGGGTCGGCGCGGACTGGCCGCTTGCCTACGAGGACCTAGAGCCGTACTTCCACGAACTGGAAACCCTGTTGGGGGTCAGCGGACCGTCGCCGTACCCGTGGGGGCCGCCGCGCCGCCGCGGCTACCCGCTGGCCCCGCTGCCGCTCAACGCCGCCGCGCAACTCATGCAGCGCGCCTGCGCTGATCTGGGCATCCGCACCTCGCCCGCCGCGAACGCCGCGCTTTCCGCGCCGTACCATCAGCCGGGCGTGGGTTGGCGGCCCGCTTGCACAAATCGTGGCTTCTGTCAGGCGGGCTGCTCGGTCGGCGCGAAGGCGAGCGTGGACGTGACCTTCATTCCTCTGGCG
>CAXUIU010000290.1:0-3766 GCA_964250955.1 uncultured Chthoniobacterales bacterium | reverse complement strand
GAATTGCGCAGCGAGTGTTTCGTCACCCGGCTCGAGCGTGACACCCAAGGGCGGGTCAACGGCGTCGTCTACGTGCAGGACGGCCGGGAGCACCGCCAGCGGTGCCGCCACGTCTTCCTGTGCGCGGGCGGCATCGAGACGCCGCGGCTCCTGCTCATCAATGGGTTGGCGAACACCAGCGGTCAGGTCGGGCGCAACTTCATGGCGCACACCGGGCTGCAACTCTGGGCGCACTTCGAGGAGGAAACCCGGCCCTTCAAGGGCATCCCCGGCGGGTTGATCTCCGAGGACACGCATCGGCCGAAAGACGCCGACTTCGCGGGCGGCTACCTGTTGCAATCTATCGGCGTCATGCCCATGACCTATGCCAGCCAACTCGCGCGCAGCAAACAAGGGTTGTTCGGTGAAGCCTTCGGCAAGCACATGGAGCGGTACAACCATATCGCGGGCATCAACATTCTGGGCGATTGCCTGCCTTCGCCGCGGAATTACCTGGAACTCAGCGGAGAGGTGGACGCGCGCGGTCTGCCCAAGCCACGCATCCATTTCACCGCCGAAGAGAACGAACTCCGGCTGACCGCGCACGCCGACAAAACCATGCGCGCAATCTGGGACCGCGCCGGGGCGCGTGAGCCGTGGGCCTTCCAGCGTTTCGCGCACGTTATCGGCACCTGCCGCATGGGCCGCGACGCCGACAGCGCCGTCGTGGACGCCGACGGCCGCTCTTTCGACGTGCCGGGACTGTCCATCTGCGACAATTCCGTGTTTCCCAGCGCGCTTTCGGCCAACCCGGCCCTGACCATCATGGCGCTTTCCCTGCGCACCGCCGACCGCTTTTTGATGAACCGCCAACCATGAGCAAGAACTTTCTCGACATCCTCGATACCGCCGGCGCCACCACCGATGCCATCGGCGACCAGCACGGCGGCGCGGGCGGCAAGGACGGCAGCGGACTGCCCACGGGCGCGCCGGGCAATTTCATGTTCGCCACCGGCATCGAGTGCTCCAACCCAACCATCGACAACGGCCGCACCCGCCGCGACCAACTCGAAGAATGCGGGCACTATCGGCACTGGCGCGAGGACCTGCGTCTCGTCCAGAGCCTGGGTCTGAAGGTGCTGCGCTACGGCCTGCCCTACCACAAGACGCATCTCGGCCCCGGCAAGTACGACTGGAGCTTCGCGGACGAGGCGATGCGGGAAATGCGTCGTCTGGAAATCACGCCCATCCTGGATTTGCTGCACTTCGGCGTGCCGGATTGGTTGGGCAACTTCCAGAACCCCGAGCTGCCGCTGCACTTCGCGGACTACGCCGAGGCCGTGGCGCAGCGCTACCCGTGGGTGCGCTACTACACGCCGGTCAACGAGATCTACGTCACCGCGCGCCTGAGCGCGAAGGACGGCGTCTGGAACGAGCAGCTCAAGGACGACCGCGCCTTCATCACGGCGCTCAAGCACGCGGTGGCCGCGAGCATCGTCGCCACGCACCGCCTCGCCAAGCACCGACCCGACTGCGTCATCGTGCAGAGCGAGAGCGCCGAGTACCTGCATGAGGCCAGCGCGACGCCCTCGCCCGACGTGACCCTCCACAACAAGCTGCGCCTGCTCTCGCTTGATCTGCTCTACGCGAACCCGCCGGACGCGGACGTGTTCATCTACCTTTCTGACAACGGACTCACGCGCACGGAATACGATTGGTTCATGAAAGGCGAGCCGCCCGGCTACCAGGTCATGGGCAACGATTACTACGGCAAGAACGAGCGCATCAAGCTGCCCGACGGCAGGATCGTCGAGGCGGAGGACGTGCTCGGCTGGTTTCAGATCACCAAGGAATACTATGATCGCTACCGCAAGCCGACGATGCACACGGAGACCAACCACTTCGATCCCGCCGTCGCGCCGACCTGGCTCTGGAAGCAGTGGATCAACATCCTGCGCATCCGCAAGCTGGGCGTGCCGGTGCTCGGGTTCACCTGGTACTCGCTGACCGATCAGATCGACTGGGACACGGCGCTCGGCGAGAAGAACAACACGGTCAACCCATGCGGCCTGTACGACCTGCAGCGGCGCGAGCGGCCGGTGGCGCAGGCGTACCGCGAATTGCTCCACGCTTTTGGCAAGATCACCGTCGTGCCCAAGGGCGAGATGTTCGAGGTCACCGACCAGCCCGCGATGCTCAAGGTGGAGGTGTGAAGCCGGCCATGCTCAAGATGCACCTCCGGGTCAACGCCACCTCGCTGCACCTGCGGGTGCGTTGTGGCGCGGGCTGGCAGGCACGCCCGACGCTGGTCTTCCTGCATCACTTCGGCGGTTCCGGCCGTTCCTGGGAAGCGGTGATGGAAATCTTGGCGGCGCAGGGCTGGGCCTGTCTCGCGCCAGACCTGCGCGGCTTCGGCGATTCCCCCGCTCCCGGCAAGGACGCCGTCTCCTACGCCGTGGATACGATGGCCGACGACATCCATGAACTCCTGGTCAAGCTGCGTCTGCCGAGCTTCGTGGTCGTGGGTCACTGCCTGGGCGGAAAAGTGGCGCTGGCGCTGGCCGCGCGGCGGCCCGCCGGGTTGGCTGGCGTCGCCTTGCTCGCCCCGTCGCCTCCCACGCCCGAGCCGATGGCGAAGGCGGAACGCGCCCGTCTGCTCGACGGCTACGGCGAGCGCCAGGCGGCCGGAGAGACGCTGGGTAGATACACTGCCCACCCGCTGCCGCAGGAACGCTTCGACGCCGCCGTGGCCGACCAGCTCCGCGCCTCCGCCCCCGCCTGGCGCGGCTGGCTGGAACGGGGTAGCCGCGAGAACATCGCCGCGCGTTTGGGCGGGGTCGAGGTGCCCGTCCGAATCGCCGTGGGCCGTGAAGATCAATCCATCACGGGCTCGCTGGTGGAACAGGAAATTCGCGCGCGGCTAAAACGCACCGAAGCCTCGCTGGACGTTGTGCCGCGCGTCGGCCACCTGATTCCCTTGGAAGCGCCCGAAGCGACCGCGGCGTTTTTGCACGGTGCGTTCGTCCCCTGCGAGCTTCTCGCGTCACCCGCTTTGCAACCACTCGACCATGGAACTTGAACACCAGATCGCTTTCATCACCGGCGCGGGCTCCGGGATCGGCCGGGCGGCGGCTAGACGGTTGGCAGTCGAAGGAGCAAAAGTTGGCGCGTTCGATCATGACGAACGAGGGGCGCAAGAGACGGTTCGATTGATCCAGGCAGCCAGGGGTGACGCCTTCGCCTTGGCCGGGGATGTTTCCCGGCCGGAGGACGTGCAGCGAGCCGTCGACACGACCGCCGCTAAGTTCGGACGCCTGGACATCGTCTTCGCCAACGCGGGTATCAACGGCGCGTGGGCACCGTTCGACGAACTCACGCCCGAGGAGTGGGACCGGACGATGGCGGTCAATCTGCGGGGGACGTTTCTCACCGCGAAGTACGCGGTGCCGCACCTGCGCCGCGCGGGCGGCGGGTCCATCGTCATCACGTCGTCGGTCAACGGCACGCGCGTCTTTTCCAATCCCGGTGCGAGCGCGTACTCCTGCACGAAAGCCGCCCAGGTCGCCTTTGCGAGAACGGCCGCGCTGGAACTGGCGAAGGACCGCATCCGCGTCAACGTCGTCTGTCCCGGGATGATCGCGTCCAACGTCGAAGGCAGCAAGGAGCAGCGCCACGTCGAACGGGCGGAGGAACCCCACGAGTTTCCCGCCGGCAAGGTCCCGTTGACCGCTGGCCGGCCCGGCCGGGCCGCGGAGAGCCGCTGGTACGGCCCGGTGGGGCGACGGGA
>CAXUIU010000289.1:190-5271 GCA_964250955.1 uncultured Chthoniobacterales bacterium | reverse complement strand
CTAGTCACACTGCCGGGCCCCTGACCACGCGCTCCAGCGAACAGAGGCTGGCGGCAGGCTCTTTTCCGTGGTTGAGTTTGTCCTCGCCAGCCTCTGTGCTGGGCTTGGCCGCGTCAGGCCCAAGCCGTTCCCGCCCGATGACCACCCTAGAGATTGAGTAGCTAGAAGAACATTCGCGCCAAGCCATGCTGGCGAGTGACACCACAGTGCTGGAGGAGCTTGTCTCCAACCGGCTTCTCTTCGTGACGCTCGACGGTTTAAACGTCAACAAGGAGACGGACTTGGCGGCTCACCGTTCCGGCACGTTGCGCCTGACCAGCATGGAGCCAGGCGAGCGGCACGTCGGACTCTACGGCGAGGTGGCCGTCGTCAACGTGGCGATGGCTGTGACGGGCAGCTTTGCTGGCACCGCGTTCGCCGGTCATTTTCGTTACACGAGGGTCTGGCATCAGCAAGGGGAGCGTCCCCAGATTGTCGCTGGCCACATGTGCGCCGTCCAAGCTCCCCCGGCCTAGCCACTCGCTCCAGTGAACGGCCCCTGCACGCCGCTCATTCTTGTCTCGCCCCCTACGGGACCATCGCTGAGTTTGGCGGCACTAGGCATCATCCCGTCGTCACGGAAACGTCACCGGAAAACGGTTCCTCCGGGGACGCCCGGAGCGCAAGCTTGCGGGTGCGATGAAGCTCCCGTGCCTTTCTGCGTGCCGCGCCCCTCTGCTGGGTTTGTTTGCGTTGACCGCCCCCCTGGTCGCCTGCGCCCAGCAGTCCACGACGGTTGTCCGCTACACCTTCAGCAGCCTCGACGGCACCGCGGCCACGGTCGCGCCGGGCGCAAGCGCGAGCCTGTTCACCCGCGACCCGGCCGACACCACGGTTTATGATAACACGGCCGGCAACCCTGCGCCTGACGCCAACAGCAACGGTTGGTCCACCGGGACCCTGCTCGACCCGTCGCTGTTCTACACCTTCACCCTCACACCCGGCGCAGGCGGGGTGAGTTGGAACGCGCTCTCCTTCGACGCCGCGCGCTTCGATGTCCAAGGCATCGACGACGGTCCGGCGTCCTTCGCCGTGCGTTCCAGCTTGGACGGGTTTACCGCCACGCTGGCGAGCGGCGCGATTAGCACGGCGTTCTCGACCGTATCGGTGCCGCTGAACGTGACGACCACTAACCCGGTGGAGTATCGGGTCTATGGCTACAACGCCGGGACGGCCCAGGGACTCTTCCAGATCGACAACGTCGCGCTGACCTACGCCGTGCCCGAGCCGGGTTCGCTGGCCGCCGCGTTCCTCGCCGCCGGCGCGGCCGGGCTGGCCCTGCGGCATTGCCGTCGCCGTTCATCCAACCCCTGAAACCTCCTGCCCGCCATGCCTCCTCTCTCCGAAGAAACCCCGCTCCCGTCCGCCGCCACCCCTGCCGTCCGCTTCCAAGGCGGCACGTCGAGCCGGCGCGAGTTCCTGCGGCTGCTCGGCCTCGGCTTCCTGGCGAGCTACACCGTGGAGGACGCCCCGGCCGCCCTCCGCCCGTCGCCGGGACCGATCTCCGTAGCTGACGACGGCACGGTGTTCCCGCAGTCCGTGGCCTCGGGCGACCCGACGCCCTCGGGCTTCATCCTGTGGACGCGCGTGGCCCCGACGGTCGACACCGGCGCGGACAACCTGACCGTCGAAGTCGCCCTCGACGCCGCCTTCGCGCAGATCCAACTTCGCGCGGTCATACCCCCGGGCCAACTCACCGCGACACTGGACCACACCGTGCGCGTCGACCTCGACCGCCGGCTGGCCGCGAACACGATCTATCACTACCGCTTCCTGTACCGCGGGACCTACAGCCGCACGGGCCGCGCGCGCACGCTACCGCTGTCCACCGACGCGACGGTCAACAGCCTCAAGTTCGCCGTCATCAACTGCCACGACTACACCAACGGCTACTACGGCTCGTTCGGGTTCATCGCGGCGGACACCTCCATCGACTACGTCCTGCACGTCGGCGACTTCATCTACGAGACGACCGGAGGCACCGAGTTCCAGAGCGGGCCGTTCCCCGACCGCAACATCATCCTGCCCACCGACCCGGCCAGCCAGGCGGCGCTCGGGCTAGCGGATTACCGCTTCCTCTACCAGACCTACCGCGCCGACCCCAACCTGCGCGCCGCCCTGGAGAATTTTACATGGATGACCATCTGGGACGACCACGAGATGGCCAACGACCAGTACCACGACTACACGGACACCGAGTATCCCAACGGCTCTCAGGGCGCGCCCGATCATCCCTACACCAGCAACCCGCAGAATTACAGCGGTGGCACGATGACCTCCGCCCAATTACTCCACCAGCTCAAGCTCGACAGCCAGCAGGCGTGGTTCGAGAACAACGCCGTACGCGTGGGCTTCAGCCAAGGAGCCAACGACATCTTCGGCCGGCTGAAGATTTATCGGAACTTCCGCTTCGGCACGCTGGTCGAGTTCTTCCTGACCGATGAGCGCACCTACCGTTCCTCGCACCCAGAGGGCGAGTTCGCGCCCGGGGTGCCGGACGGCTTCGGCGCGCGCTACCTCGCCCCGACCAGCCCGCCGCTCGTCGGGCAGAACGACCCGTCGCGCACCATGCTCGGGGCGACGCAGCGCACGACGTTCGTCAACAGTGTCGTCGGTAGCGGGGCGTTGTGGAAGGCTTGGGCCAACGAGGTGCTCCTCTCGCCCTTGCAGATCCAGGTGACGGCCCCGCTGCTGGCCGTCCTGCCGGCCGAGTTGTCCCAACTGCTCGCCGCGACGATCCCCCTCGGCGGTTTCGCCACGGTGGACAACGATTCGTGGGACGGCTACGCCTACGAGCGCACGCAGATTAACTCGGCCCTGCGCGACGCCGGGGTGCAGAACCTCGTTGTGCTCTCGGGCGACCTGCACACCTACATCGCCAGCTACGTGAAGGCCGACTACACCAGCGGCGCCAACACCAACGTCGCCGGCACCCTGGCCAACGTGATCGGCGTCGAGTACATGACCCCGGCCATCACCTCGTCCAACCTCCAGGAGCAGCTCGGCCTGAGCGCCCAGGCTGAGGCAGGGCTGGAACAAAGCTCCCTGGCGGTGAACCCGCATCTGCAATACCTCAACAGCCACCAGTATGGCTACGCGACGGTGCAGTTCACGCGCACGTACTGCGAATACACGATGTACACCGTGGACAAGAGCACACCGACGCCCGGGGCGGCCGCCGTGGTAAAGCGGTTCCGCACGCCCACCGGGCAGCCGTCCATCCAGGATGTCACCACCAGCGTCAGCGCGCGGCTCGGCAGCCAGAAAGCATGAGTCGGGGAGCTACGGCGCGCCTCCGCCGCGCTTAGCCACCTTGTTATCGGTCACCGGTCCAGTCATCTCCAGGCGCGACACGCGTTCGAGGAACTCCTTCGCCGCCGGCTCGGTCATGCGGAAGCGCCATTCCAGTTGCGTGTCGTGCACCGTTGCCACGGCAGGCGGCTCGATGAAGAGGTTCGGCCCCGCGCTGCGCAGTTGGAGCGCCGCGTCGGGGCTCGTCTGGAGTTGGTGTAACAACTGCGCCGTCTCGCGTGGGTTGCTGGCGTTGAGCAGGAACACCGCCGACATCGGCTCGCGCATGTCCAGCGTCAGTCCGAGCGCCGTGCAATGTTCCAACAGCGCCGGGCTGAGCACCGTGTCAGCCAGCGCCGTCAACTCCTGCGGCCGGTACGTCACCAGCCGGAACGCACTCCCATCCCCAAGCCGCTGGAACTCGCTCAAAAACTGCGCGTCGCTCTTGAGGTCTTCCCGTAGCCCGAGACGCACCCGGATCAGCGCCTCCACCGAGGCTCGCGGCCCGAGCGCGAGTGTGCCGGGACCGATCTGCGCGAGCGCCGCCGTGCCGTCCGGCTTTTCGTAGACCCCCACGCCCTCGAACGTCCGCCGTCGGAAGTTCCCGCCGCCGCTGCTGCCCTCGGCGACCTTCGTGCGCAGGAGGCTGTCCACGTCCACGCTGGCGCGCAGTTCCACCAACAGGCAGTCCACCGCCGGCCCGTGGCTATCCGCCGGGGCGAGCGCCCGGGTGATGCGCGCGACCTGCCGACGCACGTCGATCTGCGGCACCTCGGCGACCGATTGCAGCAGTCCCATCCACACGGCCTGCCACGCCTCGGGTTCCTTCGCTTCGAGGAACCGGGCAAAGTCCGCGTCCGTGAACCCGCGCACGTCCACCGCGACGACCGCGACGGTGTTGGCCGGCAGCCAATCCCGTTTGCTCGGGCCTTTGACGACGAGCAGACTGACGATGCACGCGACGACCGCCACCGTCGCCGCCACGAACCAAAACACCCGCAGGTCTTGCCGGTCGGCGTTGCGAGATTCTTCTCCCCAGGTCGTCTCCAACCCGGTAAGCCGCTCGACGCTCTGGCGCTGCCGGCGACTGGCGGTGAAAGGCTCGTCCGCGCCGCGCGGGGCATCCTCGCGCCCGGCCAACCGGCGGCCGATGGTCAGGTAGGCGTCCTCCTTGCCTGCTTCGGTGTCGGCAGCCTGGCGGCGGATGGCGGCGATCTCCTTGTGCAGTCCGGCCAAGGCGAGCGCCGCCTCGCGGTCGCGTGCGGCGAGTTCGGCGCGGGCGCGCTGGGTGCGGGCGTCGAGTTCGGCAAGTTGCGCCTTGACCTCCCTGATGGCTGCCTCGTCGCCGGCTATCGGCTCGACTGCCTCCGAGCGCGACGCCGCGAGGAGCGCGGCCTCCTCGGTCAGGCGGGTGCGTTCCGCTTCGAGTTCGCGCTGTTTTTCGGTGCGCTCCCACTCGGTGAGGAGCACGGTCTGGCGGCGGGTGCGCTTCTCGCGCCTGAGCAGTGCGGTCTGGGCGGTGTTGAGTTCCTTTTTGCGGAGGTTCTGGTCGTGCAGGACCTTGCTGTGCTCGGCCAAGGATTCACGCAACGTTCCCAGGCGTTCTTGGACTGGCTCGCGTTCCTCGTCGAGGGCGGCGAGGGTTTGGGCGTGTTCGCGCCGGGCAGCCTCGCGGGCGACCTCACGGGCGCGCACGTCGCCTTCGATTTCGGCCACGCGCAGGCGGGTGGCTTCGACCTCGTCGTCGAGAC
>CAXUIU010000289.1:0-180 GCA_964250955.1 uncultured Chthoniobacterales bacterium | reverse complement strand
GGACTCGTCGCCGACGAGTTCGCGCCAGGCGTGCCGGCCGAGCGCGGCGTCGGCACGGTCGAGCGCCTTGCGCGCGTTGGCGAGCGCCAGCCGGTTCTTGTAACTACGCACCCGGCGCGTGAGTTCCTTGACGCCAGTGCTGAGGAAATTCATGGCCGACGGGAGCGCGAGACAGAAAGA
>CAXUIU010000288.1:0-5303 GCA_964250955.1 uncultured Chthoniobacterales bacterium | reverse complement strand
TCGTAAACCGAGAAAGGTTCGTTGAAGAACGCCGCGTAGGCGCGCGTGTGTTCGGCGCGCACGCTGAAGCCGGCGTCGAAGCGGTGGCGAACTGACTCTGTGTCCAAGGTGAACTGGAACTCCGTGCGGTTCTCGAAGACGACGTTGGCAGGCGCGTATTCCGTGTAGCCGTAGGCGGACTGCTTACGCGACTCCAACGTCTCGCCGTAGGTGGAGTTCTTCACCGTGACCCCGTCGAGGGTCAGGGTGGCGATGAGCTGTCCCACGTAGCGCGAACCCGCGGCAGAGTCCGACGGCGACACGAGCACCTGGTTGTTGTGCAGGGTGACGGTCTGGTTCGCGTACGAACCGTCCGGTCCCGGGTCGACCACGCCCACGAACGGCGCGTAGCTCGCCAGGTACGATCCCGCGATGTAGCGGTGGTTATCGATGAGATCCTGCGTGACGCGGTTGAAGCCGGCGTCCTCGTTGAAGCGGCTTTCGTAAAACTGGCTTGTCAGGTCCAAGCGCAGGTTGGTCGTCGGCAGGTAGGTCAACGCGGCGAACACATCCTGCACGTCGTCCACGACATTGCGATAATAACTGTCTGCCTCGCGCCCGAGGTAACTGACGCGGTACGCCAGCTTGCCCGGCACCAGCGGACCGCTGTTGTCGATCTGCCACTGGGTGCGAGCGTACGAACCCCCACCCTCCACGAAGTCGCCGAGCACGGTCGTGACCTCCGTGTGTTCGCCGTCGAAGAACGGCAGCTTGGTCACCAGATTCACGTAGCCGCCCAGCCCGTGCGAGGGCGGCCCGTAGACGGCCGTACCCGGTCCCTTGACCACGTCGATGGATTCCACGCCGTTGAAGCTCGGCGGAAAGCTGCTGAAGTAGTAGTGCTGGCGCTGGCCGTTCTGGTAGATCTCGGCCGGCACGCCACGGATCTGCGGCAAGCCCTCCGCGCCGAAGATCGACGCGCTGTAAGTGCCGGAAGCGAACTGGTCCAACTGGTTGACGCTCGTAATCTGGCGGAAGTCGACCTGTTCCTTCGTGATCGTGCTCACGTCGCGGGGGGTGTCCACGACGTTCTGCTCGGTGCCGTACACGGAGGTCAGCGGCCGGGCGGTGGGCAGGATCGATTCTTCGGGCGAGACGCCGGTGATCGTCACGCGGTGGCCGGCGTCGGTCGCGCGCCCCAGGTACTGCGCCCCGGCGGCCGCGGCCACTGGGCCAAGTGCCAGGGCGTTCCAGAAGAAGGGGGAGCGGATCATGGAGCGGCGCCAGGACGTGCGGATATGAACCGTTCCGGCGGGCGGCGTCCAACCTTTTCCGCGTCACGTCGATAGCCGCAGACGCACGCAAACCAGCGCCAGGGCGAACAGAATCGCAAACCAACCCGGCCAAGGCAGCAGCGCCGTGCAGGCGGCCACGGCGCTCAGGTCCACCAGGACGCTGCCTACCATCAACGCCGTCTCCCGCGACAGCCCGAGCGGAGCGGTCCGGCCAAAGGCGACCCGCCCCAGCCAGAACGCCGCCAGCACCACCATGATGAGGTTCCGCGGTCCGAACCGCGCCGCCAACGCCGCGTTGACGACCACCGGCAGGACGACCAGAAGCCAAGCCCAGCGCATCCACCCTCCGCGGGCAACGAGGGCTGATCCTCCTAAATACAAAGCCAGCAAGGTCCCCTCGCCCACCGCTGCGGTGAGCGTCGGCTGGACCGACAGCGCGGTCGCCAGCGGGTACAACAAGACGGGAAGCGCGGTCTGCGTGGGCCGGGCACCGCCGAGGAGTGCTCCCGCCGCGGAAAGCGCACTCGCGCCGAGCAGCAGGATCGTCAGGCGGTCCCAACGTTCCGCGCCGGGCCAGGAACCATCCAGCCACCCGCCCGCCAAGCAGTGCGACCAGACCATCGGGAGGTGCCACCAGCCCGAACGTGCCAGCCGGTCGGAGGGTTCGTGGTTCATCAGGGTTTCAGGCGAGACCGCGGGCAGCGAGGAGGTCGAGGGTCCGGCGGAAGTTTTGCGGGTCGTCATCCCCGAGCCGGCCGGATGTTTCCAGGTGGAGGCCGTTCGAGGCGTGGACCTTCAGCCAATCCAACACCCCGACGGTCCGGGCAGGATGGTCCAGGCGCAGCTTCAGGACCGGGATTTCCGCGCGGTCCAGCCCCGTCAAGGCCCCGACGAGTTCGCTGGCGCGGCCCGCGTCTAGATACGCGCCGAACTGATCGGGGAACGCATCGACGAGCGGTTCCAGGAACCGGGGAGTTTCTGCGGCCACCGCGAGGCACACGCGCCGGTCTGTCCGTCCGGCGACCTCCGCCGCGTGGACCGCCGCGTGGATCAGGTTCGCGTAGATCGCCTGGAGTTCCGCCGCCGACCGCCGCGCCTCGATCAGGGAAACGCTGACGCTGCCGTCCGTGCCTGCCGGGAGCAGTTCGCCCAATCCGTCGAGCAGGCGGCAGGCGTGGACGAGGCTTTCGGGTCCGGTCCACGCTGCTGGCGGTGCGTCCAGCGTGAAGACATAGCAGCGTTCCGCCGCCAGCCAGCGCCGGAAGTCCGCGAGTCCTCCGTGGGACAGAAGCTCGCGCGCCGCTTCCTCGTCGAGACGCAGGCCGAGGCCGAGTTCCTCGTCTGGCGGGCAGACGCCGTCGCGGATGGTCCGCACCCGCTCGGGCCAGCCCGCGTCCGTCGGAACTCCGGAGCCATACGCGAGGTGCCAGCCGCGGGCGAGACGCATTTTGTCGGACCAAACTGCCGCGCCGCTCAGTGCACGGTGACCTGCGGACCACCGGAAGTTTGCACCACCGGTCCGGGCGCGGCGCTGACCGGCGCGCTCGCCGTCGCGCTCACCACGCGGTCCACGGGTCCGTGGCCCTGTTGGACAAAGGTGTTGTTCGCCCCGTAGAGCGCCCACGGGCCGCGAGGCACGTCGCGGAACTCCACGAAGCGCCAATCCGTTGTGTCCATGCCGCCGAGGTCAAGGAAGTCCCGCACGGCGGGCGACACGTCCAGCCCCGCGCCCTGGTTGAGGTTGGGCCGCGGCTTCTCGGGGCCGAAGACATACTGCCAGTGGTCTGTGCGGAACGGTCCGCAGTCGCTCCACTGTGCGAAACAGAGCCGGCCGTTGCGCGGGTTGCGGATAGCGATCCAGCGGTCCCGGCACACGCTGCGGCCTTCCTCGACGAAGGCGTTCTCGTACCACGGGATGACGAGGCGCGACTCGGGCTTGGTCGAGCCCCGGGTCACGTCGTTGTAGGGCAGCGCGCAGTAGAAGGGGTTCAGGCGCGGGACAAACTTGAGGGGGATGAAGTTGTGCCGGTTAGCGGGGTTCGGGTCGTCGAGGCCGCCGAAGTTTAGCGACCAGTCATGGTCCCAGGAGGACGAGACGTTGTTGACCGGGTTGTTGGTGCCGGCGGGTTCGCCCACCCAGAAGATCGTGGTGACGATGTCGGTCTTCCACGGGTAAGGCACGGCCGGGTTGAAGGGGGCGCCGGGGGGCAGGTTCGCGCCGTACGGGTTGACCGGGAGGGTCGTCGGCGGCTGCAACTGGCCGACGGCGCTGCTGCGCAGGCGTTCGGCATAGCGGGCAAAATCCGTGCTGCTTGAATAAGGGTCCTGCGCCCGCGCGAGGGACGCCGTGGCCACCGCGAGACAGAGCGCCGCGCAGAGTGCGGCTCTGCGGACAGTGAAGACGGGGGCAGTCATGGAGTCAGAAACCCATTCATCGCATAACCTGTGCCGGCTGCGAGGTAAAGCGAAAGGCGTGCCTTCACGGCCGCAGGTGACGGTCCATGAAAGCGGCCATCTGCACAAGGTAGCGCCCGTCGGCGAACACCGACCCACCGTGGCCCGCGCCGGGGACGACGACCAGCGTGCTCTCCACCCCGGCGCGGCGCAGGGCGGCGTCAAGCACGACGCTCTGCTGCACAGGGACGATGGGATCGTTTTGCCCGTGCAGGATCAGGAACGGCGCGGAACGGCGGTCCACGAAGGTGACCGGGCTGGCGATCCGGGCGAGTTCGGCGTGGTCGCGCACCCGGCCACCGAGCAAGCGGGCCACGGGCGTGTCGGGCGCGTCGAGGTAGGCGGGCACCGGCGGGTCGCCCCAGTGCAGCAAGTCGGACGGACCGAAACTGTCGATCACGCACTGCACGGTGGTCGGTTGATCGAGGTTTTCGCCCACGTCGAAGCGTTTCTCCAGCGCCGCCGTGCCGAGGAGCGCCGCGAGGTGCCCGCCGGCCGACACCCCCCAGACGCCGATCCGCTCCGGGTCGAGGCTGTACTCCACGGCATGGGCGCGTAACCAACGGATCGCCGCCCGGCAATCCTCGATCTGCGAGGGGTATCTGGCCTGGGCACTGAGCCGGTAGCCGATGCTCGCCACCGCGTAGCCGCGCCCGGCCATGGCGGCGGCCGGGTTCCCGTGGTGGGACCCGTGATCCCAACTGCCGCCGTGAATCCACACGATCACCGGCGCGGGTGGCCGGGCCGGGTTCGGCGGCGCGGGCAAAACGAGGTCGAGGCGTTGTTCCGAACTGCCGCCACGGACGTAAGGAAGGTCCTGGAAAATCGGTGCGCCGGCCACAGAGGATAGGAGCGAGGTCATCAGCGTGAAAAAGACGGCCGTGGCGCGAAGCGTTCGCACGGGTCCCAGCCTACCACGAAATCGGCCGAAAATCTCGTGTTTGCCGGCTTCACAAGGCACTTACAAAAAAGACGAATTTTGGCACGAGATACGCTGCGGAAAGGCTTGTTTTCCCTGCCGCGCTCTGCGATAACATGCCACCATCAAACCGGAGTTGACCCGATCCAAATGACTCTTCGACACGTTCTTCCCCTCACCCTTCTGACCGGCGCGGCTCTCGTCTCGAGCGCGCAGGCCCAGATCGCCCGCAACGTGCGCACGGCGACGGTCAAGCCGGTGACGACCAAGATCGGCCCGGTGACCTCGGACACGTCCACGTCCACCACGGCGGCCACGAGCCCGGTCGGGTTCATCACCACGACCTGCCTAGCGAACACGGACACGAACTTGACGATTCCTTTCACCCGTCCGCCTGCCTATGTCGGTGCGTCCACCGGTGGGGCGAACACGAGTTCGACGACCGGGACGATCTCGTTCACCGGCACGCCGTTTACGGCGAGCGCCTACAAGTACGTGCAGGGCTCGCAGAGCACTCATTATTACGCCTACGTCACCGGTGGGGCGAAGGAAGGTGCGATCTACGACATCACCGATAATTCGACGAACGCGTTGACGGTCAACACCAACGGCGACACGATCAGTGCCATCGCCTCCGGCGTGCAAGTGCGCATCGT
>CAXUIU010000287.1:0-5320 GCA_964250955.1 uncultured Chthoniobacterales bacterium | reverse complement strand
GGCCGCAGCGACTTTCGGGGTCTTAGCTCAGTTGGTAGAGCGCCTCAATGGCATTGAGGAGGTCAGGGGTTCGAATCCCCTAGGCTCCATTTCCCGAAAGTTGGCCGCCTCACACCGGCGTACGGCCGCCGGTGGCCCCATAGATCTCGCCTGTCACATAGCTGGCGTCATCGCTAGCCAGGAACACGAAGATCACCGCCTGCTCTACGGGTTGCGCTGGCCGGCCGAACACCGACTGCTTGCCGAACATCACCGTCTCCGTCAACGGCATCGTGGCCGGGATCAGCGGCGTCCACACCGGTCCCGGGGCCACGGCGTTGACCCGCACGCCACTCTTGATGCCGAAGGCCGCCAGGCTCTTGGTCATGTTGATGAGCGCCGCCTTCGTCGAAGCGTACGGCAGGAGGATCTCGCTCGGGTCGTAGCCCTGAATCGACACGCTGTTGATCACCGAACTGCCGGGCTTCATCTTCGGGATGGCCGCCTGCGACAGGAAGAACGTGCCGTACACATTGGTACGGTAGGTCGCGTCGAAATCCTCTTCGGTGAAGTCCTCCAGCTTGTCGCACGAACGCTGGTAGGCGGCGTTGTTCACGAGGATGTCGATCCGGCCGAAGTGGCTCACTGTTTGATCGACGAGGTGCTGGCAGAAAGACTTCTGGCGAATGTCTCCGGGCAGCGCCACGCAGCGGCGGCCGGTGGCTTCTACCAGTGCCACGGTGTCCGCCACGTCCTGCCGTTCCTCCGGCAGACAGGTGAAGAGGATGTCCGCACCCTCCTTGGCGTAGCAGAGCGCCACGGCCCGACCGATGCCGCTATCCCCGCCCGTGATGAGAGCCGCGCGACCCTGGAGCTTACCGCTGCCTGTGTACGTGTTCTGGCCGTGCTCGGCCTGCGGGTGCAGCTTGGCCTCCGTGCCGGGCGCGGACATTTTGAGTTGGGCGAACGGCGGCCGGGGAAAACGTTCACGGGGATCGACGGGGTCATTGGATTGGGAATCGCTCATTCCCATGTCTACGGCAGGCGTAGGCCGGTCGGTTGCGGCGGGCGTTCAACCCGGCAGGCTTTGTGCGTCGGTCTCAGTCAGGACCTCGTCCTCCTGGGTCACTCGCAGGACTTCTTCGACCGTCGTGCGTCCCTCGACCACGCGCCGCCAACCGTCGTGGCGGAGCGTGCGCATCCCGCCGGCTGCCGCGGTGGTTTTGAGCACGTTGCCGCCGGCCTTGTCGATGATCTGCTTGCGCAGACGCTCAGTGATCACACAAATCTCATGGATCGCCATGCGACCCTGGTAGCCCGTGTGCCGGCAGTGTTCGCAGCCTGTCCCGCGCCGGAACGTCGTGCCGCCGTGTTCCAAGGGAAAATTCATCTCGCGCAACTGCGCTTCCGGGTACTCCGCCGGCGCGCTGCAATGCGGACAGATCGTCCGCACGAGACGCTGCGCCAGGAACGCCCGCACCGTGCTCGACAACAGGAACGGCTCGATGCCCATGTCGAGCAAACGCGTGATGCCGCCGACGGCGTCGTTGGTGTGCAGCGTGGAAAAAACGAGATGGCCCGTCAGCGCCGCGCGAATGGCGATATCGGCGGTCTCGCCGTCGCGGATCTCGCCGACCATGATGACGTTCGGGTCCTGCCGCAGGATGTGGCGCAGACCCTGCGCGAAGCTCAACCCGATCTCGGGCTTCACGTCGATCTGCGAGACGCCGGGCAGACGGTACTCGACGGGTTCCTCGATGGTGATGATGCGCCGCTGCACCGAGTTGATGCTGCTCAGGAAACTGTAGAGCGTCGTCGATTTACCCGAGCCGGTCGGACCCGTGACCATCACGATGCCGTTGGGCTGGGCGAGCAGGGCCTTGACGATTTTGGTCTGGTGTTCGTCGAGGTCGAGCTTCTCGAAGCCGAAGCTGTCGCGGTCGCGTCCGCTGAGCAGCCGCAGGGAAATGCTCTCACCGTTGACCGTCGGGATCGTGGACACGCGCACGTCGATGCTCGTCGTACCGGCGGCGAGATTGATGCGACCGTCCTGCGGCAGGCGTTTCTCGGCGATGTCCATGCGCGCCATGACCTTCAGGCGCGAGATGATGGCGTTTTGCAGCACGCGGAGTTGCTGCGGCACGGCGGCCTCGTGCAGGATGCCGTCGATGCGGTAGCGAATGCGCAGGTCGTTCTCCAGTGGCTCGACGTGAATGTCCGTCGCCCGCTCGGCGATGGCTTCGCGGATGATCTGGTTGACGAATTTGACCACGCTGGCCTCGGGGTCGTTGGCGTTGATGTCCGAGACGAGTTCCTTGTCGGTCAGGAGGTCGTCGAGGTTGCCGCCGCGGGCTTTGAGGAGTTCGTCGAAGGTCTCGGCACCGACTCCGTAGAGGGTCTTGATGGCGCGCAGGAGTTGCGCGCGGGAGGCGAGCACCCATTTGACCGGGCGGCCGGCGGCGAGTTGGGCGGCGAGCTGGCGGCCCGCGCCGTTGAAGGGATCGTAGGTCGCCAGGGTCAGTCCATCTTCTGCGTTGTTTTCCAACGGGATGATGTGGTGCTGGAAGACGAAGCGGCTCGGGAACAGCCCCAGCGTCGCGCGGTCGATGCGGCTGGAGTCCAGGCGCCCCTCGTAGGGGATGCGAAAAGTTTCCCCTAAGCGGGTCAGGAGGCGGGCCTCGTCAAGGGTCTTGCCGCCGCCGGTGTTCAGCACGGTGTTGATCCACGAACTGCCGGGCTCCTTCAGGTCGGCGAGGCGGCTGGCTTCCTCGTCGGAGGGCGCGCCGGCGTCGCGCAGGGCAGAGACGAGTTTCTGACGCAGGGTCGAGGTCATGGGGATAAAGATACGACCGGCCGGGCGTTTTAGAAGTTGTCGAGATTTGGCTCTTTTTTGACCGTCGTGGTCGTTTGAACCTCTTTCTTAACGACGGTTTCCTTTCGGCGGTGCGTGCCGTCCTTGGCGTCGCCGGGCACCACGCGCGTGATCGTCTTGGTGACCGCGGTGGCCTTGCGCACCTCGGCGGGCAGGAGTTGCCCCTCCAGGTTGCCGCCCAGATAGGTGCGCCGGGCCTCGTTTTCCTCCAGGCGCGCCATCATCGACGGCGTGTTGACGACCTCCGGGTGCATGAGGATGATCAACTCGCTGCGGTCGCCGGCGAGGGTGCGCGAACGGAAGAGCGCGCCGAGGACCGGGATGCGGCTCAGGTAGGGGATGTTGTTGTCCATCTTCGTCGAGTCCTGGGTGATGAGCCCGCCGAGCACGATGGTCGAGTTGTTCGGTGCGGACACCGTGCTCTTGAGCTTGCGCGTGGCGATGGTGGGCACGCTGTTGCCGGCGACGGTGGTGGTCGACCCGGCCACGACGTTGTCGATGCGCTGGACGATGTCGAGGGTCACCTCGTTCTCGCTGTTGATCAGTGGCACGACCTCCAACTGGAGCACGACATCCTTGTACTCCACGTTGCTGGTCAAGCCCGCGTTCGTGTTGCCGATAGAGTTCAGGCTGCTGACGGTCTCAGTGGGCACGGCGATCTCTTGGCCGCTGGCGATGATGGCCTCCTTGTTGTTGGAGGTGAAGATCATCGGCCGGCTGATGGTCTTGAAGCGGTTGGTCGATTCCAGCGCGCTGAGAATGACATCGAAGCTTTTGCCGATGGCGATGACGCCGCCCACGCCGCTGAAGGTGCTGCCCAGGCTGCCGAGGCCGGTGGCCAGGGTGCTGAAGGAGTTCAGCACGGAGCCGGTTGTCGTCGAGGTGCCCGACGTGCCGACCGTGCCCGTGCCGACCGTGCCCGTGGTGCCGGCGCTCGTCGTCGTGCTCGTCGTCACGCCCGGGAGCTGGCCGGAGTTGAACTGGCTCAGGAGGCTGCCCTGGTTGGTGCGCAGCAGGTAGTTGAAGCCCAGTTCGCTGTTCTTGCTCAGCGACAACTCACCGATGACCGTGCGGATAACGACCTGCGGGGCACGCACGTCGAGCCGGTTGAGGATGGAGAACACCTTGTCGCGCGCCTCGCCGCTGCCGAGGACCAGGATCGTGTTGACGCGCGAGTCTGCGATGATCTTGGTGTTGCCGACGACGGCGATGGCCGGCTTCGTGTCCACGGCCTGCGTGTTCAGTTCGCTGTCGCCGATGCTCTGGGTGCCCGAGCCCGACGAGCCGAAGCCGTTGCTGCCGCTGCTGCTCGTGCCGTTCGAGGTGTTGTTGAGCCCGTTGTTGCCGAAGGAAGAGCTGTTGTTGGTGCGGCTGGTGGTGCCGCCCGTGCTGGTGCCGCCGGTCGAGCCGGTCGAGGAAGTGCCGTTGTCCGAGCCGGGCTCCTTGAGCGCGTCCACGAGGATGGGCAGCACGTCGTTAGCGTTGATGAACTTCAACGGCCGGGGCACCGGCGTGGCGAAGGGCGTGTCGGCGTCATACTCCTCCAGGAGATGCTCGACGATGGGCATGTTCAAGGGGCTCGTGACGACGTGGACGCGATTAGTACGCACGTCGGCCGTCAGGGTGATGCGGCCCTGGATGATGGAGTCGCCGCTCAGCGTGATCGGGCTGCCGCCGCCCGCCGACGTGTTGACGACGGCCGGCGCGGGGTCGGTGATGATCTGGCCGTCCTCGACGCGGCGGATGGGCCGGCGGGGGTTGGAGTTGTTGACGGTCGTCGAAGCACCGGGCTGGCCGTTGGTCGAGCCGCCCGTCGAGGCGCTCTTGCTGTCGAAGACGCTGTTGAGAAACTCGATGGCCTTGGCGGCGTCGGCGCGCTCCAGGCGAATCCACTTCTCGGTCACGGGGGCGAGCGGCTGGTCGAGGGAGCTGACGAGTTCGACCAGGCGGCGCACGGTCGTGGCGTCGGCGGTGGCGATGAGCGCGCCGGCTTTTTCCAGGGCGGTGAAGTTCACCTGGTTGCCCTGCGGGATGTACTGCTGGAGCACGCCGGCCGTCTCGATGGGGTCGAGGTAGCGCAGGCGCAGCAGGAAGGAGACGACCTGCTCGCCGCGCGGCACGTCGCCGAGGTCCGCGAAGATGGGGATGCCGACCTGGCGCGGGTTCTTGCCGGGGCCGAGCACCTTGACGATGTTGCCGTCGCCGGGGGTGACGGAGTAGCCGTTGAGGTTGAGAACGGTCTCGATGATGTGCACGGCCTCCGAGCGCGGCACGGAGCGCGAGATGTCGAAGGTGATGGGGTTGGTGGCGCTGACGGTGTTGTCGGTGAGGATGCGCTTGCCGGTGAGTTCGCCGTAGAAGTTGAGCACGTCGCCGATGGGGCTGTTGCTGAAGAACAGGCGGACGTTCTCCTCGCCGGCGGCGTTGGGGTTGTTGGGCAGGCCCGGCACGCTGACAGGCGGCAGGCCC
>CAXUIU010000286.1:0-5323 GCA_964250955.1 uncultured Chthoniobacterales bacterium | reverse complement strand
ACGTTGGCAGAAGGAACTTGCCTTTCGCTTCCGACAACGTGCCCGCAGGGCACATCGCAACGTGGCTTCAGCCACACCGCAACCCGCAACGCCGCGCAGCGGCATCGCAACGGCGGCCTCGCGCCGCCTACCTGAGTCCTTCCTCGCCCGGCTTGTGCATGCTGGCGCCTTTTTTGGTGATCGGTTCGGGAGCCTGATCGATGGGGATGTTCGGCGCGCCGTCTTTCCAGATTTGCCCGTCCGGACGCGCCCAGCGCACGGCGTTCTTGAGCACGAGCTTGACGTTGCGGTCGTGGTAGATCGGGTACGTCTCGTGCCCGGGGCGGAAGTAAAAAATTTTCCCTTGCCCGCGCTTCCAGCAACACCCGCTGCGGAACACCTCGCCGCCCTGGAACCAACTGATGAACACCTGTTCATCCGGTGTCGGGACCCCGAAGGGCTCGCCGTACATCTCCACGTTGGGAATCTCGAAGTACCGGTCGATGCCCGCCGCGATGGGATGGCCGGGGTTGCACACCCAGAGCCGTTCCTTTTCGCCGGCCTCGCGCCACGTCAGCGAGCAACTCGTGCCCATCAGCCGCTTGAAGATCTTCGCGTAGTGCCCCGAGTGCAGTACGAGGAGCCCCATGCCTTCCCAGACGCGGCGCTGCACGCGTTCGACGACCGTGTCTTCCACCTGCGCGTGCGCGGCGTGACCCCACCAGGTCAATACATCGGTGGCGGCAAGAATCTCCTCCGTCAGACCGTGCTCAGGCTCCTGGAGCGTCGCGCAACGCGCCGTGATGCCGTCGGCCTCCGCCAATCCGTCGGCGATGCAGCGATGCATTCCGTCCGGATAAATCTCGCGGACAACCGGGTGCTTGTGTTCGTGGACGTTCTCGCCCCAGACGGTGACGCGGATCGGCGTGGGGCTCATCGCGGCTGGCCGGAGATGCGGACGAGCTGTTTTTTGGTCAGATCGATGCCGGTCTTGCGGTAGTGGCCATCCTCCTCGACGGCCGGCGCGTAGGGGGCTAGGAGTTCCTGGTACTCCTTGAACGCCCCGCTCTGCCGGAAGCCGATGAGATGGCCATCGGGCGAATCCCAGTAGATCGTCATGATGTAGCGTTGCCGTTCACGCGTGGCGCGCATCAGGCTGAAGCCCAAGCAGTGCGACGATGGTTCCAGCAGCGCTCCAGCGGCGCGGTAGGCTTCCTCGAAAGCTGCCTCCTCGCCGGCGGCGACCGTGTAGCGGATGACCTCGATGACCAAAGCTTTGTGTTTTTCCTTGTACTAGCGGTGGAGGGTTCAGGACGCCACCGTCGGCCGGGCGGGCTGGGGGGCCCGTACCGCACTCACCTGTTTCCAGGTACGACGGCGTAAGAAGATATCAAGTGGCAGCAAAAGTAGGGCGGCGGCAAGGAAATCATTCGTCAGGTCCACTCTTCGGGCCGAAAAATGCGTCGGCGGGGCAAAAATCTCTGTGGGCGCGGGGTCAAACCGCCCTTTGCCGGCCGCCGCCACGTCCCGCAGGAACGCCTCGTCCGTGTCCGTACGCAGGAACTCACGGGGGTACGATTGCGTGTGGCCGAAGACGTACGGCCGGTCCGTCAACTCGGGCGAGGACACCGAGAACATCGTCGTCGCCGGGGCACCCGGGCCGGCCGCGTCGCCGCCTTCCGGTGCGGGCAGGTCGAACTCCGCCCGGTAGCTTCCCGGCGCGACCTGTTCGGCGTGGGCCTGGCGTGTCTCGCCGGTGGCAGTGTCCAGGGCGGTCACATCGATAGGCAGCCGGTCGCGGAAGCCGCCCTCGGGGGTGAGCGCGTCGATGTCGAGCCGCAGCCGGCGGCCGTCGCCCTGTTCGAGCGCGCGCACCTGGAACGCGGCCTGGTCACTCTTGCGCAACAGTCCCCGGACAACCTGCGCCCAGAACTTGCCGTACCCGTCCCACGGCAGCCATTCGCCCGCCCAGCGCGCCTGCGCGTCGCTTGTGAACGCTGCTGCCTGCCCTAGCCCGTAGCGCCACGTCGCCAGCAGCGGCTCGCCCAACTCGGTGGCGAGCAGGATTTGCGCGGTCGGCTTCGGCTTCGTGGAGTTATACCCGAGCAGCGGCGGGCAGCCGGGCCAGTCGATGCCGTTCGTCAACGCCGACGGGGCGGCCGGCACGGGATTGAAAGGTTCCTCCACGAGGCTGGACTGCGCGACCTTCATGGTCTCCGTGCTGAAGATTTGTGGCAGGGTGGTGGCGTCGTTCGTCAGGTAGAACCGCCCGTTGCCGCGCTCGGCCAGCCCGCGCAGGAAGGGCACGTCCTTGTCGCGCTCCGTGCCGAGGCCGACGACGCTGGTCGTCACCTTCTCGGACAACAGGCTGCTGACGAGGTCCAGCGACGTGCCCCGGCCGCCGGGCGCGCCGTCGGGCATCTCGCCGGAGTTCTTTTCTTCCGCGTCGGCGGCGTCCGAGAACAGGATGACGTGCTTGATCTTGGCCTGCGCGTCGCGCATGACCTTCACGGCGTCGGCGAGGCTCGTGTAGATGTAGATGCCGCCGCCGCCGGCCGTGATGGCGAGGATTTTCTGTTCGTTGGCGGCCTTGTTGCCCAGCCGGGCGAGGGGCACGACGGCGTTGACCTGTGTGTCCACGGCGGTCAGTCCGAAGAGGTCGCGTGGCTGGAGGACGTTCATGGCGAGGACGGACCCTTGGTCGGCGAGCGAAATCTTCGTCGCGCCGTTGTTGCCGCCGACCGGGGCGGTCATGGAGCCGGAACGGTCGAGGATGACGTAGAGCGCGACGCTGGGGGTCTCCTGCCGGTCGTCGTGGTCCATGCGGACGGGCAGCATCTGCTCGACCGGTGTGCGGAAGTACCCGCCGACGCCGAAGGAGTTCTCCCCGCCGATCATCATGAACCCGCCGCCGAACTGCTGGACCCAGGTGCGGTAGAGTTCCATCTGATCGCGCGTCATGGAGAGCGCCGAAACGTCGCTGAGCAGGAACAGGTCGAAGCGTTGGAGCTCGCCCAAGGTGCGCGGCAGGCCGGCGGGGCCGCGGGTTTCCACCTCGATCTTGGCTTCGCGCAAGGCCCCGGCGAGTGGCGCAGCCTTCGTCTCGTCGCCGTCCACGAGGAGCACACGTGGGCTGCCGCCGAGTGCCACGGTGGCCCCGGCGCGGTTGTTTTCGAGCCGGGTGTCGGCGGCGGGAAAGATTTCAACCTCGTACGCCGTGAATCCGTCGCCCGCGTGCAGGTTGAGGAAGGGCAGGTCGTTGCGGCCTGGGTGGAGGGGGACGTTCTCGCGCGTGGCGACGACGAACTGGTTCTGGTAAAGCCGGACGGTCGCGGTGGTGGCGACGTTGCTCTCCAAATCCGCGTGCAGGTCGAAGGGTTCGCCGGATTTGAGGCCGCGGGGTACGTCCACGGCGGCGACGAGAACCTCCGGCGCGGCGGGGTTTCTCAAAGGCACCGTGAACACCTCCGCGCCCCCGGCGGCAAGGCGGGCGGCGGTCTCGCGGCCGGCGTCGGACGTGTCGTTGCCGTCGCTCAGGAGCACGACGCGCCGCGCCTGGCTGGCGGGGAGGACGCTCGCGGCGAACTCCAACGCGCGTCCGATGTCGGTGCCGGCGCGTTCGGGGTCGGGCGTGACGGGCCACCGGGCGGCGAGCGCGCTGCTGGCGGCGGGCGGTTGCCAGACGCTGACCCCGCGCGCGAAGCCGAGGACGCCGACCTCGTCGTGGGCGCGGCGGCTTTTCAGTGCGTTTTCGACGCAGCGCCGGGCGGCGTCGCGCGGGGGGGGGGGGGGGGGGTGGCCTGCCTTCCACCTGGCGCTCAACGCCGAGGACGCCGGCCTCGTCGTGGGCGCGGCGACCTTTGAGCGCCTCCCCGACGAAGCGCCGGGCGGCGTCGCGCGCCGGGGCCGAGACGCTGGCGGAGTCGTCCACGACGAACACCACGCCGAGATCATCTCCCCGCCGCACCAGCCGCACGCCGGCCAGCGCCAGGAGCATGCACCCGAGCAGCAGCGTGCGGAGGAGGAGCGTGGCGGTGCGTTGGCGCGGCGTCAGGTCTGCCAGGGAACGCCGCAACACCCACGCCAGCAACCCCGCACCCGGCAGGGCGAGCAGCAAGAACCAGGGGTGCGTGAGTTCCACGGGCAAGGCTCAAGATGGACTTCTTCTGCGAAAAAGGAAGCCTGCCTTCCGGCGGACAACGTGCATGGGGGTGGGGAGCGGGTTAGCCGCGCTGCGCCAGCCAAACCGTGCGACCGCCGCAGTCAGGGTCTTCGAAGGCGACAGCGACGACGGTAAAGCCAGTGTCGGCGAGCAGTTGCCGGTATTCGGCCGCGTCGAGGCTGGCATGGTACAGAGACTCGCCCTCCAGAAGACCAATCGCCTCGCTGTGCGTCGTCCCACTCGTGAACATCAGTGCGCCGTGTGGGGCGACGTGTGCACGGAAGGTGGTGAACATCTGCCGCTGGTCCTGATGGTCCAAGTGAAAGAAGCTGTCCCAGGCCAGAACGCCGTGGAACCATTGCGCTAAAGCCAGCGTCCGCATGTCTGCGACCTGCGCCGGTTGGCCGGGCAGACGCGCCTGGAACAGCTTGACCATGCTCGGCGAGGAGTCGATGCCCATGACGGCATACCCACGCTCGCCGAGGTTCCTGGCGATGGGCTCCCCGGTCCCGCAACCCAGGTCAAGGATCGTTCCGCCCGACGGGATCAATGCGCAGAAGCGATCCAGCCACCCTCGCTCATAGAGAGTCCCCTCGTGATCACGCGCCCTTGCCCACTCGTCAGCGTGCCG
Organism: uncultured Chthoniobacterales bacterium; assembly: GCA_964250955.1. Taxonomy (GTDB): domain Bacteria; phylum Verrucomicrobiota; class Verrucomicrobiia; order Chthoniobacterales; family SZAS-18; genus CAHJWO01. The sequence goes on along the minus strand of CAXUIU010000286.1, from coordinate 551 downwards.
TTCGTAAAGGTCCACGATGCGTTCGGCGGGGGTGGCACGACTCTCCGGGACGCTCATTCCGTGCGCCGACGATGGAAACCCCACCATTCCAGCGCACACAACGCAAACGCCACCAGCGCCAGATACACCCACGGCGGCCAGACCCGCACGCTTTCCCACCAGCCGACGGCACTCACCGCAGGCATTTCGGAAGAAGTAGCGGCCGGAGCGGTGCCCGGTGCGTTCAGGACGGACATTGCGCGGTCCCCGGTGTTCACCGCGAACCACGTTTCCGTGCCGTCCGCGCCGCGGCGTAGGTAGTACCCGTTTTGCAACGGCTGGAACACGCCCGGCCCTTCGGCGCGTTCACCGGCCGGGATGCCCCCGGCGGGCAGCGGCTGGTAGTCCGTCTGCGCGCGGGTCCAGAGCGATTCACCCGAGGCGAGCGTCACTGTCTCGCCCGCCCGCACGGAGGCCCCGGCCGCGTCGGCGAGTTCATCGCGGCCGGCGAGGAAGCCCAGCGCGTTGTGGACCAGCAGCGGGAACGCCACCCGCAGCGGCAGGTCCGAGTC
>CAXUIU010000285.1:4838-5340 GCA_964250955.1 uncultured Chthoniobacterales bacterium | reverse complement strand
CTTCGACCCCGCTGGCGGCCCTCGCCGCCGCGGCGGCCCCGGCTCCCGCCGCCGTCGCGCCTGCGTCCGCGGCTACCGTGACCGTCACCCCGTCCGGCGACAAGGTGTTGCACATCAAGCCGCCCATCGTCGTGCGCGAACTCGCCGGGCACCTTGGGTTGAAGCCTTTCCAGCTCAACAAGGACCTGATGGAGATGAACATCTTCCCATCCGCCAACCAGGTGCTGGAGCAGGACGTGGTGCTGGCGCTGTGCAAGAAGCACGGCTACACCCTGGAAGTCGAGCGCCGCGAGAAGGGCGCAGGCGTCCACAAGGTCGAGCAGGTCATCGAGGCCCCCAAGCCCAAGCAGATCGTCAACCCGGAGGAGGAACTCAAGCCCCGCGCGCCGATCATCACCTTCATGGGTCACGTCGACCACGGCAAAACGTCGCTCATGGACGCCCTCCGCAAGACGCGGGTGGCCACGGGCGAGGCCGGCGGCCTCACCCAGGACCCGCTCAA
>CAXUIU010000285.1:0-4828 GCA_964250955.1 uncultured Chthoniobacterales bacterium | reverse complement strand
CACCCAGCACATCGGCGCGTACAGCGTTGACCACAACGGGCACAAGATCACCTTCCTCGACACGCCCGGCCACGCGGCCTTCACGGCGATGCGGGCGCGCGGCGCGCACGTCACCGACATCGCGGTGATCGTCATCGCGGCCGACGACGGCATCATGCCGCAGACCCAGGAAGCGATCAACCACGCCAAGGCCGCCAAGGTGGCGATCATGGTCGCCATCAACAAGATCGACCTGCCTGGCGCGAACATCGACCGCGTCAAAACCCAGCTCCAGACGCAGAACCTCACGCCCGACGATTGGGGTGGCGACGTTCCCTGCTGTCCGGTCAGCGCGACCAAGGGCACGGGCATCGATCACCTGCTCGAACTGATGACGCTCCAGGCCGAGATCATGGAGTTGAAAGCTTCGCCGACCGCCGACCCGCGCGGCACGGTCATCGAGGCGCAACTCGAAGCTGGCCGCGGCCCGACGGCGACGGTCATCGTGCAGAGCGGCACGCTCAAGAGCGGCGACGCCTTCATCTGCGGCAACTTCTCCGGCAAGGTCAAGGCGCTCGTCGACGACCTCGGCAAGCCCATCAAGCAGGCCGGTCCGTCCACGCCATGCCGCGTCGTTGGCTTCTCAGGTCTGCCCGGGGCGGGCGACGAGTTCCTGGTCATGGACAACGAGCGTGACGCCAAGACGCTCAGCGAGGAACGCATCGCCACCGACCGCAACAAGAAGATGGCCGCGCCGCAACGCGCGACGCTGGAGAGCCTCTTCCAGCGCGCCGGCGAGGGTCCCAAGATGCTGCGTCTCGTCGTCAAGGCGGACGTGCAGGGTTCGCTCGAAGCCATCAAGACCTCGCTCGACCAGATCGAGAGCAAGAAGGCGGAAGTGGAGTTCGTCCACACCGCCGTCGGCCCGATTTCGGAGAGCGACGTGCAGCTCGCCAGTGCGTCGAACGCCGTCATCATCGGCTTCAACACGAAGCTGGAGAACGTGGCGCTCGTCGCCGCCAAGCGCGAGGGCGTGGAGGTGAAGCTTTACTCCATCATCTACGAGTTGATCGACCAGGTGAAGGAGTCCATGGCCGGCCTGCTCGACCCGGAGTCGCGCGAGACGGTCATCGGGCACGCGGAGGTCAAGCAGGTGTTCGAGTTGACCAAGGGCAACGTGGCGGGCTGCATCGTCACGGACGGGCGCATCGCGCGCACGGCCCGGGCGCGGGTGCTGCGCCGCCGCCAGGCGGTGTACGACGGCGGCTTGGCGACGCTGCGGCGTTTCCAGGACGACGTGAAGGAAGTCCGCTCCGGCCTGGAGTGCGGCATCAAGCTCGGCGACTACAGCGACTACCAGGTCGAGGACATCATCGAGTGCTACACCCTGGAGAAGGTCGCGCAGAAACTCTGATCGACGCGGAACTCTAACGCAGAGGCGCAGAGGCAGAACGCGGAGGAACGCAGAAGCCGGAAAAGGAGTTTGTTCCTTCCGCTTCTGGCCCTTTTCTTCTCTACCTCTGCGGCCCTCCGCGTTCTGCCTCTGCGCCTCTGCGTTAAATATCCACCTGCCATGAAGAACAGACCCGCCCGTGTCAAGGAACTGCTCCTGCGCGAACTCGGCGCGATCATCTCGCGCGATTTCACCTTTGCGGCCAAGCTCGTGACCGTCCACGGCGTAGACCTCTCCGCGGACTTCAAGCACTGCCACGTCCACGTCGGCGTGCTCGGCACGGAGAAGGAGCAGCGCGCCGCCATCGGCAAGCTGCAAGAAAACCGCCCCACCATCCAGCACGAACTCTCCCGCCGCGTGATCCTCAAGTACACGCCGCAGCTCCACTTCCACCTCGACGAGACCGTGGAACGCGGCACGAAGATCATGGAGATCATGCGCCAGATCGACGAAATCGCCCCGTCCGCCGACGACGGCCCGATGGACGACGAGGAACCCGTCGGCAACACCGAGGAACTCGCCCGCCTGGAGGAAGACGAGGACGCCGCCGAAGCGCCTGACGCCCGCCCCCGCCGCGCAGCCATGGAAGCCGACCCAACCAAACCCCGCGGCCGGCGCGCGGAGGACGCCGCCCGCCTCAAACGGGAGGGCCGCGACCATGACCACGAGTAACGCCTCCCTGGCGCAGATCGCCGATGCCCTGCGCGCGCACCAGCGGTTCGTGGTCGTCAGCCACCTGCGGCCCGACGGCGACGCGCTCGGTTGCACGCTCGCCCTCGGCCTGAGCCTGCGCGCGCTGGGCAAGGACGTGACGCTCTGGAACGAGGACGGCATGCTCGACAAGCTGCGCTTCCTCCCTGGCTCCGAACTCGTCCACCGCCCCTCGCCCGAGACGCGGGACTTCGACGCCCTCGTCGCCCTCGACACCGCCGCGCACGCACGTCTCGGCACCCCGCTGCGGTCGATCAACGCCCCGCTGACGATCAACGTGGACCACCACGTCAGCAACCCCGGCTACGGCGACCTCGCGCACATCGACGCCGACGCGCCCGCCACCGGCCAGATCCTCTACGAACTCCTCTCCGCGCACGATTTTCCCCTCGACCGCGACATCGCCACTAATCTCTTCGTGGCGATCTCCACCGACACCGGAAGCTTCCAGTACCCGCAGACCAGCGCGCGCACGTACGAGATCGGCGCGGCCCTGATCCGCCTCGGCGTGCCGGTCGGCGCGATTTCGCAGGAACTCTACGACAGCTATCCCCTGCGCCGTCTGGAACTCCTGCGTTCCCTGCTCAACTCCCTCAAGCTCACCGCCGAGCGCCGCGTCGCCAGCTTCGCGCTCTCCCAGCACACGGCCAAGTCTCTCGGCGTGCTGCCCGAGGACAACGAGGGTCTCATCGACCACCTGCGCGGCATCGACACGGTGCTGGTCGCGGCGTTCTTCGAGGAACTCGAAGGTGGCCTGGTCCGCATCAGCCTGCGCTCTAAAACCCCCGCGCTCGACGTGAGCGCCGTCTGCGGCAAATACGGCGGTGGCGGGCACAAACTAGCGGCCGGCGCACGGATGCGTGGCGAGTTGGCCGAGGTGGAAGCGCGCGTGCTCGCGAACCTGCACGGAGTCGTGGTGGCGCGCGGCTTCCCCATCACGAAGCCCTGAGCGGTGATGCTGGAGCGCCGTTGCAGGTTGCGAGAAGCGATTTTGCGTGGACATTGCCGACCCTCGCCCCCGCAACCACCCACCTCTAACCTAATCCCCAACGTGGCCGCAGGCCATAACGCAACGCTCCCGCAGGGAGCATCGCAACGGCGCCCCGCGCCCCCGCAACGTATGATGCAGTCCCAACAAGGTCCCGACGGCGTGCTCCTCGTGGACAAAGCCCCCGGCATGACCTCGCACGACGTGGTCGCCATCGTCCGCCGCGCGCTCGACACCAAGCGAGTCGGCCACTGCGGCACGCTCGACCCGCTCGCCACCGGCCTCCTGATTGTCGTCGTCGGCCGCGGCACGAAGATTTCCGACCTGCTCATGTCCGAGGACAAGGAATACGTCGGCACGATGACCCTCGGCACGACGACGACCAGCCAAGACCGCGACGGCGACATCGTCGAGAGCTGGCCCGTGCCGCCGGACATCGACCGCGCGCGCATCGACGCGGCGTTTCAAAAATTCCACGGCGACTTCTACCAGACCCCGCCGATGGTCAGCGCGATCAAACAGGGCGGCGTGCCGCTCTACAAGCTCGCGCGCCAGGGCAAAACCGTGGAGCGCGAGCCGCGCTTCGTGCACGTCTTCGCGCACGAAATCCAGGACGTGCGCATCCCCGAAGTGGACTTCCGCGTGGTCTGCACGAAGGGCTTCTACGTGCGCACCTACGCGCACGACATCGGCGCGGAACTCGGCGTCGGCGCTCACCTGACCGAGCTGCGCCGCACCAAGTCCGGCCGCTTTGACCTCGCCCGCGCCGTGACGGTGGACGAGATCAAGACCTTGCCACGGCCCCAGTTGGAAGCGCGTATCCTCAGCCTGCCGGAAGTCTCGCGTCTGCGCGGGGCGTGAGGCTCCGGGACAACGCGGCGGCACGACTCGCCGGGCAGGGTTAGTGGTCGAGATATTCGAGTTTGGACACCTGCGTGCTGTCGATCTTCCAGGCGCCGCCGTGCTTTTTGAAGACGTGCGTGCCTTCCATGTGGTTGTTGCGGAACTCCGGCCCGGAAACCTTTTCGGTCGTCTGGTCGAAATGCACGCGAGCCTCGTCGCCGCTGATCGATTCGACCCGGGCGTCTTTCAACGTGTAGCGCAGATCGTAGAGTTCGAAGAGCTTTTCGATGGCCTCTTTCGTCGATCCGTAGACCGGACTGTCGGGGTCGATGGTGGCGAGGTAGGCCGCCGAATCTTTGTGGTTCAGCGCGTCCGTCTGCGTGCGTAGCACGGCGAGGACTTCGTTGCCCGCAGGGTCTTGGGAGGCCACCGGGCTTTTGCTGCACCCGGCGGAGATCACCAATGCCGCGAGAAGAAATTTGGCGAGGAGAGACTTCATGTCGTTTGAGCATCTAAGCCAACCTGACGGCACTGGTCGAGCCCTATCTCACTTGGCCGCTTTCCCGGAGTGGACTTTTAGGTTAAACTGCGCGCCAACATGGCCGCCGTCCCGCGCTACTCCCGCCGCTACGCCGCGCCCCGGCTCGGGCCGGTTGAACGCTGGTTCTTCCCGGCGCTGCTCCTGACCGCCGCGCTGCACTTCGGCGGATACTACCTCCTGCACCACACGCATTTCGGTGGCTTCACGATGCCGCGCGACCTGCGCCCGGCCCCGCGTCTGGTCCACGTCAAACCAGCGGTCATCGACCCCAAGACGCTCCACCAGCCCACTCCGCCCCCGAAGCCCGCGACAC
>CAXUIU010000284.1:3897-5379 GCA_964250955.1 uncultured Chthoniobacterales bacterium | reverse complement strand
GTGCTTGAGGCCGGTGAACATGATGTGCAGGCCGGACGGGTCGAGCGTCACCGCGTACCTCGCGCTGCCCTCCTACGTGGCGCTCCTCTCAGATGACGGCGAACGCGGCTTCCAGAGCTTCGCGTTCCACCCAGACTTCAACAACGCCGGGACGGCGGGCTACGGGAAGTTCTACACGATGAGCAGCCAGTCGGACACGACCAAGGCGGCGACCTTCGTGCCCGGTAACGGCGCGCGCGACCACGACGAGGTGCTCAACGAATGGACCGTTGCCAACCCGGCCGCGAGCGCCTTCACCCCCGCCAACCCCGCCGCGCCCTACCGCGAAATTCTGCGCATCGCCCGGCCCAACAGCAACCACAACGCCGGCTTCATCTCCTTCAACCCGACGGCGGCCACGGCCGCCGAGCGCGGCAACCTCTATCTCGGCACCGGCGACAGCGGCAGCGGCGGCGACCCGCTCAACCTCGCCCAAACCCTGAACAAGGCGTACGGCGCGATCCTGCGCATCAATCCGCTCGCCCCCGCCAGCGGCACGGCGAACCCGAGCGCCAACGGCCAGTACAGCATTCCCGCCGACAACCCGTACTACACCGGCAAGACAACGTTCCTGCCCGAGAAGTTCGCCGCCGGCTTCCGCAACCCGCAACGCTACGTGTGGGATAGCGCCAACGGGCGGATGTTCATCGCCGACATCGGCCAGAACCTCGTCGAGGAGATCGACCTGGGCGTGGCCGGAGCCAACTACGGCTGGAACCAGCGTGAAGGCTCCTACGTCTTCAACAGCAACGGCACCGACGGCGCGAACGCCCGCGGCGACGCCGCGACGACGGGCTTCACCTACCCCATCGCCGAGTACGAGCATTACAGCAGCGCGGGCAACGCCGTCACGACCGGCCCCGTGTTCCGCAACGCGCGCATTCCGGCGCTCAACGGCCGGCTGATTTTCAGCGACTTCGTCAACGGCGTGCCTTACACCCTCGACGCCAACAACCTGCCTAACGGCGGGTCGAGCGGCATCACCGAGCTGCGGCTGCGCTTCGGCGGCACGGAGACTACGTTCCTCAACCTCGTCAAACAGACGAACACGGCCGCCACGCGCTGCGACCTGCGCTACGGCACGGACGCCGCCGGCAACGTGTACTTCCTCAACAAGCAGGACGGCATCATCCGGCGCATCGTGCCCGCCGGGCGGCTGGCGTTCTTCAACGGAGCGGTGTCCGTGGGCAGCGGCGTGGACTACCTGGCGTTGTCCTCGGGCCGGCCGTTCGGGTACTTCTCGTTCCTGAGCGATCCCGACTACCTCTACCACTTCGACCTCGGCTACGAATACGTCTACGACGCGGCCGACGGGGCCAGCGGTGTGTACCTGTACGACTTCAAGAGCCAGGGGTTCTTCTACACGAGCCCTGCCTTTCCGTTCCCGTACCTGTACGACTTCAAGTTAAACTCGGTCGTGTACTACTTCCCCGACCCAAGCAA
>CAXUIU010000284.1:0-3797 GCA_964250955.1 uncultured Chthoniobacterales bacterium | reverse complement strand
AACCGGGCGAGATCATAGAAGTATCTGGACAGGCCGTAGAAGGCCGGTCGTCCCAAGGTCCCGTTGCCTCTCCTAGGCAATCCTAGATCTTCTGACAAAAAACGCCTGACTACTCTAAGAGGAGGATTGCCTCAGAGAGGAAACCTTTGGACGACGCGCCTACTGCGTGATGATCTTACCCGTAGCGTAATTGTAGAAGTAGCGCGGGTTCGTCGTGTAGTGCCCCGTCGCATTCGTGTTCGGGAAATAATACAGCACGCTGTTCAAGCTGAAATCGTACAGGTACGGGAACGGGAACACCGGCGAGCTGTAAAAGAAGTGTCCACTCGTGAAGTCGTAGAAGTACGCCCCACTCTTCCCATCGCCCGCGTCAAAACAATACTCGTAGCCAAGATCGAAGTGGTAAATGTACCGCGGATCGCTCAGGTACGAATAGTAGCCGAAGTAGTTCCCACCAGCCAATGACAGGTAGTACACGCCGTTGTCCAACGCCGCCTCCCCTGTGAAGAACGCCGGGTGCGCCACCGACGTGGCCTTGCCGTTGAGTTGCGTGACCAACGCCGCAAAATCTGGCGTGCCGAGCCCCGTCAACAGGTCGTAGCCCGTCGTGCAGCTGTAAACACTGTCAGTGCCGACCGTGATATCATGGAACGCGCTGGTACCCAGCAGCGGGTACAACGACGCGTTGATATTGGTGATGGATGACATCCCGTTGTTCGCGCGGGCCTGGTTGAGCAAGGCGCAGAGGGCCGCCCAGCACGGCGCCGCCACGCTGGTGCCACCGTCTTGCTCGACCTTGCCGTTGTAGTAGACGTAGTAACCCGTGATTGGGTCGCCGGCGAGTGCCACGTCGGGCACCTGACGTGCCGCGTTCATGTCCACCCCGGTACCCTTCTGCCAGGAAGGCCGATCAAAGTACACGCTGATCCCACCACCGCCGCTGTCGTGGTTGCGGGTGCTTGTCACCGACCAAGCGGTCTCAGACTGGATGGCACTGTTGCCATCGAGGTAGAGCGACGTGGCGCCCACGCCTACGGCGGCGGGGTCGGAGGCCGGGTAGATCGCCTGGACGCGCCCGCCGGTCGTGGCATTGGCGTAGGCCCCCTCGTCGCCCGCGGAGCAAAAGATGTTCACCCCGTAGGCCGCAATCGACGTGAAAATGCCGTGGACGGCATTGACATCGCTGCTGTACTCATCCGTGATCTCGCCCGCGCCGAAGGAGATGCTGACCTGGTGCATGCCAGGCTGCGCGCCGGACTGGAGATCGTCGAGCACGCGCGAATACGCGTCATTGGAATAGTTCAGGTCCCCGCAGTTGTAGACGACGATGTTCGCGCCGGAGGCAATGCCGCTGGCCCATTCCACGTCGAGAGTTTCCTCGCCTTGGCGCGCCCCGGGCAGGCGGCCGTTGACGTTGATCGTCGAGTAGCGGCTCAGGTCCTGGGGCACGCCGTTGTAGGTCCAGTAGTGTTGGATGTCGCTGGTCTGAGGCACCGAGTCGATAACGATGCCGATGGTCTGGCCCGAGCCGTCGAGGCCGGTGGCGGCGATGTCGTACGCCTTGAGGATGTCGTCGGGCAGGAAGGGCGGCTCGCCGTTGGCGATGTTGATGGGGTTGACGGTCAGGTGCTTGCGCGGGTGCAGGTGCGGCTGGAGGCCGTGGACGCCGTGGACGCGCGCCTCGACCGCCGCGGGCAGGCTGGGGACCTGCGTGGCGGAGGTGTGTTCCTCGCCCTTGTACTGGACGCGCGCGAACCGTGTCTGGAACGCCGCCGCCATCTGCGCCGTCGTGCCGCGGGCGATGACCACCGAGCGTCCCGCGCCCATCGGCTCGACGGTCAGCCCCTGGGAGGCGGCCCAGTCGGCCACGGCGCGGAAGTCTGCCTCCGTCGGCAGGAAGCGCGCGGACATTTCCTCGCGCGAGATTGTCTCGCCGGCGGCCACGCGGCGTTCGAGTTCGGCGGCGTTGCGCGTGCGCAGGGGCAGCTGCACTTCCATCTCCGCGGCGGCCTCGGCGGTGGAGAGTTCATCGCGCACGACCTGGGCCGGGACTTCCGCCGTCGCCTTGCCCGCCGGGGCAACCTCCCGGAAGCTGTCGGCGATCTGGACGCAGCTGGCGATGGTCTTCTGCGCGTGTGCGGCTGTCGCGCCGCACCCCAACGCCAGGCCCACCGCGAGAATGCGCAAACGCCCTGGAAGATGGCAGGAGGAGAACATGGTTCGTAAAATAAGCTTTGACACGCCGCCCGGCAAACGCGCCCGCATCGGTTGGCCAGAAGGTTTGTGTGGAACTTTCGCGCGGTGAGTGACTAGCAAATCGCACGCCTCGGCGAACTTTTTTTGTAAAAGCGCTTTCCTTACAGAACCTTTACAAATCGTTGCGCGGGATAGCGTTCGACGCAGCCGCGGCGGAAGTTCACTCGCCGGCCGCGCGCATCTCGTCGGCCTGGAGGTGGCGCGCGGCCTGTTCGACGGAGCCGACGGCGGGGATTTCCGCCTCGTTGGACATCGCCTGCAACTCGCGGAACTTGCGCGCCGTCACCAGCACACGCCCTTCGAGGCTGCCGACGGCTTGGTTGTACGCGCGTGTCGCCCCATCGAGGCCCGCGCCGACCTTGGAGAAGTGCTCGCCCAGCGTGGCCAGCCGTCGGTACAGGTCGCGGCCGAGTTCGCTGATGACGGCGGCCTCGCGGGTGAGCGCCTCCTGCCGCCAACCGTAGAACACCGCGCGCAGGAGCGCGATGAGCGTCGTCGGCGTGGCGAGGATGATCTTCCGCTCGACGCCATGTTCGATCAGCGCCGGATCGTGCTCCAGCGCGGCGGAGAAGAAGTTCTCGCCCGGCAGGAAGAGCACCACGAACTCCGGCGCGGTCGGGAACTGGTCCCAGTACGCCTTCCGGGTCAAGGTCTCGACGTGCGCGCGCACCGCCCCGGCGTGGCGGCGCAGGTGGACGGCGCGGGCTTCCTCCGCCAACCCGTCGCGCGCGGCGTCGAAGTACGCGTCCACCGGGGCCTTGGCGTCGACGACGACCGTCTTGCCCGCTGGCAGGCGCACGAGGAGGTCGGGCCGCAGGCGCGCGCCGTCGTCGTTAGCCAACGCGCCGGTCTGCTGCTCGGCGAAGTCGCAGTAGTTGAGCATCCCGGCGAGTTCGACGACGCGCCTGAGCTGGATTTCGCCCCAGCGCCCGCGGACGTTGGGGCGGCGCAGAGCGTTGACGAGGTTGTTGGTTTCTCCGCGCAGGAGGTGCTGGACTTCGAGCAGGGAACGCACCTGCGCGCTCAGCCCCTCGTAGGCCCCGGCGCGGACGCGTTCGAGTTCGCCGAGGTGCGCGCCCATCTTGTCGAGGGACTCGCGCACGGGGGAGACGAGCGCGTCGATGGCCTGCTGGCGTTGGGCGAGGTCGCCGGCCGCCGCTTCGTGGAAGCGGGTCAATTGGGTTTCGGCGAGGGCGAGGAAGCTGGTCTGGTTGGCGCGCAGGGCGTCAGCGGAGAGCGCGCGGAAGGCGTCGGAGAGTTCGGCGCGGGCGTCGTCCAGGAGACGGAGTTGGTCGGTGTGGGCGTCGCGTTCGGCCGTGAGGAGGGCGTCGAGTTCGGCCGAGCGGGCGCGCAGGTCGGTGTTCTCGAAGCGCAGGTCGAAGAGCGCCCCCTCCAACTCGGGCAGGCGGGCGGCGCGGGTCTCGGCGGCGGCGCGGTGGACGATCATGCTGAGCGCATCCACCGCCTCGTCATTGACGAGGATCTGCATCTTGACGAGGTCGCCCTCGCGATAGCCGATCTGGTGATAGTCGAAGCTCGCA
>CAXUIU010000283.1:0-5383 GCA_964250955.1 uncultured Chthoniobacterales bacterium | reverse complement strand
GCACAGGAGTGGGCGAAAGCCAAGCTCGAACAAAGCGAGCGGCACCGCGAGTACGTGCCCGTCAAGCACGACGGCCGCACGGTCAACACGCTGGTCATCTATCCCGAGGTCAAGGACAAGGCTCCCGTCGTGGTGCTCATCCACGAGATCTTCGGGCTGACGGACTGGATGAAGCTGCAAGCCGACGAGTTGGCCGCGCAGGGCTACATCGTGGTGGCGCCGGACCTCGTCAGCGGTCTCGGCGCAAACGGCGGCGGCACGGACGCGCTCGGCGGCCAAGACAACGTCATCAAGGCCGTTATGGCGCTCGACCCCGCGCAGGTGACGGCCGATCTCGACGCGGTGGCCGACTACGGGCTGATGCTGCCCTCCGCCAACGGCGTGCTGTTTACGGCCGGCTTCTGCTGGGGCGGGGGCAAGACGTTCACTTACGCCACGCACCGCGCGAACCTGCGCGCCGCCTTCGTCTTCTACGGGCCGCCCCCTACGGCAGCAGACATGACGAAGATCACGGCTCCGGTTTACGGGTTCTACGGTGGCAACGACAACCGCATTGGGGCCACGATCCCGCAGGCCACCGCCGACATGAAGGCGGCGGGCAGAACGTACGAGCCGGTGACCTACGAGGGGGCAGGTCACGGGTTCATGCGTGCAGGCCAGGCTCCCGACGCCAAGCCCGCCGACAAGCAGGCGTTCGACGAAGGTTTTGCCCGGCTGCTCAAGGAACTAAAGGCGAATACGATCAGCGAAGGCGGCAAGCAGACGCAAACCGACGGAGCACGGCCGAGCCTCGTGTCGGCGTCGGTGGCGCAGACAGCCGTTCCAGAATGCTGCGTCCCGACGACCACAGACGACAGATGATCCGCCGATGACGAACGAAGCGAAAAGATCCGCCCTGATCGTCGGCAGCACCGGCATCACGGGCAACAATCTGGCGGCGCGCCTGACCGCGAGAGGTTGGCAGGTCTACGGTCTGGCCCGCCGCCCTCAGGCGATGCCCGGCCTGATCCCTGTGCCCGCCGACTTACAGGATGCCGCGACGCTCAAGCACGCCCTGGCGGACATCACTCCCACCCACGTTTTCATCTGCACGTGGCTGCGCCAGCCCACCGAAGCCGAGAACGTGCGTGTCAACGGCGACACCGTGCGCAACCTCTTCGCCGCGCTAACGGGAAAACCACTGGTCCACGCCGCTCTGGTGACAGGCACCAAGCACTACCTCGGCCCCTTTGAAGCGTACGGCCAGACGAACGCGGAGACACCCTTCCGTGAGGATAATCCGCGCCTGCCTGGCCTAAATTTTTACTACACGCAAGAGGACATCCTCTTCGAGGCCGCCGCCAAGGGCGGCTTCGACTGGACGGTACACCGCTCGCACACGGTGATCGGCTACGCACGCGGCAACGCCATGAACATGGGCGTGACGCTGGCCGTGTACGCCACCCTCTGCCGGGAGCGGGGCGAGCCCTTCGTTTTCCCCGGCTCGCATGAGCAATGGAACTTCCTCACCGATGTGACCGATGCGCGCATCCTCGCGGAACAGTTGGAATGGGCAGCCCTCACACCGGCGGCGTACGGCCACGCCTTCAACATCAGCAACGGCGACCTGTTCCGGTGGCGCTGGCTCTGGCCGCAGTTGGCCGCCTACTTCGGCGTGAAACCGCAAGGCCCGCCGCCAGAAATCGCCCCTCTGGAGAAACGGATGGGCGGAGCCGCGGAGGCCTGGGAAGCCATCGCCGCCAAGTACGGCCTCGTCGAGCCGGAGATCGACAAGCTCGTATCGTGGTGGCACACGGACGGAGACCTGGGCCGCACCATCGAGTGCGTCAACGACATGACACAAAGCCGCCTGCTGGGTTTCACGGCTTACCAGCCTACTGCGGCTTCGTTCTTCCAACTGTTCGACCGCCTCAAGACCGAGCAACTCATTCCGTCATGGTGAAGAGGACGTTCGGTCGGAGCGAAGTACAGAGCAGTCAGCTTCCAACTTCACCGCAAGAGTTCTTACCCAATCAACGGAAGTAATTTAGCACCACGAAGCTGCCAGGCACCATCTTGGGAGCATGTGCTCCTTTTAGAGACGGTGGGCGGATGGGTCGACCGTGACGTGGTCCCAGCCGCCCTCGCCGCTGGGCTTCCAGGTCGCTGCCAAGTTGGTAGCCCGACCTGGGCGAAGCTTGAGGTGGCTGGGCCGGGGCAGTCAACACGCTGCCGATAGTGGTCGTCAGCAGGATAAGCAACCGGTTGCATTCTTATGACCTTCCGCCCGTTCGTGCGGGCAGCAAGGTCGCGGTTCAGACAGGCTTCCAGGCGATGATGACGGTTCCCGCCAGGATCAAGCTGCCGCCCAGCCAGTGTTGCCAAGTCAGCCGCTCGCCCAGGAACGAGCCCGCCAGCACAAGCACGAAGACCACGCTGAGCTTGTCCACCGGGGCGACCCGCGACGCCTCGCCCAGTTGGAGGGCGCGAAAGTAGCACAGCCACGAGAACCCGGTGGCCAGCCCCGAGAGCACCAGGAACATCCACGCGCGCGGCCCCAGCGCAAAAAAGCCGCGCCCCTCGCCGGTGACCGCCAGCAGGCCTGCGCCAAAGATCAAGATGACCCCCGTGCGCACGACGGTGGCAAGATTGGAGCTGATCCCCGTCACGCCGACCTTCGCCAGCACGGCGGTCAACGCCGCGAAGAGAGCCGATCCCAACGCCCAAAAACGCCAGTCGCTTCGCATGAGATCAAGGTGGTCTACTTTCCACGAGGTTTCCACGTCCTTGGAAAGGAGCGGTTCCCCCGTCGCCGGAGGAACCGCCGTTCTACTACACGCGGACGCCGCGTTTACTTGGCAGCGCAACATGCGCCGCCGGTGCAGCACGCGCCGCCGTCACAGCAGCTCGCCGCGACTTGACCGGGGTGTTGCGCGGCGCGCAAAGCGCCCGCAAAGCCCAATGCTGCCACGACGACCGCGAGGATCATTGATTTGTTCATGTAATTTTCACCTCCCTTCCGTGTTCCTTCGGCCGCGAGAAGACACTCCCGCGAACCGGGAAAATGGTTGCCGCCGCACGCGTCAGAGCAGGACCGCTGGAGGCAGGACGAAGTACGCCGATACAAACGGCGGTTGTGCACCCCAACGTGGCGCAAGCGGGAAGCAGTCTGGTTTTAGCGAGGCCAGGGGAAGTTCAATCTTCCAATGGCCGCGACAAAAACTGCTTTATGCCAGAAGTGTGTTGGAAGCCGGAGGGGCGAGACTCGGGCAGCAGCGGCGGAAAGTCAGCCGCAGCAAAAAGTTCGGCGGGTTGCCCGGCCAAGTCGATTGACCATCATGGCAGACGGCAAAGAAGCCACCGCTTGAAAGAAGAAAGGCGAACAGGCTAGGTGAAACACCCTCGTCCACGGACGGGTTGGACGACTCCGATTCCTTGAACCTGGATGGTTCCAGGCCGGCAGACACAAAGGCCCTGAACACCTCGCAGCACGGGAGCGTTTGGGTCGGCGATGGGGCAGAGACAGGCTGCGTCGCTTTCGCCAGCGGGGAGCAGCATCCGGAGCAACGGTGAGGGGCGCTTGGCGCGGTTGATTGTACCGTGAGCAACGGGCACCAAGCACTCCCGGTCAGGCCCAAGCACGGCAGACCGAACGCCAGCATGATCCACGCGAGCCAAACTCGGGGACGCTGGTGTTGGAAAACCGTGTTCATGCGCCTGCTACCTGACGCCAGAGCCTGTCACGGACTTGGGGATAAGGCAAATCGGCGGGTGAGCCGCAAAGCTTGAACTGCGCGCAGCCCTGTAAATATCATTTCGCTCCTCGGCGCAGCCGCGGCTCAGACCGTCTTGAGCATCCCGCCGTCCACGTAGTAGGTCGAGCCGACGCAATAGCTCGCCCGTTTCGAACACAGGAACACGAAGAAACTCGCCAGTTCCTCGGGCGTGCCGAAGCGCTTGGTGGGCGTGTGTTCGTCGGCCACCGAGTTCAGGTAGCCTTCCCAGTCGCCTCCGGTGTCGGCAGTGAGTTTGCGCGCGGTGTTCTTCCAATCGGGGGTGAGGATCAGGCCGGCGTTGACCGTGTTGACGCGGATGTTGTCCTTGATGACCTCGGTCGAGAGCGTCTTGGAAAACATCACCAGCGCCGCCTTGGTCGTGTTGTAGATCGGCTCGTACCACAGCGGCTGCTTGGCGCAGATCGACGCGTTGTGCAGGATGACTCCGCCCCCGCGCTGGCGCATGGCTGGCACCAACCCGCGCGCCAGGCGCACGGCGGACATGACGTGCAGGTCCCAGTAGTATTGCCACTTGTCGTCGGCCGCCTCCATGATGGTCTCGTTGGAGCCGGTGCCCGCGTTGTTGATGAGCAGGTCTGCGCCGCCGAACTCCGCCGTCGCCGCGACGATTTGTTCGCAGCCATCCGCCCGGGCCACATCGGCGGCTACGCCGATTGCCTTCACCCCGTAGCGTTCCGCCACGCGGCGCGCCTCGGCCTCCACGCGCTCCGCGCCGCGCGCGGCCAGTACGAGGTGCGCGCCCTCCGCGGCGAGGGCCTCCGCGACAGCCAAGCCGATGCCGATGCTGCCGCCGGTGATGACGGCCACTTTGTCTTTGAGTCCGAGGTCCATGTTTTTTTGAAAGGAGGGGTGAGGGGTTGCCGAACCATTCACCGCTGCGACCTGACCCAGGTCAAACCAAATGCGTAACGGTCACATGCTGACCGGCGACATCTTGCGAATGACAAGCCGGGAGAGTTGCGGGAGTTGGCATCGTCTCCCGCGACGTGAAAGCGAGTGCCCGCTGACATGGAACTTCGCTCCTTCGACACAAACTTCGGGTTGGCAAACAAGACGGTGCTGATCACCGGCGAGGGCATCACCGGTTTGTTCTACGAGAAAGGGGCGAATCTGGTGCTCATCGATCTGGATGCCGACATCGCCCGCGTCGGCGCGGAGATGGGCTTTGCAGCAGCGCGGTTTGCGGCGGTGACAGGGGACATCATCACTGCGTCGGTGCGCGAGGAGGCGGTGACCACCGGCCTGGAACGATTCGAGGCTGTCGACATCCTCGTGAACAATGCCGGTCTGTCCCGGCTCGCACCCACCCTCGAATCGAGCAAGATCGTCAACTTGGCATCGAAAGCCGGGGTGATCGCGCTCGAAGGCCGCATCGCCTACTGCGCGAGCAAGGCGGTGATCATCAACATGATACAGATAACGACAGCGTGGCGGCGTTCGACTACGCCGTGCGGCCGGACCCGGGCAGCGTCAAGGTCCAGATCGAGTTGCCTGCGTAGCGAGAGCGTCTTGCGCTTGCGTAAGCTCCCGCCGCGCTTGTACGGCATCCGGGCCGCGGGGGGGGGGGGGGGGGGGGGGGGGGGGGGGGGGGGGGGGGGAGGGGGGGG
>CAXUIU010000282.1:0-5389 GCA_964250955.1 uncultured Chthoniobacterales bacterium | reverse complement strand
GTTCACCGTGGACGACCAGACGCTCGTCTACCTCCGCGCCCTCGGCGCGCAGTACCCTACCTCCGAGGCCACGCTCGCCGCCATCGCCCAGTTGCGCGCGACGCTGACCCTCCCCAAGGGCACGATCCACGTCGTCAGCGACGTGCACGGGGAGTTCAAGAAACTCATCCACGTCATCAACAACGCCTCGGGCAGCCTGCGCCCGCTCGTCGAGCAGACCTTCGGCAAACGCCTGACCGCCGGCGAAAAGCTCGACCTGCTCAACATGATCTACTATCCGCGCGAGATGTACCCGGTGCTCGCTGACCGGCTGCCCGACGCGGACGCGCGCCGCCGCTTCCTGCGCCGCCAGACGCGCCTGGAGATCGAACTCCTGCGCCGCATCTCGCGCCCCTACAGCCTGGAGCACATCGAAGGCGTCTTCCCCGCCGACTACCGCACGCTCCTGCGCGAACTCTTCCTCGGCGCCTACCTCGAACGCTCCGACGCCTACCTCGACGGGATGCTCGACGAGTTCGTGGACCACGGGCAGGAACTGACCTTCCTGCGCACGCTCGCGCGCATCATCCGCCACCTGCTTTTCTCCGAACTGATCGTCGCCGGCGACTTCGGCGACCGCGGCCCGCGCATCGACAAGGTCATCGACCACGTCATGCGCCAGCCCAACGTCTCCGTCGTCTGGGGCAACCACGACGCCTCGTGGCTCGGCGCGTGCCTCGGCCAGGAAGCCTGCATCGCCAACGTCCTGCGCATGAGTCTGCGCTACCAGCGGCTTTTCCAGTTGGAGATGGGCTACGGCATCCCGCTCGCCGCGCTCGAAAAACTCGTGCGCAACGTCTACTACGACGATCCCGCCGAGCGCTTCGTCTGCCACGGCAAGGGCATCCGCGACCCGCTCTCGATGCAGCGCATGCAAAAGGCGATGGCCGTCATCCAGTTCAAGCTGGAAAGCCAGACCATCGCGCGCAACCCCGACTTCGGCCTCGCGCACCGCCAGCTCCTCAACCAGGTCAACGCCGAGCACGGCACCATCCGGCTCGACGGCGTCGTCTATCCCATCGCGGACATGAACTTCCCGACCGTGGACTGGGATGACCCCAGCCGGCTCTCCCCGGACGAGGAGGCGTGCATGGCGCAGTTCAAGACCTCTTTCCTCCAGAGCCAGCCGTTGTGGGAGCAGATGCGCTTCCTCGAACGCCAGGGCGCCATGCACCTCGTGCGCGACTACAACCTGATTTTCCACGGATGCGTGCCCGTGGACGAGGCGGGCGAGTTCCTGCCGCTGCGCGTCGGCGGGGTGGAGTACCGCGGCCGGGCGCTCTTCGAGGCGCTCGACGCGGCGGTCCACCGTGCCTTCCGCGACCACGACCAGAGCGCGCTCGACCTCCTGTGGTACCTGTGGGGCGGGCCACTGTCACCGCTCTTCGGCAAGGACAAGATTGCCACGTTCGAGATGTACTTTCTCACCGACAAGAAGACCCACGCGGAGACGAAGAATCCCTACTTCAAACTCATCCACGAAAAGGAGTTTTGCCGGAAGATTTTCGCGGACTTCGGCGTGGACGCGGATCACGGGCTGATCGTCAACGGCCACGTGCCGGTCAAGATCGAGCAGGGCGAGTCGCCCATCAAGAAGAGCGGGCAGGCCATCACCATCGACGGTGCCTTCTCGGAGGTGTACGGCGACAACGGCTACACGCTCATCCTCGACGCCAACCGCACCTACCTGGCGCAGCACCACCACTTCGAGTCCATCAGCGAGGCGATCACGCAGGGGGCGGACATCATCCCGACGATCAAGGACGTGCAGACCTTCGATCCGCCGCGGCGCGTGTGCGACACCGGCGAGGGCGACACCGTGCGGCATGAAATTGCCGCGCTCGAACTGCTCCTGCGCGCTTACCGCGAGAACGTCCTGCCCGAGCGCGCGGGCTGAGCAGGGTCTGTCCCCTAAGTGGCTACCTGCGTCTCCTGCAACCGCTGCAATAGGTACGGCAAAAGCTGTTTCTTGCGCGAAACCACGCCGTCGAGCCGCCACGTCCCCTGCCCGGCGGCGGGATAGTCAATCTGCCGCCGGAACTCCTCCGAGCCGCTGACGAGCAGGATGGAGTTCTGCGTGGAGATGTTCGTGACCAGCAGCGCCGAAAAGAAAAGTTTCTCCTGCTGACAATACGCGTCGAGTGCCGCCGCGAGCGCCGCCTGTTTGTCCCGGAATGCCCGGAAGCCGAGTTCCTCGATCTGCGCCACGCTGAAGCGCATCCCCGCCTCCGCGTACTCCTTGGCGTCGAGCGTGACCACCTCCTGCGGATCGAGCGTCAACAGCGGCGAACCCACCGCGAAAATCTCCGACGCCAGGGTCGTCGCGTCGATGCCGGCGATCTTTTCGAGCCGCGCCATGACGCTCCGATCAATCGGCGTGGCCGTGGGCGAGGTCAGGTTCAGCGTGTCGGAGATCA
Organism: uncultured Chthoniobacterales bacterium; assembly: GCA_964250955.1. Taxonomy (GTDB): domain Bacteria; phylum Verrucomicrobiota; class Verrucomicrobiia; order Chthoniobacterales; family SZAS-18; genus CAHJWO01. The sequence continues at coordinate 2,933 of CAXUIU010000282.1, read as the reverse complement.
GCCCGGCCATCAGTAACCCGGCAGTATTGCGCGGGATTTCAATGCCGTTCTGCTGGTAAAGCATCGCCACGATGGTGCAGGTCGAGCCAACGGGGTTGTTCCAGAAGAGGATGGGCTGGTCCGTGGCGAAGCCCCCGAGCCGGTGGTGGTCGATGACCTCGATGATCGGCAGCTTGTCCGCGCCGCGCACGGCCTGGGGCAGTTCGTTGTGGTCGACGAGGATCAACTGCCTCGGCACGTCCTTGAGGAAGTCCGCCTTGGTCACCACGCCCACCATGCGCTGGTCCTCGGCGAGCACGGGGAAGAGGGAGCCCGCCGAGCCCGCCGCCCGCGCCCGCGCGGCCTCCAGGGGCGTTTCGGGGCTGAAGTACGCATATTCGCTGTCCGCCATGCGTCCGGCGCGCATCGCCCCGCGGGCGAGCAGCACGGTCGTCGCCGTATCCAGGCCCGAGCGCGCGAGCATCACGCCGGCCGCCGCCGCGCCTTGCACGGTCTCCGGCGCGGCCTCGACGCCGCTGGTCAGCACCAGGGCGCGCACCCCTTCCTTGATTGCCAGCGCCTGGATGTCGTCGCGGTCGCCCACGAAGAGCACCACGTTGGCGGCTCCCTGTCGGCGCAGGCGCTCGTGGAACGACGCCGTGTTCATGGCAGCCACCATCAGGACGTGGTCGCGCTCGACCGTCTCGTCCTGCTTGCTCGTCACCAGCACCTCGCCGCGGAAGGTCCGCACGATGTCCGGCAAGAGGGCGCGCACGGTGCGTGTGGCGCCCAGTTCCGGCATGGGCGGGAAGAGTTGCCGGCCGATCTCGGTGGCGCTGAGCAGGCCCAGGCAGCGGCCCGCCTCGTCGACCACCGGCAGGCCGCGCACGTGGCCTTGTTCGAGGGATCGCATGGCCTTGGCGATGGTGTTGTCCGCGCGCACGTGGACGACCTCACGCGTCATCACGTCGCGCACCTGCGGGGTCACGTCGCTCAGGAAGGTCGGCGGCTCGGTGTCAAATTTGCCCAGGGCAAACTGGATGCGCTCGTTCAGGTTGCCCGCGCGCGCGCGACCACGTCGTACCAGCCCAGCGCCGCCTTGAGCCGCGCGTACGCGAGCGCCGAGCAGATCGAGTCCATGTCGGGGTTGCGGTGGCCGATGACGATGGTTTGCACAGCCTCCCTCTATACTCTTTCCCACACGGAAATCGAATAAACCGCGCCCGGCCCGGTCTATGCTTGGTGACTGGCAGTTCGCATCCCAAACCTCCATGAAAATCCCCGCCCTCCTGACGTGTCTGCTCGCGGCGGTGCTCTCGGTTCTCCCCGTGAGCGCGGCGCGCGCGGACGACGTTTCTTTCGACGTTTTTTACAATAGCCTCGCCGACGACGGCGACTGGTACAACACACCCGAGTTCGGCTACGTCTGGCAGCCGTCCATCGCCTACAACAACGCCAAGTGGCGGCCGTACTCCGACGGCTACTGGGCGCAGACGGACGACGGCTGGACCTGGGTGTCTTACGAGAATTTCGGCTGGGCGACCTACCACTACGGCCGCTGGACCAACCTGGAGAACACCGGCTGGGTGTGGGTGCCCGGCTACGACTGGGGTCCGGGCTGGGTGTCCTGGCGCACGAGCAACGACTACGTCGGCTGGGCTCCCCTGCCCCCGCGCCGTGCCAGCGCCCCGAACGTCCGCGGCAGCGACCGCGTGGCTTCCGTAGACTACAACACCGTCGAGGATGAAGGCGGCTACTACGACGACGTGGACCAGCAGTACGACATCGGCCCGGCCAACTACTGCTTCGTGCAGACGGCCGACTTCGGCGCGCCGGTCCTGCGCGAGGTGATCGTCCCGCCCCAGCGCAACATCGTGATCGTCGAAAACACCTTCAACGTAACGCGCATCACCTACCGTCGGGACAACAACTTCGTGATCGTGCACAACGACGGACCCGACTTCGGCTTCATCCGCACGCGGGTGCATCAGCCGATCCAGGAACTGCGCATCGAGCGCCGCGACGACGTGGGCTTCCTGCGTGACCGCGGCCCCGAACGCCGCAACCCTAATGTCGTGCGCAACGGCGTCTTCCAGATCGCCGCGCCCCAGATCACCCATCAGCAGGTGAACTTCAACCAGGTCCGTCCGCCGCGTGTGAAGCAAGAACTCGCCGACCCGCGCGTCGAGCACGGCTGGCGCAACAGCGGTGGCGACCAAGCTTCGGTCGAGCGCGTGCGCCAGCAGTTCCAGCAGCAGGCGCGCGAGCGCAGCAACCGGGATGGCCAGCGCCCGCCGCCGCAGGCGAACGTCCCGCCCGTGCCCAACGTCCCTCCGACGGCCGGGCAGGGAGGCTTCCGCGCCGACGCGGACCGTCAGGCCCGCCGCGATGCCGCCCAGCGCGACCGTGAGCAGCGCGAAGCCTCCCGCAATGGTGGCAACAACAACCCGCCCGCCGGTGCTCAGCCTTTCAACCAGGGAGGCAACCAGCCGCCGACGGCCAACAACGAGCGTGAGAACCGCCGCGACCAGCGCCAACAAGCCGAACAAGCCCAGCAGGCCCAGCAGGCCGAACAGCGCCAGCAGCGCCAACAAACCGAACAGACCCAGCAGGCCGAGCGCCAGCAGCAGCGCCAGCAGGCCGAGCAGAACCAGCAGAATGCCCGTGAACAGCGCCAGCAGCGTGAACAGGCCGAACAGGTCCAGCGCCAGCAGCAGCAGGACCAGCAGCGCCAACAGCGCGAGCAGCAGCAGCAACAGCGTCAACAGGAACAACAACAGCGTCAGCAGGCCGAGCAAACCCAGCGCCAGCGGCAACAAGAGCAACGCCAGCAGCAGCTCGAGGGACGCCAGCAAGACCAGCCGCCGCGCGAGCAGCGTCAGCAGGAACAGGCTCAGCGCCAACAGGATCAACAGGCCGCCCGCCAACAACAGCAGGAGCAGCAAGCCCAGGAG
>CAXUIU010000281.1:274-5403 GCA_964250955.1 uncultured Chthoniobacterales bacterium | reverse complement strand
GTGTTCGATGCTTTCAACCTGCTCGCAGGGGGCGGAGGCACGAGGGGAGCCAATCTGGCCTACGATCCGATAGACAAAACCAAACCCTTCCGGATCGAAGTCAATCCTCACCAGGGCGCGAAAGTGTTTTCTGTCGGGCAAGGAACGAATTCAGCAATCGGCAAACCTCCGCACTTCTACGGACGAAGCAGTCTGAGGGTAGTGCCCACAATGCAGCGCGTTCAAGGCGCGGAGCAGCAGATCGTCCAAGATTCGGACCGCCCACACTTTTTCACCTACGAAGATCGACGCTTCTTCGCCGATGTCGCGCAATTTACCAAGGAGATTGACAAGTCGTTGCGCGAGCCGACCTTCCGCGGCGAACAGGCGGACACGGTCGCCATCTTTCGCCGCTTCATCGAACCGTTCAATCGTTCCTTGCGCCGTATCTTCGGCGACAGCGCGGCGACCACCATCCAGATCAAAAACTTCGATAACTCTGACCCGCAGCAGCCCATCCGACTATTTTTCACGAAGGGCGGTTCGACCGTGTCCTTCGATCTGCTTTCCCACGGCGAGAAGCAAATCGTTATCCTGCTGATGAACTTCGCGGTGCGCCGCGAACGCTATGAGGACGCTATCTTCTTCATTGATGAGATGGATCTCCATCTCAACACCGCACTCCAGAGAAACGTCTTGCAGGAAGTTGTCGAGCAGTGGATTCCTGAAAACGCGCAACTCTGGACCGCGACGCACGCGCTCGGTTTTATCGAGTACGCCGACGAGAGCGAACACGCCGCCATCATCGATTTCGATGACCTCGACTTCGATCTGCCCCAACGCCTCGCGCCCGCGCCACGCCGCCATCTCGACGTGTTCGAGATCGCCGTGCCGCGCGATTCACTCTCGCGGTTGTTCAGCGGGCGCAAGGTCATCGCCTGCGAGGGCAAGGACTGCGCGTTTTACAATGCCGCTTGCGATGACAACTCGCGCCTGTTCATCCCGGCCGGCAACGCCGAAGGGGTGTTTACCATGGTGCAGGCCACACCTGGGTTGTGGGGTATGCGCGACCGGGATTTCCTCTTGGCTTCCGAGATCGAGGAACTCCGTCGGCTCTTCCCTAACTACCGCGTGCTGCCGTATTACTCGATCGAGAACCTCCTTTATCACCCTGACAACATCGCCTCGCTCAACGTTCCCGGTTACAATGCGCAGCGGTGGCGTGAAGCCATCCGCACGGCGAAGGATGCTGCGAAGTTCCGCGAAGTGCAGAACGCACGGGGAAAAATCCGCGAGCTTCGCACCGTGGAGTCTTTCCAGAAGATACGGTCATGGGACGCAGACCCGGAGGAAATCTATCGGGCATACGAATCGGAGGATTTCGACACGTTCTATCCGGTGGTTCCAATGAAGAAAATGCCGCTCACGTACTTGCAAACGTTCGGTATCACCAAGGGCCAACTCGCGGAAGCACCTTGGATGGTTCACAAACTCAAGCAAGTCACGGCATGATCGGTTGAACTTCCATGTGGATTCAGACAAACCAGCCATTGAGCATCGACGGCCGCACGAACATGAGCGGTATGGCCGGCGACTTAGTTCTGCTTACGCCACCTCCGCTAACAACGCCGCGCGCACCCGGTCGAACTCCTCGTGGATGGCGCGCACCCTGTCGCCGGTCTCTGTCATCTTGCCAGCGCGACCCATCGTCTCGACCTCCGCGCACAGGTTGTGCAGGTCGTCCGCGCCGAAGTTGGAACTTGCCCCCTTGATGCTGTGCACCGCGCGGACGAAGTCCTGCTGCTGACCGGCCTTGAGCGCGTCGTCCATTTCGGCGAAACGCGCGGGCGTGTCGTTGAGGAAAAGCTCGATCATTTCCTTGAGGAAGCCGTCGTCCCCCTCAGATTGAAGGCTCTTGAGGGCTTCGAGGCTGTCGCGGTTAAGCACCGCGTGCTCGACCGTCAAGGTGGGAGATCCGTTGGGGCTCATGGAGGAGGAAGATTGGGCGACGGCGGCCACGGCGGCGCGCAGCTCGCAGCATTGTTCGAGGGCTGATTTCAAGCGAGGAGCTTTGACGGGTTTGCTGATGTATTCGTCCATCCCGGCGTCCAGGCATTTCTCCCGGTCGCCGGTCATGGCGTTGGCGGTCATGGCGATGATGTAGGGGCGGCGCGGTCCGTCGGGCCAGCGGCGGCGGATTTCGCGCGTCGCTTCCAGGCCGTCCATCTCGGGCATCTGGATGTCCATGAGCACCACGTCGTACTCGGCCGCTTCCAGCGCGCGGACGGCTTCCGCGCCGTCGTTGGTCAAGGTCGCCGTGTAGCCGAGTTGTTTGAGCAGACCCAGTGCCACGCGTTGGTTAACCGGATTGTCCTCGGCGATGAGGATGCGCAACGAGGTTGACGGTGCGTCGCCGTTGGCAGGCATCGACGGCACCGGAGGAGCGGCGACGGCGGGAGCGTGGGAGCCGTTCGTGCCCGGGCTCGGGTCCGGCAGGATGACCAGTGCGGGCGGGGGCTCGTCGGCGGCCTTGAGGTCGCAGGAGTTCGGCACGGCGGCGGCCTTGACGGTGAACTCGAAGTTGGAACCCATCCCGGGTTCGCTCTCCAGCCAGATCGCGCCGCCGAGCATCTCGCAGAGCCGGTGGCAAATGGCCAACCCGAGCCCCGTGCCGCCGTGCTTGCGGCTGGTCGAAGCGTCCACCTGGCTGAACGGCCGGAAGAGCCGGTGCAGTTTTTCCTCCGGGATGCCCTCACCCGTGTCGCGCACGGTGAAGTGGAACATCCACGGATCAATCGCCCCGACATGGCCGTGGTTTTCGACGGTTTCGCTGAGTTGGTGTCCGGTGACGACCACGTCCACCCGGCCGCCGGCGGGCGTGAACTTCATCGAGTTGGAGATCAGGTTGAAAAGGATCTGTCGCACCCGCGTCACGTCGCTGACGAGCACCTCGGGAATGCGCGGATCAACCTCGCACGCGAGCGTCAGCCCCTTGCCCGCCGCTTGGACGGAGAGCAGGTCGATGACCTCCTTCAAGCACGGCCGCAACGCGAAGGGCTGGTTGTCCAGTTCCAGGCAGCCGGCCTCGATCTTGGAGAAATCGAGCGCGTTGTTGATGAGGCTCAGCAGGTTGTCGCCGCAGGAAGCAATCAAGCGTACCAGCTCCTCCTGCTCGGGCTTCAACTCCGTGTTCAGGAGCAGCCCCGTCATGCCAATGATGCCGTGCATCGGCGTACGGATTTCGTGCGACATCATCGACAGGAAGTCGCTCTTGAGCTGGGCGGAGTTGAGCGCCTCGTCGCGTGCCTGCGCCTGGGCGGCGGCGGCGTAGCGCTGTGAGGTGATATCGTGGACCGTCCCCTCGTAGTACAGGCAGCGGCCGCCGGCGTCCCGGACCGCGTGGATGCTCTCGCAGATCCACACCGCCGTCCCTCCGCAGCGGTTGATCTCACTCTCAAAGTTGGTGACGCGTCCCTCCGTGCGCAGGAGCCGCAGCATCTCGTCGCGACGCTCGGGCTGCACCTGCAACGCGCGCCCGAAGTCGCTCGCCTCCGCCACGAACTGCGCTGGCGACTCAAACCCGTAAAAACGCGCCGCCGACGGATTCGCGTTGAGGTATTTTCCCTCTGGGTCGATCTGAAAGATCCCCTCGGCCACGTTTTCGAAGATCCCGCGGTAGTTCTCCTCCGCCGCGCGCAAACGGTGCAGCGCGTGGTTGAGTTCGGCCGTGGTCAGCTCGGCCTCGGCCATCTTGGCGAGGTCACGCAAGGCGGCACGGTGCTCTTCGTCGAACGCGTGCCCCTGGCGGTCCACGATGGAAAAAGTTCCCAGCGCGTGACCATCCGGCGAGAGCAGCGGTTGCCCGGCGTAGAAGCGGAACTGCGGCCCGCCGGCCACGAGCGGGTTGTCGTGGAAGCGCTCGTCGCGGCTCGCGTCGGCGACGACCAGCGTGCTGCCGGGCGAGAGGATCGCGTGCGCGCAGAACGACGCGGCGCGCGGCACCTCGGCCGGCTCCATGCCGCGGCGCGACTTAAACCACACGCGCCCCTCGTCCACGAGCGACACGAACGCCGTAGGCACGGAAAACAGCTCGGTCGCCAGCCGGGTGATGCGGTCGAAACGCTCCTCCGGCGGCGTGTCGAGAACGTGCAGGCTGCGCGTGGCCGCCAGCCGCTTGTCCTCGTCGTAAGGCGGCGGGGGTTCGATCATGGCCGGACGGAACCCGCCAACTGCCCACCCGTCACTCCCGCCAGCGACGGCAGCGCGCGTGCAGCGGACGGCACGCTGGCGGCGGGCTGCTGCCCGGCGTCGCCGCGCGTGCCGCGCAGGACGTAGATCAGGCCCTTGACCGCCAGGTCGCTGTACGAGGAAGGCGTGCCGCTGAAGTCGTCGCCGCCGCTCAGGGACGACTTGGCACGGCTCTCGAAGCCGCTGAGCGCCGTCACGAAGATCACCGGCGTCTTGGCGTGCAGCGGCATCGCGCGCAGCTTCTTGCACAGCTCGAAGCCGTTCATGCCAGGCATCTCCACGTCGAGGAAAACGAGGTCGTAGCGGTTGTCCTGGAGGAGCTTGAGCGCCTCGTCGGGATGGCTGACGGCCGTGGACTTCAGGCCCGCTTTTTCGAGCGAATGCCCGATGACGCGCCGGCTGATGATCTCGTCGTCCACAATGAGGATTTGCTCCTGCAAGGGCTGGCCGGTCTCGTGGATGCCGGCGTTGGTGAAAAGCATGGCCAGAAAGTCCATGGCCTGCGTGAGCGTACGCTTGGTCGAGGGGTTGAGGCCCTCAGGTTTGGCCTGGAACTCGCGCAGCATGGCCTCCAACGCACCGGCGAGGCGCGCCACCTTCTTGAAGCCCGCGATGGCCGCGTTGCCGGTCAGCGAGTGGACGCGGGTGTAAAGTTCGAGGAGCTGGACGGCCTGCGCTTCGGCGTCGCCCTGGCTGCGCAGCAGCACCTGCAACAACCCGCGCAGGCTCTTGACGAAATCCGGCGCCCCCTGGAGCAAGGACTCGCGGATCTCGGATTGGAACTCGTTGTCCTGGGCCGCGTCCCTGCCCTGAGCCGCGGCGCGGCGCTCGCCCGCCCCGGGGGTCGGGACCGCCGCCGACACCGCCAGCGGCGGCAGGTCGAACTTGACCGACTTCGGCGC
>CAXUIU010000281.1:0-264 GCA_964250955.1 uncultured Chthoniobacterales bacterium | reverse complement strand
GCGCCGCCGGGCCACCGCCGAAAACGGCTTCGCTCGGCAGGAAGATTTCGTCGAGCGCCGCCACCACGTCGCGGGGCGTGGCCGCCGCCTTGTTGAAGAGGCGCAGCACGCCCGCCGCCTTGGCTTCCTCCTCCACGTCGCGGGTGTAGATGTTGGTGAACACCAGGACCGGGAGCTTCTCGAACTTCTTTTGCGCGCGGGTCTTCTTGAGGATTTCCGAGCCCGACAACCCGCCCGGCAGCAGCAGGTCGAGCAGGAGCGCGT
>CAXUIU010000280.1:0-5433 GCA_964250955.1 uncultured Chthoniobacterales bacterium | reverse complement strand
TAGCCCGTGGCCGGGACCTACAAAAACGGCTGCAAGCTGCTCGCTGAGACGCTCTGGAGCCTCCCGGCGGCTCGACCGGAGCCTACGCCTGCCAAGCCGCAGCATCTGTGCTTGTACGAAAGCCTGCTCCACTTCGTCTGCGGCCTCACCCTCCGCCCCAGCAAAGTCGAAGCAAGCTTCGAGGTATCCCACCCGAAGGGAATGAAGCAGGCCCAGGTGAGTCCAGTCCCATACTGCGGCTGGCATGTGCATCGCAGGTGGTGCGATGGCCGTCTTGGCATGATACCCGCCACGTACGCTGCTACGGCGAGGGGATGGAGCTCGGGGAAAGCTTTCCACCACCTGATGCTCGGACGTTCCTGCCAGCCTTTGGCAAGTCCCGCGTAGGATTTCTCTGATGATTGCAGAGGGCGCAGGTAAACGACCCGGGCCTACCTGAAAGTGCTAGGTCCACTGACGAAGCGTGACTTTCCTCGCTTCAGCACCCGTCTCGTCAAGATGGCCACTCCTTGATCAACGGCCCAGCGATCTCGCAGTCACAGGTACCCGGACTGCATCTTCGCCACGGGCTACCCTGCTGCTTGCGAGCGCAGCATCAACGTCCGGCAGAAACTTCGGTTGAAAGGTATTCTGGCGTCAATTGCTTCATCCAAATGTTATTAGACGCTCTTCGTACCATGCCTTGGCTTGGGGCATGCTGTATCAGCTTCATGAAGGGCGTCTCTGTCACGGGATAGCTTGTTCAATGTTCCCCCAAATGTCTGTCTGGAAAACTACGGCCCGCAAGCAACGACGCACAAAAGCATCCGTGTGGTCTCTGATGTACTCGGCTGTTGCTGCCTGGATAGCCCTGGCCGCCTTCCTCCCTACGGTGCATGGCTTGGACCCCAGTCGTGCGATCACCCAGTACGCAACCAAAAGCTGGGATTCGGAGGACGGCCTCCCGTTGGACAACATTCTCTGTGTCACCCAGGACCACACCGGCTACCTTTGGCTTGGCACCAAAGAGGGCTTGGTCCGTTTCGATGGTACACGTGCCCAGGCCTTCGATGGCCGTACTGATCCCGTCTTGGGAGGCTACGGACTTCTCAGTGTGCTGGAAGATGCTCGTTCACCCGATCTACTGATCTTGGCCAACACCAACGGCCTGCACTACTTCGCCCACGGCAAGGCACAAGCGACCCTGCCGAACGCTCCGGCCGGTCAAATCCTGCTCCAAGACCCGGTGGACGGAGCCTTCTGGGTCAAGACCACCCGGGGGTTGTTCCACGTCACCTTGGACGGGGCGGTGGCCGGCCCTTTGGAGAATGCCTCCGGCTGGCCGGCCGACACGGTTCATACGGTCTGCCGCGACCAAGGCGGGGAACTCTGGATCGGCACCGAACGAGGGCTTTATCGGCAACAATCGCATGAGAAAGTGCGGTGGTTTAGCCAGCTCCCCGCCCTCGCGGGTAAAAGTGTGGATTGCCTGATCCCCGCCCGCGACGGCAGCCTCTGGATCGGCTCGCGCGATGCCGGCATCGGTTCCTTGGAGGGCGATGGCGTCTTTCACTCTCGGCTGGCATTGTCCGGCTCGCCGGTCAGCGTCATGCTCGAAGACCACACCGGCACCCTTTGGGCCGGTATCACCGGTCAGGGGCTTTACCGGATGACGACCGGCGCTTCTGCGAAGACAGAAAATTACACCGCCGAAGCGGGTTTGATCAGCAACGAGGTGACCAGCCTCTGCGAAGACCACGAGGGGAATCTATGGATCGCTACTCCGAGAGGATTGCAGGTGCTGCACGACGTTCTTTTCACCAGTTTCGGCCGACCTGAAGGAATGACCGGCGACGATGTACACACCGTTTTTGCCGATGGTCCCACCTCGCTATGGGTCGGCCATGAACACGGTCTGAGCAACGTCGAGCCAGCGAGTGGCGCCGTGAGCAACTACTCGCTGGCCGCGGCGGACCGCCGTCCCGGCAACGACTCGGTGCAGTGTATCAGCCCGGGGGTCGACCAGGGCAGCCTACTGGCCGGCACTTGCAACGGCCTGCTGGTCTGGCAGCAAGGCTCGCTGCGTCTGTTCCCGGTGCGGGAAGACTTGGATCGCAGCATTGTCAGCGCGCTCTACCCAGACGCGTCTGGGAACTACTGGGTTGGCACGGACAACGGTCTTTACCACATCCAAGGCAACCAAGTGCTTGCCCACCTGACGACCGCGACCGGGTTGGTCAACGGTCACGTTGGGGCGCTTCATCTCGACGCCGCCGGTGTTCTCTGGATCGGTACGGACGGCGGGCTAAACCGCATGGATGCCGACGGGCAAATCGTGGAGATCATCGACTCGCCAGCACGCAAAGGTTTGGGCACCGTCTTCAAGTTCTATGCACGGCCGGGGGACAAGAAAGATTTTTTTGTCGGGACTCAGGAGGGTTTGTACCGATTGCATGACGCCGGCGCGGGCGGCGAGTTTCGTCTCACCCGCTACTCGGCCCGCGACGGAGCACTGGATTGCGCCATCATGGGCATCCTCGGTGACGATCAAGGCAACCTCTGGCTGAGTTCCAACAACGGCATCCTGCGGGTGACCAAGGCCGACATCGAGCACTCCGACCGGACCGGCTCAACCCTGAACTGCCAGGTTTATGGAACCGCCGATGGTCTCCGTTCCCGGTCCGTTGCCGGCGGCTCCCAGCCGGTCAGTGCCCACGACGGTCAGGGGCGGCTCTGGTTTGCCACGTCGCGCGGCGTTGCCTGCGTTGATCCTTCCCGGCAGGGCGTGATCCAGCCGCCACCTCCCGTGCAGATTGAGGAACTGCTGGCCGACGGTCGCACGCAGAACGTGGGTGACGACCGGGAGCGGACGACCTTCGAAGACCTACCCGCGGGAACGCGCAAACTGGGCTTCCGCTACACGGCCCTGAGCCTGGCGACACCGGAGGCCTGTCGCTTCCGCTACCGGCTGGATGGTTTCGATGCCGGTTGGAACGAGGCAGGGTCGGAACGCGTGGCTTACTACACCAACCTGCCGCCGGGACGCTACGTCTTCCGGGTACAAGCCTCGAACACGGACGGAGTCTGGACCCAAGTGGATACCGGGCTGGCGTTTCGCCTGCAACCTTTTTTCTACCAGACGGGATGGTTCTGGTGCTTGGTGACCGCCGGTGGACTGACGTTGGTTTGGGGGACGATCTACGGATGGCGTCGGCGTTGGAAGCGCCGTCTCGCCCGGATCGAGAGCGACCTGCGCGAACGCACCCGTCACCAAGCCGTCCTCCACCAGGCGAAAGAAGATGCCGAACGGGCCCGCACCCACGCCGAACGGGCCAAAGAGCAAGCCGAAGCTGCCCGCGGGGCGGCAGAACAGGCGAACCAAGCCAAGAGTGAATTCCTCAGCCGCGTCTCCCACGAGCTGCGCACCCCTCTGAACGCGATCTTGGGGTTTGGACAGTTGCTCGAACTCAGCGACCTGTCGGGTGATGATCGCACAAGCGTCTACCATTTGCTCAAGGGCGGCCGTCACCTGTTGGGCCTGATCGACGAGGTGCTCGACTTGGCACGAGTCGAGTCGGGCAACCTGAACCTTGTCTGCGGGGAGGTGAACTTTCGCCGGCTCGCGCACGAATGCGTGCAAATGGTCGCGCGGCTGGCGCAACCGCGTCAAATCCAGTGTCAGGTGCAGATGCCCGACGACCTGACCGCCGTCTGGTCCGACGAACAACGTTTGCGACAGGTCCTGATCAACCTGCTGTCCAACGCCATCAAGTACAACCGCGACAACGGGAGCGTGACGCTCCGCGGCAAGTTGGTTTCTCCCGACAAGCTGCGCGTCGAGATCAACGACACCGGGGTAGGAATCTCGCCGGAGGGTCTCGCCAAGCTTTTCGTGCCGTTTGAGCGGTTGGACCAGGCTTATGGACAGGTGCAAGGGACCGGCTTGGGGTTGGTGATCTCGCGCCGGTTGGTCGAAGCGATGGGCAGCACTTTGGAAGTAGCGAGCCAGCAAGGTCAGGGCAGTACGTTTTGGTTCGAACTGCCGGTGCGTAGAGATTATTCCTCACCTTCCCAGGAGGTGCCCGCGCCGGAGGCTTCGGCTCTCGCGGCGTTGGCTTCCGAGGAGCAAACCAGGTTGCTTTGCATCGACGATTCCATCTCCAATCTCAGGTTGGTAGAGTCGTTGATCAAACGTCACCGGCCCGATTGGCAATTCTCTTCTGCGCAGGACGGTCGAGCAGGTCTCGAACAAGCGGAGAGGCTGCTGCCTGACTTGATTCTGCTCGACCTGCAACTGCCGGAGATGACGGGCGAATTCGTGTTGCACGAGCTACGTCATAATCCGATGACCATGCGCATCCCCGTCGTCATGATCAGCGCGGACGCGACGTCACAAAGCCGGGAGCGGTTGCTTGCCAGCGGTGCTGATGGTTACATCACAAAACCATTTGAGTTGCGTGTATTGATAGAACTGCTCGACCGTTCCACATACCGGGCAAGGTAGCGGCTAAAAATAAAAACTCTCTCGCAGTCTGAGCCGCACTCGGCCTACCAAGACTACATGAGCCTGCGAGGCATCCACCGCACCTTCGGCGTCTGCTACCAGACCGTCATGAAATGGTGGGGAAAAGCGGAAGGTCTCCCGGCCTTTGTGGACACGTTGCTGCCCGGCTAGGCGGGTGACGTGCTCGATGAGCTTTGGAGCTTTGCAGGCCACAAGGCCAACACGCTCTGGCTGTGGGTGGCCTTGTGCCGTCGCACCCGTCAGATCGTGGCGTGGATGTTGGGCAAAAGGAGCCTGCAAAGCGCGTGTGAGCTGCGAGCAGACCTGCCGCCGGGTTATCAACGGTGTGCCACCCGCAGCGATTACTGGGACGCCTACGCCACCGTGTTCCCGCAGAGAACCCATCGTTGCTGCGGTAAAGAGCAGGGCGAGACCTGCCACGTGGAGCGGTGATTCGGTCCCCTGCGAACCCGCACCAGCCGCCTGGTGCGCCGGGCTTGTTCTTTTTCCAAGTGCGTCGGACACCACCTCGATGCCCTCCACTTCTTCATCGCCAATGACAATCTCGCCATCAAAGGAACTGCCACACTCAGCTCATCACTACCCCCACCTCACCACCAAAGGCAGCATGAACACAGAGGTGCATCTTGACGCGACGGTGCAAGCCTTGACGGATAGGCCGCAAGCTCTACCGCCGCCTCAAAGCTGCCGACGCATGTCCACCTGCTTTGACAAGCTCGACACCATGTTAACCGCTTTCGGACATCTCGCCCTCATCTTCGATGTACCCAGATGATCAGGTGAGCGGCGCTAATTCCGCTCGTCTCCTGCTGCCCAGTTCATTCGACGGCAAAGAAATTGCTTTGTACTACAAGATAATCCTTGCTAAATACAGAGTTGGGAGGAGTCATCAGACCCTCCCCTCGCGACGCCGGCGGGTGTGTGCGGCG
>CAXUIU010000279.1:0-5460 GCA_964250955.1 uncultured Chthoniobacterales bacterium | reverse complement strand
CTCTACCTTCACGAGCAGGCTCTGAACAAGCTGACCGGCGGGGTTCTCGGTCCACGCAGGCCACTCGGAGAGTTCGCCTTGGCGCATCCACAGGTAGCCGAGCATACCCCAATGCGCAGCGGCCTTCGTCGCACCCTTGCCAGGGTGGCGGGACTGGAGCAGGCGAGTGAGGCGGAGGTCTGCCTCGTCGCCCTCCGCGACCGGTTGCCACGCCGGGCCGCGGTGTTCGTACAGGGCGCTGGTAGGGGTTTGGAGGAAGGTCTTCTCCACCTTGAAGCGACCCTCCGCCGTCCCAAACTCCACGCTGACCTTCGGCGCGAGATCGGTACCGACCGGACGTAATGAACGGATCTCGGCATCCTTGCAGGTGTGCCGGTCGAAAAGCGCACGGCCGGCGGCTTTGAGGATGGTGGTCTTGCCGGTTTCGTTAGGGGCGGCGAGGATGTTCAAGCCCGGTGCGAACGGCCCCGCCACGGCTGGCGCGCCGGTGAACGGCCCCACGTTGGCGGCTTCGACCCGGTGCAGGATCATACGCGGGCCACGGCAGCGGCCTCGTGCAGCGCGCCGAAGAGGAGTTCGCGCGCGGCGAGGAAGTCAGGAACGTCCAACGCCGTGAGGTCGAGCTTGGCGGCAGCGGTGAGCGTCTGGGCCTCGGCCAATGACAGCGGTGCAGTGGCGACCGCGTCGGATGAACCGTCGCCGGACGAGCTGGCGCAGGTCGCCGAGCACCTGGCAGAGGATGGGGTGTTCGCGTTCGAGGGCGGCGAGTTCGCCGGATGAGAGCGCGGGGCGGGTCTGGTCGTCCACGAGGCAATGGAACGCTCCGGCAAAACGCTCCTGCAACCACCCCTTCGCCTGCGCGCAGGGCAGGGGATTGGCGAGGCCCTTGATGCGCACGCGGCAGACGGCGTTCGGGAGGGCGTCACCGAGGCTGGCGGCGTGGAGTTCAAGCGCGGCGCGGGCGCTCTCCCAGTCGTTGAACTCATATTCCCAACACGCCCAACGCAACCCCGCGACCGGCAGCGGCGCAACCCGCGGCACGGCTCCGGGGCCGTCGATCTCGACGTACGCGACGCGGCCGGCGGCGTCCTGTTCGAACGCGTCCGGCTCCGGCGTGCCGGGCATGACCAGGCGGCCGGCGTCGTACACCTGCCAGTTGTGCCAGTGGCCGACGCCGAGGTAGTCCAGCCCCGCGCGCGTCGCGGCGGCGGGGTCGATGGGGAAGTCGTTGGGCTGGTGCTTGCCGGGGAACGCCAGTGCGCCGTGAGTCAGGCCGATCCGTACGCAGTCGGCGGGCTGGGCGCGGCCGAGGTCGCGCAGGCGCAAACTCGGGTCCACGGTGGATACCTTCTGGTGCAGCGGCGCAGCGAGCAGGAAGTACTCTGTGCCGTCACGTCCGTGGACGGTCAGCGCGGCGGTGTCCCGCAGAACCGTGACGTTGCGCGGCAGCGAACCCTCGCGGAACTGCCGCCGGCTCCACACCGACCCCGGGCCGCTGGCAGGATCGTGGTTGCCCGGCAGCAGGTAGACAGGGATTTCGGGAAACTCCGCGAAGATGGCGAGCGTCTCGTCCACCAACGCATCGGCGACCTGATTATCCTCGAACAGGTCGCCGGCCACGAAGAACGCGTCGGCCATCCGGTCACGCGCGACGCCCAGGGCCGCGCGCAACGTGGTGGGGCGTTGCGCGCGCAGCCGGGCGGCGTTCGCGCCGAACTGCGTGAACCGCGCGCCTAGCTGCCAGTCAGCGGAGTGAACGAATCTGAGCACTGGACCAACTTCATAACTGATCCGGCGCACGCTGTCATGCGTCTTTCACTTGGTCACCCTGCTGACCCGGCGCGGCAGCAACCTCGGGCGCGGGTAGTTCCGTCTTGGCCGCGACGGCAGGCTTGCGGGCGGACACGGGCGGACGGCCGCTCTTGCGCCAGCTCGCCGTGCGCGCCTCGCCCTGGGCGTCGGTCGCCAGTTGCAGGAGCACCTGCGAACGCGGCCCGAGCGGGTAGTCGTCGCCGGAGGACACCTGCTTCGAGTGGGTGACGAAACCGGCCTCGTCGGTCGTGTCAATCACCTGTTCCCAGCGCACCTTTTCCAGGCCGGGCAGGGTGAAGTCGACCTGCTCGTGGTGCGCGTTGAGCAGCAGCAGATAAGTGCGGTCCAGGATCGGCTCGTTCTTGAAAGAACGCACGTCGATGGCATCGCCGCCGAGCAACATGCCCAGGCACTTCGCGTGCGGCGTGGTCCATTCCTCCTCGGTCATCTCTTCGCCGTTCGGGTCGAACCACATCACGTCCTTCACGTCGCCGCCGCGGATCTTGCGGCCCTGAAAGAACTTCGGCCGGCGGAAGATCGGGTGCTCACGGCGCAGGTTGATGAGCTTCTGCGTGAACTCGAAGAGCGACGCGTCGCGCTTCTCGGCGTGCCAATCCAGCCACGAAATCTCGTTGTCCTGGCAGTAGGCGTTGTTGTTGCCGTCCTGCGTGCGGCCGTACTCGTCGCCGCCGAGCAGCATCGGCACGCCCTGGCTCAGCAGCAGCGTGGCGAGGAAGTTGCGCCGCTGGCGCTGCCGGAGGGCGTTGATTTTCGGATCGTCGGTGGGGCCTTCCGCGCCGCAGTTCCAGGAGCTGTTATGGTTGTCGCCGTCGTTGTTGTTCTCGCCGTTGGCCTCGTTGTGCTTGTCGTTGTAGGAGACGAGATCGTGGAGGGTGAAGCCGTCGTGCGCAGTGATGAAGTTGATGCTCGCGTAAGGGCGCTTGCCGCCGTGTTGATACAGGTCAGGACTACCCGTGAGACGGTAGGCGAGTTCACCGATGAGACCTTCCTCTCCCTTCCAATATTTGCGGATGGCGTCGCGGTACTTCCCATTCCACTCGGCCCAGAGCACCGGAAAGTTCCCCACTTGGTAGCCGCCGTCGCCCACGTCCCACGGCTCGGCGATGAGCTTGACCTGACTCAGGACCGGGTCCTGGTGGATCACGTCGAAGAACGCGGAGAACTGGCTCACGTCCTTGGCTTCGCGTGCGAGCGTCGAGGCGAGGTCGAAGCGGAAGCCGTCGACGTGCATCTCGGTCACCCAGTAGCGCAGAGAGTCCATGATGAGCTGGAGAACGTGCGGATTCGTGGCGTCGAGCGTGTTGCCCGTGCCGGTATAGTCCATGTAGAAGCGCGCGTTGTCTTCCACCAAGCGGTAGTAGGAGCGGTTGTCGATGCCCTTGAAGGAGAGCGTCGGCCCGAGATGGTTGCCCTCGGCGGTATGGTTGTAGACCACGTCGAGGATAACCTCGATGCCCGCGGCGTGGAGGTTCTTGACCATTGCCTTGAACTCGTTCACCTGTCCGCCCTCGTGCCCGCTGCCGGAGTACGAACAGTGCGGCGCGAAGTACCCGATGGTGTTGTAGCCCCAGTAGTTTTCCAGGCCCTTGTCAGCGAGGAGTTGGTCGTCCACATGCTCGTGCACGGGTAGAAGTTCGACGGCGTTGACGCCGAGCTTCTTGAGGTAGTCAATGGCGGCGGTGCAGCCAACCCCCGCGTAGGTGCCGCGCAGTTCCTCGGGCACGTCGGGGCAGAGCTTGGTGAATCCCGTGACGTGAACCTCGTAAATCATCAACTCGGAAAGCGGACAGCCCAGCGCCTTGTCCGTGCCCCAGTCGAACGCCGGGTCGATGACGACCGACTTCGGCACGCGTGAGCCACTGTCAAGACTGTTGGTGGTGAAGTCCTCGTTCTCGCCGCCCATCTCGTAGGCGAAGAGACTGTTGTCCCAGTCGATGCTACCGGCAATGGCCTTGGCGTAGGGATCGATGAGGAGCTTGGCCGGGTTGAAGCGGTTGCCGTTGGCGGGGTCGTAGGGGCCGTAGACACGGTAGCCGTAGAGTTGGCCCGGGCGCAGGTCGGGCAGGAAGATGTGCCAGATCTGGTTGGTCTGCTCGCGGATAGGAATGCGGACGGTCTCGTGGGTAGCGTCGGCGCTGTCGAAGAGGCACAATTCGACGCCGGTGGCGTGCGCGCTGTAGAGCGCGAAGTTGACGCCGTTGTCCATCCACGTCGCGCCGAGAGGATAGGGATAGCCGAGCCAGGTTTTCAGAGGATTCATGCGGTGCCTTAAATACGTTATCCGACGCGAAATGCGCGGCAAAAAAAGAAGGCAGCCTTCTTCGGGCTGCCTTCCTTGGTTACAACGTGGAGCCGCTGGCCCTACGCGCCCGCCGGGGCTTCCGTCAGGCCGGATGGATAATCCGGCGCGATGACAACGCCACTCTCCGGTTCCTTGACCGGGGTCTTGGGCGGCGGAGGCATCGGGGTTGCCTGTGGCAGGGCCGGCTTGGGTGGGTTGCGCATGTAGCCGAGTTCGATGAGGTCACGGACCTGCTCGCCGTTAAGCGTCTCGTACTCCAGAAGCGCCTTGGCGATTAGGTCGAGCGCCGTGCGGCGTTCGGTGATGATCTGCTTGGCCTTGCCGTACGCGCCGTCGGTGAGGTTCTTGACTTCCTTGTCGATTTCCTGCGCGGTCGCCTCGCTGTAGTCGCGCGAACGGCCCATGTCGCGGCCCAGGAACGTCGGGCCATCGTCACCGCCATAGTCCACCATACCGAGGTTCTCGCTCATGCCGTAGTGACAAACCATCGCGCGGGTGAGCCGCGTTGCCTGACGGATGTCGCCGTACGCACCGCTGGTCACGTCACCGAAGGCGAGTTCCTCCGCCACCCGTCCGCCCATGATGACGACCAGCATGTCGAGCATCTCGTTTTTGCGCTCGCTGACACGGTCCTGCTCGGGCAGTGACATCGTCACGCCCAAGGCTGGGCCACGTGGAATGATCGTCACCTTGTGCAACGGGTCAGTGTGCGGCAAAACGACGTTGAGCAAGGCGTGACCGGCCTCGTGGTAGGCGGTGTTTTCCTTTTCCTTCTCGGTCAAGGCGAGAGAACGGCGCTCTTTGCCCCAACGCACCTTGTCGCGGGCTTCTTCGAGCTCGGCCAAGGTGATGGCCTTCAATCCACGTCGGGCGGCAAGGAGGGCGGCCTCGTTGATAACATTCGCCAACTCCGCACCAGAATACCCGGGCGTGCCACGGGCAACCGTGTCCATCTCGACGCCCTCGGCAATCTTCACGCGCTTGGCGTGGACCTTGAGGATTTGTTCGCGCCCCTTCACGTCGGGTAGCGAGACGTTGACTTGCCGGTCGAAGCGGCCCGGGCGCAGCAGCGCCGGGTCGAGCACGTCGGGCCGGTTGGTCGCGGCGATGATGATGATGCCTTCCTGAGCGTCGAAGCCATCCATCTCGACAAGGAGTGCGTTGAGCGTCTGCTCGCGTTCGTCGTGGCCGCCGCCGACCCCGTGGCCGCGGTGACGGCCCACCGCGTCGATTTCGTCAATGAAGATCAGGCACGGCGCGCTCTTGCGGCCCTGCTCGAACATGTCGCGCACGCGGCTCGCGCCGACGCCGACGAACATCTCGAC
>CAXUIU010000278.1:0-5481 GCA_964250955.1 uncultured Chthoniobacterales bacterium | reverse complement strand
CCCGAGCCCGGGCAGGGTCAGGGTGTCGCCGCGCGCGACGGCATCGTCGCCGGTGGCGGCGAGTTCGGGCAGGTTGAAGGCGGCGCGCGTGCCGGGCGGGGCGGCGTCCTGGTCGCGCCCGTGACTTTGCACGCTCCGGACGTGTCCGGCGCGGCCCGCGGGTTGCACGACGACCGCCGCGCCGCGCGCCAGCGTGCCGCCCGTCAGCGTCCCGGTGACGACCGTACCCACCCCGCGCAGGGTGAACACCCGGTCAATCGGCAGCCGCGGCTTGCCCGTGTCACGCGGCGGTGGCACCTCGGCGAGGACAGCAGCGAGCGTCGCGCGCAGTTCGTCGAATCCGTGCCCTGTGACGGTGGAAGTCAGCACCACCGGCGCGCGCTCGAACGGCGTGCCATGCAAGCGAGCGCGGACTTCCTCCGCGGCGAGGGTGGGAGTGGGCGTGAGATCGCTCTTCGTCAGCGCGACGACGGCGCGGGTCACGCCGAGATAGGCGAGGATTTGCAGGTGTTCCTCCGTCTGCGGCATCCAGCCGTCGTCCGCCGCGACGACGAACAGCGCCACGTCCACCGAGCCGACCCCTGCGACCATGTTCTTGACGAAATCCTCGTGCCCCGGCACGTCCACGACCCCGAGGTCGAGCCCACCCGGCAGCGTGAGGTGCGCGAAGCCGAGGTCGATGGTGATGCCGCGCGCCTTTTCCTCCGGCAGCCGGTCGGGATCGGTGCCTGTCAAGGTGCGGACGAGCGCGCTCTTGCCGTGGTCCACGTGCCCGGCGGTGGCGACGATGAAGTGCCGGTCGGCCATTCAGACGATCAGTTCGGTCGAGGTGATCTCGTAGCGAAAACTCCCGGGGTTCGTGCAGGGACCATTTTTCTCGGAGGTCAGAGCGCAGGGATATATCAGGAACGCGAAATCCGGTCGGTGCAGCCCGTCGCGGCCGGGCAACTCGATCTCCTCGGCGCTGTTGTAGCCGATCCAATTCATCTCCCAATTGCCGAACTGGTGATCCCGCAGGGTACGCACCTCTCCGGCGTTGAGCGGAACAAAGGCCCGCGCCGCCGGGATAGCCAGGGTCGCGGCAAAGGCGGACGCGAGGAATTTACGCCGGTGCATGGGACGGGGAAGCGAGGCAAGCGGAACGCAGCGCGCGGATCAGCAGATCGTCCTGGCGAGGGAAAACGGTTCGCAAATCGAGGTGAAAGCGGTCGCGACCGACGTAACCAATCACCGGCGGCGTGCCCGCGCGCAGCCGGGCGGCGAACTCCGCCAGCGCCACGCCGGGCGGCGGCCGGAGGTCGAGCGTGACGGAGGGCAGTTCGGCCCGGGGCAGCGTGCCGCCGCCGACCTTCGCGCGCGCGGAGCCGATCTGCGCCGAACCTGCGGGCAGGGTGGCAAGGATCGTTTCGACGCGGGCGCGAAGGGCATCGAGCCCCATTCGCATCATCGCCAGGGCAGGGACTTCTGTTTCGTGCGTACCGGCCAGGTACAGGTCGGTCGTCGCCTGAAGCGCACCGAGGACAAGCTTGTCGCAACGCAGCGCCCGGAAGAACGGCTCCTTCTTAAATCCCGCCACCCACCGCGCCCGTCCGACGATGATCCCGGCCTGCGGTCCGCCGAAAAGCTTATCTCCGCTGAAGCACACGGCGTCCGCGCCTGCGTCGATGGCCTCGGCGGGGGTGCGTTCGTGCTCGATGGCGGCGAGGCGTTCGGTGGAAGCGACCGCGCCGCTGCCGAGGTCCTCGGCGAACGGCACGCGACGACGGCGAGCGAGCGCGGCGAGCGCGGCGGGGTCGGGCGTTTCCTCGAAGCCGCCCAGGTAGAAGTTGCTGCGATGGACGCGGAGGATCAGCGCCGTCGCGGGACCAAGGGCGCGTTCGTAGTCCTCGACGGTCGTGCGGTTGGTGGTGCCGACCTCGCGCAGGGTCGCGCCGGCGGTTTCGAGGATTTCCGGCACGCGGAAGCCGCCGCCAATCTGGACGAGTTCACCGCGCGAGATGACGACTTCCTTGCGCCCCGGCCGCCGCACGAAGTGCCGCAACATGAGGACGAGGGCAGCGGCGCAATTATTGACCACGGTGGCGGCTTCCGCGCCGCAGAGGAGCGCGAGATTATTTTCCAGGTAGCCGGCGCGGGAACGGGAACGCTCGCCGGCGGCGAGGTCGTATTCGAGCGTGTTGTAGTCGCCTCCGAGCGAAGCGACGGCGGCGAGCGCGGCGGCGGGCAAGGGGGCGCGGCCGAGATTGGTGTGGACGATGACGCCCGTGCCGTTGATGACGGGCTGGAGCCTGGTGGCGCGCAGGGCATCGAGGTCGGCGCGGACTTGCGTGAGGATTGCGTCGAAGTCGGGGGGCGGCTTGCTAATCTTCACGTCAGCGCGCAGGGCGGCGAGCGTGCGGCGGACAGTTGCCGTGATGACCGCACGCGGCAGGTCCGAAGGCCCGAGCGCCTGGAGGAGGCGTTCGACCGAGGGGATAGCGCGCAGGGAGGCGTTCACGCGTGGGCAAAGTACGCCCGCAGCCGGCTGCTGCCAAGTTCAGCGGCGGTCGTCGGATGGGAGATGGCTCTGCACGGCACGCAGGGGTGCGCGGTCACCTCGGCTACTTGGCAAAGGCATGACTCACCCGCCACAGGTCCAGGGAACAAACGGCAACAGGTACCAGCAACCACCAACGAGAAAGCTCTGCCCGCACGTACCAAAAGCCACCAAGGAACAAGGCGGAATAGATGAGCAAACCCCAGCCAGTCAGTACGCTGCCGAACACGACGAGTGGCAAAACGGAGAGACCAACGCTGAAAAACAGGCCCAAAACCAGATAGGGCAGCACAATAGCCAAGCAGAAGGCGAGGCAGCGACCCAGCGTCGAGGAAAATGCATCGACGAAGCCAGACAGTGGGCTGTTGGGCGGATTGTTCATCAACGAAGACCTACGCCACCAAACTCAGCGACAGGCTACGGCGAAGCCAAACCCGCCCTCCACAAACAGTCCGGACGCTATGGCCTGTTCGCCGGAGCGCGTGGTTGGGATTTGGGGCTCAGAGATCGGCAAAGTCGCCGATGGTGGGGCAAGGGACACCCGCACGGCGAAGCTGCTCGGAGAGCCCGGCGTAGATGCGCTTCGTGCCTACAGGATCGAACTTGCAGTACAGGTTGTAGCGACCGAACTCGAAGACCTCGTCCAAAAGGATGTCCAGCGGAGTGTCTGGCTCAGAGGATGGCGGCTCTCCGTAGACTGCCTCCCAAGCGCCCAGATCTCTGATCTCGGTGGAAGGCGGCATCAAACGAAGCACATCCACGCGCGCCTGCTGCGAAGGTGTCAGCGCGGCATGGGAAGCAGCGATCGCCTCGGCAATCGCCTGAACGGTGATGGAGACGCGCATCGTAGAAGCCAACTTTGTGTTAGACAAAGGTTCGTCTTAGAACACGAAAGAACCTTCATCCAACATCTCTGTCGCTCACTCCTCGCCCGTCGTCTGCAACTTCGCCAGGATCGTCAAATCTTCCAACGTTGTCGTGTCGCCGGTCACCGCTCTGCCGCTGGCGACTTCTTTCAACAACCGGCGCATGATCTTGCCTGAACGCGTCTTGGGCAGCGCGTCCGTGAAGCGAATCTGGTCCGGGCGCGCGATGGCCCCGATGCTCGCGGCGACATGCTTTTTAAGTGCGTCTTCCAGTTCCTTACCCGCTTGCAGACCGCCTTTGAGCGTCACGAAAGCCACCACCCCCTGCCCCTTGATTTCGTCGGGCTTGCCGACGACGGCTGCTTCCGCCACCGCCGCGTGCGCCACCAGCGCGCTCTCGATCTCGCTCGTGCCCAGTCGGTGTCCGGCGACGTTGAGCACGTCATCGATGCGGCCCACGATCCAGAAGTTGCCGTGCTCGTCGCGGCGCGCGCCGTCGCCCGTGAAGTAATATCCCTTCGACTCGTACTCGCTCCAGTACGCCTGCTTGTACCGCGCCGGGTCTCCGTAGATCGTGCGCAACATGCTCGGCCATGGCCGGCGGATCACCAACTTGCCGCCGACGTTCGGGCCGACCTCGTTGCCGGCGTCGTCCACGATGGCGGCGTCCACTCCAAAGAAGGGTCGGGTCGCCGTGCCGGGCTTCGTCGGCGTGGCCCCGGGCAACGGCGTGATCATGTGGCCGCCGGTTTCCGTCTGCCACCAGGTGTCCACGATGGGGCATTTGCCGCCGCCGATCTTTTCGCGGAACCACATCCACGCTTCGGGGTTGATCGGCTCGCCCACCGTGCCGAGCAGGCGCAAGGAAGACAGGTCGTGCCCCTCCGGCCACTGGTTACCCCACTTGATGAACGCCCGGATTGCCGTCGGTGCGGTGTAGAGAATGCTGACCTTGTAGTCCGCGATGATCTTCCACCAACGATCCTGCGACGGCGTGTCGGGCGCGCCCTCGTACATCAGCACGGTCGCGCCGTTGGCCAGCGGTCCGTAGACGACGTACGAGTGCCCCGTGATCCACCCCACGTCGGCCGTGCACCAGTAAACGTCCTCCTCACGCAGATCGAAGACGTACTTCGTCGTGCAGTACGTCCCGAGCAGGTAGCCAGCCGTCGTGTGCAGGATGCCCTTGGGTTTGCCCGTCGACCCACTCGTGTAGAGGATGAACAGCGGGTGTTCGCTGTCGAAGGGCTCCGGCGTGTTGTCGGGCGATGCCTGCGCCATTGCATCGTGCCACCACACGTCGCGGCCTTCCTTCATCGTCACCGCGTTCTCGGTGCGCCGCAGCACGATCACCTTGCCGACGTCGCCGTCGCTGTCCTTGAGCGCGGCGTCCACGTTGGTCTTGAGCGCGACGATCTTGCCGCGCCGCCAGCCGCCGTCGGCCGTCACGACGAGCTTGGCCCCGCTGTCCGCGAGCCGGTCCTTGATCGAGTCCGCGCTGAATCCCCCAAACACCACCGAATGCACCGCGCCGATCCGCGCGCACCCGAGCATCGCCACGGCGGCCTCGGGCACCAGCGGCAGGTAGATGAGCACGCGGTCCCCGGCCGCGACACCCTGCGCCTTTAGCACGTTGGCGAATTTGCACACCTCCGCGTGAAGTTCCGCGTAGGTGAGACTCCTTTTGTCGCCGGGCTCGCCTTCCCAGAGAATGGCGGGCTTGTCGCGGCGGGTGGTGTCAAGATGGCGGTCGAGACAGTTCTCGGCCACGTTGAGTCGGCCGCCGACGAACCACTTCGCCTCCGGGCAGTTCCATTCCAACACGGTGCTCCACGGCGCGCGCCAGGCGAGTTCGGCGGCTTCCTTGGCCCAGAAGGCGTCGGGGTTTTCGACCGAGAGTTTGTAGAGCCCCTCGTAATCTTCCATCGAACCGACGCGCGCCTTGGCGGCGACGCTATGCGCGAGCGCATGGATGCGGGCGGCGGCGTGGCCGGCGAGCAGGGCGGCGCCATGTTCCTCGCACCAGGCGAAGAAATCGGCATCGTCGATCAGGCCATATTTGACGACCTCGGCATAGCC
>CAXUIU010000277.1:0-5493 GCA_964250955.1 uncultured Chthoniobacterales bacterium | reverse complement strand
TCCCTAAATTTTTCGGCGACGACATTCGTACGCACCAAGCCAACCAGAAACATTTGGGACCCGTCGGAGACACGTCCGGACTA
Source organism: uncultured Chthoniobacterales bacterium (assembly GCA_964250955.1). Classification (GTDB taxonomy): domain Bacteria; phylum Verrucomicrobiota; class Verrucomicrobiia; order Chthoniobacterales; family SZAS-18; genus CAHJWO01. The sequence goes on along the minus strand of CAXUIU010000277.1, from coordinate 5,410 downwards.
GTTATTACGACCGGCCGCTTTGCAGCCTGTTCGGCGGGTCCAAGAATCTGTGGTAGGATTTGGCGGGACAGAAAGAATCCGACCAACCCCGCGCCAACGAATAAGATACTTCGGTCCTTGGCAATGTTGCCGGACCCGACTTCCGCGATGATTTCGACCTCTCCTCCCCCGCCCGTGCGGGACGATCAGTTGCAACTCTTCAGCGGCGGAGTGCGCCGCCAGGGTTTCCGGCAGGATCTCTACCGCTACGCGCACGTCGTTCGCTACCAGACCTACGCCGGCCTCAAGGCCGAGATCTCGCGCACCTACCTCGGCGTCGTGTGGTGGCTGCTGGAGCCGACCATGGCCGCGGTGACGATGTACGTCGTCTTTGGCTTCCTGCTCTCCAACGCGCCCGCCAACCAGCGCCCCGCCGGCCGGGCAGAGTTCTTCCCGTTCCTGCTGGTGGGAACGTTCGCGTGGCAGTGGTTCCACAACTCCGCGATGTTGGCGGCCAACTCCATCATCCTCAAATCGGGCATCATGCAGCAGGTGTACCTGCCCAAGGCGGTCTTCCCGCTGGTGAGCATCCTCAACGGCACGTGGAAGTTCCTCTGTACCTTCAGCGTGATGACCGTCGTGCTGTGGCTGCTCGGCTACGCGCCCAGCGAGGTGTACCTCGCGCTGCCGGCGGTCGTGCTGGTCCAGTTCGCCTTCAACCTGGCGGTGGGCCTGCCGCTGTCCGTGTGGATTCCGTACTTCCGCGACGGCACGGCGGTGATCGGCGCGGTTCTCGGCTTCGTGGGCATGGCTTCGGGCATCTTCTTCCGGCCCGGCCAGGTGCCGGCGCGCTACGCGCCGTTCGTGCACTACAACCCCCTGGCCACCCTGCTCACGGCGTACCGCACCGTGCTCCTGGACCGGCAGTGGCCGGACTGGTGGTCGTTGGGCCGGGTGGCTCTCATCGCCGCCGTGGGGCTCGTCTTGGGCGCGGTCCTCATGCGCCGCTTCGACCTGAAGCTGGCGAAGATCGCGGTCTGACCAAAACAACCCATGAGCGTCCATCTTCCCTTGCCGGCCGACGGACCCGGCCCGTGTATCATCCGCGCCGAACACGTCGGCGTCTTCTACCGGCTGCGGCGCAAGCTGGCGGGCTCGAAGAAATTCTGGGCTCTGCGCGACGTGTCGCTGGAAATCTACCAGGGCGAGACCCTCGGGGTCCTCGGCTCCAACGGCGCGGGCAAGAGTACGCTCATGCGCACCTTGGCGGGCATCGTCGGGGTGGACCGGGGCCGCGTCTACCGCGACCCGCGCTTCAGCGTGTCGCTGCTCTCGCTGGGCGTCGGCTTCGAGAGCAACCTCACCGGCCGCCAGAACGCCATCCTCAGCGGGATGCTCCTCGGGATGCACCGCGCCACCATCGAGAAACGACTGGACCGCATCCGCGACTTCGCGGAACTGGGCGAATTCTTCGACCAGCCGGTGTTTATCTACTCGAGCGGGATGCTCTCGCGCCTGGGCTTCGCGGTGGCAATGCAGGCGGACCCCGACGTGCTGCTCATCGACGAGGTCTTCGCCGTCGGCGACGTGAACTTCCGCGACAAGAGCACCGACGCCATCCGCACCCGCATGGACGCCGGCCGCACGGTCGTGCTCATCACCCACGACCTGCTCTCCCTGCGCCGGCTCTGCACGCGCGCGGTCTGGATCGACGGCGGCGTCAGCCGGCTCTCGGGCACCGTGGACGAGGTCGAGCGCGCCGTTCACGGCCGGCCGGCTCCGGCCCCCGTCGCCGAAATCCTGCCCGACCTCGCGGAGGTCGAGGCGGACTGAACATTTCTCTTTTTTCCCTGACCATGCAATTCTCGCACACGGCCGGGCGGATGCCCGACTTCCTCCTGCTCGGCGCCGCGCACAGCGGGGCGGAGGCGCTGCTGGATCGGCTGGGCCGGCACCCGCAGATCCATGCTTCTCCGATCCGGGCGACGAACTACTTCGTCTCGAAGAACCTCGGCACCGAGGGGGTGCACGACGCGGCGCTCCTGGCCCGGCCGCGGCTGCGGGCCGACGGCACGTTCGAGGCGGCGGACACGGCCCGCGTGACGGTCCGGCGTGACTACGAACGCTGCTTCCTGGCGGCCGACAAGCCCGGGGCGATCCGCTTCGGCGAGGCCAGCCCGGCCTACCTGTTCTACCCGGAGGCGGCGCGGCGCATTGCCCGGGCGCTGCCGTACGCGAAGCTCGTCGCCGTCCTGCGCGATCCTGTCGAACGCACGCTGGCGCACCACGCCGCCTTCTTGCAGGCCGGCCGCGAACACCTCAGCCTGGGCAGGGCGCTGGAACAGGAGAAACGGCGTTTGTCGAGCGGCTGGGCGTACCATTGGGCGTATCTTGCGCTGTCGGAATACACGGCGGCGCTCGGACGCTACCTCGCGTACTTTCCGCTGCCGCAGGTTCACCTCGTACGGGCGGAAGATTTGCAGGACCCGGCGCGCCGCCCGGCCGCTTGGCGGGCGCTGCTCGCTTTTCTGGGAGTAGACCTCGACGTGCCGCCGACCGGTGCGAGTTTCTTCCCGGCTGCCGGCGCACCGGAGGTGGCTGATGACCTCCGGCGCTCGCTTGCCAAGCGGCTGGAGCGCGAGACGGCGTTTTACCGGGACGTTTTTTCGGAGGCTCCCTTCCGACAAACGGCCCTGCGGCGCTTGGCGGAGGGCACCCAGGCCAGGGGGGAAGCACTGGGGCGCGACGACACGTCGAATGCGGGTTCGGTCTTCCAGCACGTGCTCTTCACCAAGGACCCGTCGCGGGAGGCGCTCTACCACCGGAAGGTTTCGCGCGGCGACAGCGTAGGTCCGCGTCTGACCCCGGCCGGGCACATGAACTTCCTCCGGGATGACGTGGTGTCGTTTGACGGGTACTTCAACGCGTTCTTCGAGTCCATGGTCCTGGAGCGCACGGGCCTGTCGTCGATCCAGTTGCACCTCGATCTGGTCGGCCGCTTCTACGTCGAGGTTTTACGGTTCGCGCAGGGCCGTGCGGGTCAGCTCGTCGCCAGTGTCACGCACGACAGCCGGGAGGGCGACGCGCCGTTCTCCCTGGAGATCGAGTTGGCGGCGGACAGCCCGCTCGGCTCGCGGCTGGCCTTCCACGTGACGTGCCTGTCCAAGCAGGGCCAGCTCAGTGGCGGACGTTGGTGGACGACCGCCACGCCGCGTCGCGCCGTGCCGCTCGACATCCTGGCGTGCACCTACAAAAAGCGCGAGTTCATCGAACGCACCGTGCGCCGGATCGTGGAGTACCCCCGGCTGGACCACGACGAATACTTCATCACCGTCACGGACAACGCGTCTGATTTGCCTGCGGACCTCTTCCCGTACCCGAACGTCCGCCTCGTCGCGCAGGGCAACGTCGGCGGCGCGGGCGGCGCGGCGCGCGGACTGATGGAGGGTCTCGCCGCCGAAGACCGTGCCCGGCCCACGCATTTCCTGCTGCTGGACGACGACATCGAGATGGAGCCCGACATGATCCTGCGGGCGATGAGTTGGCTGCGCCACGTCAAGACGGATCACTGCATTGGCGGCGGGATGCTCGACCTCTTCCGGCCCACGCACCTGCACGAACTCGGCTCCAAGATCGGCCACCCCAAGCTGCTCAACGTCTCGGCGTGCGTCTCCGAACTCGAACTCGCCCCGCCCGGCGCCTTGGACCGGCTCGGCCACATCCCCGAGAGCCACTACAACGCGTGGTGGTTCATGGCGATCTCGCGCGAGGCCGTGGAGGCGCACGGACTGCCGCTGCCGTGCTTCATCCGCGGCGACGACAAGGAGTTCGGCTACCGGATGCTCAAGAACGGGATCCCCACGCTCGCGGTGCCCGGGATCGCGGTCTGGCACCTGCCTTTTTACGCGAAGCTTTCCGCGTGGTTGTACTACTACAACATGTACAACGACCTCCTGATCCGCGCCCTGGGGCGGCCGGAGGTCACGGGCGACGCGCTCGTAGACGCCGTGGCGGAGGAGATCGCGCACTACCTCGACAAGCTGGAGTACGACCAGGCCGCGATGCGCGTGCGCGGGGTGGAGCACTTCCTGCGCGGTCCCGAGTGGCTGCTGGAAACCGACAGCGAGGCGCGTTTCCGTGAGGCACTCGCCGCCGGCAAGGAGTTCGCCGCGGAACACCGCCGGGAGGTCGAGCCGACCAACTTCAACCGCCACTACGAGCCCAAGAGCAAGCTCGACCGGCTCTGGCGGCGCTTCCTCCACAACGGCCACCTGACCCTGCGCTGGCGCAAACCCGCGCACACGACCGGCGGACTGCCGCGCAAGGTCTTGCGCATCGGGGACTGGAGCGGCACGGACGTGACGTACTTCGACGAGGTCGGCATCAAGCACGCGCTCGTCCCGGGCATCTACGTCTTTCGCAAGCGGCCGGAGGTGTACTTCGAATTGTTCGCGCGCACGAAGGCGGCGCTGGCGACGTTGCGCCGCGAGTGGCCGCAACGCGCCGCGGCGTTCCGGGAATACGACACGGTGTTCACCTCGGCGGCGTTCTGGCGGCGGCACCTGGGCATCGCGGCGGCGGAAGAGGAGCCCATGACGGTTGAACCCTCGCGCGAGGAGGAAGCGGACGTTCCTCCCACCGAGGTCCCGCTGGCCCTCCGGGCCGTTCCATAGATCACGCCGGCGGGTGTACGGCTGATTGTCCTTCCAAGGGTAGGTCGTCGAGCGGGACGACAATTTCCGACAACGCCCGCAGCAACGCCTCGCGCCGCGCCCCGGCATCGGGCGGCACGAAGTCCGCGCGCAGGTGGACTTCCAGCCCCGGGGCGACCTCGACCCGCCGCCAGATCATCGGTGGCGCGGGCACGGCGGGAACTGCCGCAGGCTCCTCGCGTGCGCCCGCCGCCCCCACCGCCAAGCTGCCCGCCAGTGTCGCTTCGTAGTCCGCCTCGCCCTTGCCCGCGAGCATCTTGAGCAGCGCCGGGGCCGTGAACCCCTCGAACAACAGCCGCCGGATCACGAGCGCCTGGAGCAGGTGCCGGTAGGTGTAGCGCGCCGCCTTGCCTTCCCGCTCGGCTGGAGAGATGAGGCCGAAGGTTCCATAGTAACGCACCAGCCGCGGGTTGAAGGCGTCGCGCAGTTTGACGTTGGCGCTGCGGCTGACCGGCAGGTAGCGTTCCACCAGGCCGTTGACCACCTCCACGAATTCCTCCAGCCCCCAACGGCGGCCGGACGCCTTGATCTCGGCGAGGGAATCGGTGGGGCCGTCCACGAACGCAGAGCATCCCCCTTGCAAAAGGAGGTGTCGATGACAAAGCTACGCGCGCACCCATGGCCGAAAAGCGTCCCTCCTGGCAACTGGCCGACCTGATCGACTACGAGTTCTTTCTCTACGCTGATGAGCGCGGGTGCTGCGACCTCCACACGCGCGA
>CAXUIU010000276.1:0-5503 GCA_964250955.1 uncultured Chthoniobacterales bacterium | reverse complement strand
CGCTGAACCAGAAGTACAGCCCCACCCCGAGCACCCCGCTCAGGAACAGGTCCACGCACCATTGGTAGTTGAGATACGGGACGGCTTCGTAGCCCCGCTTGAACCAGACGGCAGGCCAGGACTGCGGACCCAACGCCCACCCCGCGACGCGCAGACCGAGCAGCGCGAAAGCAAAGGCGAGGACGACCTGACCGAGCATGTTGAGGCGATTCCAACCGGGGCCGTGCGGCATCTTACGGCGGTGTTGGTCGCCGAGGGTTTCGGCCAACGCCCCACAGGTGCAAAGCCAGCCGCAGTAGGCACCCTTGCCCCAACGCCAGACGATGAACGGGATGAGGACGAAGGTCTGGAAGAACGAGATCACCAGCCACGCCCAAGGCGGGTGTTCGGTGAAGACGTTGTAGACGAACAGCGGCCACGCGAGCAGGAAGCCGATGGCCCGCCAGTAGGCGCGTTCGTGGCCGAGCGCGCCGTCGTAGGACTCAAAAAGCTGGTCCGCGAGCCAGCGCAACGGATGCCCCTGCTCGAACCAACCGTTGCGGCCCATCCACGGCAACACGATGTCGGGTAGGACGAAGAGCGGGACCACTTGGATCGCCATCAGCGTCGCTGTTTGCCAGGTGACGTAAGGGGTGCGCCGCCGCCGGATGCGCCGTACGCCGAAAACTACCACCACGACGGAGTACCCGAACCCGTACCACCACGACGGGTCGCCGGCGGAGAGCTTGAGCGTGTGGAGCAGGTTGCCCTCACGGTCCGACCATTCTTTGATCCGGCCGCCGGCGGCGTCGATGGCACCGGGGACGTTGAACGGAAACCAACCGTGCTCCTGGGCAAGCTGCCGCACGGATTTGCCGCCGACGGAGAACTCCTGCGGGTCACCGTTCTTCCAATGGTAGAACCCGAAGCAGAACGCCACGAACGCCAGGCAGCCGAGGATTTTCCACCAGGTCCACTCGTTGCGGACCGGCAGTCCCGAACGCCGGAAAAACGCGAGCGGCGCCTCCCGGCCGATCATCGTGAAGACGAAGTCGTTGTCCACCGTGTGCTCGCCATCAGGCTCCTTGAGCGTGACGCGGTCGGGCTCGATTCGCACGACCTCGCTTTCCATGGCGAGCGCGACCGAGCCGCCGGCCTGGTCCGCCTGCGTGCCGCTCGTGCTGGCGGTGCCCTGGTTTTGGGACTGCGGCTGCTCGACCTGAGGCTTGGTCCCGGGATCGCGTTGCAGCGCGCGGAGCTTTTCGACGTTCTCGGACTTGGGGCGGTTGAACTCGTTTTTGCGGTAGCTGACCGTGACCTCGGCCCCCGCCCCGCCGAGCGCGATGGCGGTTTCCAACGCCGAGTCGCCGCCGCCGACCACGAGCACACGCTTGCCCGCGAAGTCCTGCGGATCGTGCAGGCGGTTGGCGACCTTATCCAAGTCTTCGCCGGGAACCCCGAGCCGCCGGAAATCGCCGCTCTTGCCGATGGCGACGATGACCCGACGCGCCTTGACCGGTTTTGGATGATCTCCGGCAAAACAGACGGTCACTTCGCCGCCGCCCTCCTCGATGCGCTCGGCGCGAGCGTTGGTGACTTCGATGCCTGCGTCTCGACGCTGCCGCTGCAACTCGTCCAGGAGTGCTTCCTTCACGTCGGCATGGAAGTGCATCTCGCCCGCCGGCTTCATGTCGGTCGGGTAGGTGTAGATCGGCTTAGCCTTGGGAAAATTGGCGATTGTAGAAAACGGCTCGGCGGCTTCGAACACCTCGAAATTCAATCCCGCCTTCTTGGCTTCCAACGCCGCGGAGACCCCCGACACGCCACCGCCGAGGATGGCGAGGTCTAGGGTGTCGCCGCTACCGTTGCGTGCCTTGCAGCCCGGCTCCTTCAAGATCGCCTGCACCGCGCGAGCACCGGTGTCCGCCGAGAACTTCAGCAGCGGGACCCCGCTCAGATCGCCGACGATCCGCACGCCGGGCAACTTGGTTTCTCCGCCCGGGCCGACCTCCGGCAGTTGCTCCACCGTGCCCGCCGGCCAGCGCGTGTGCAGCCAGTGTGCGTAGGCGGTGAACGGCGTTGCCAGTCTGGCAAACAGCGAAGAGGCGGGCGTCACGGGGCTTGGGGTAGATTCGCAGGTTCGCCTGTGCGCTCAGGGACGGCGCGTCCTGATACGACGATCGGAATCGGGGCGGTTGCCGCCGTCCGCTCGCGCCAACGCGTTCGCCAACCCGCGCGTGCGATCTGGTAGCCGATGGCCAGCGTGCGCCGCCAGTTGACCTTGGAGACTTTTTGCTCGCCGGCGAGCCGGGGGCGTTCGCTCACCGGGACCTCGATCATCGCCGCTCCCAGCCGCGCGGCCCGCACCTGCGCCTCCATGGTCCAGCCGAAGGTCCATTCTCGCAGGCGCAGCCGGTGAAAGAGTCGGCGTTCGATCAACCGCAACGGCCCGATGTCGTCGAACCACCGCGCGGTCAGCAGTCCGCACCATGCGCCCAACAACCGGTTGGCAAGGACGTGGGACCAACCCATCACCCGCCAGTTTTGCCGGTGTAGTGGGACCGTCCGGCAACCAAGGACGAAGTCGCACCCGGCCCGACGTGCGGCGAGCAACGCGGGCAGGTCGCGCGGATCGTTGGCCCCGTCGGCCGCGAAGAAAATGTAGGCGTCCGGCGCGTGGCCGAGTGTTTCGACCAATTCAATGGCGGCCTGGCAGCCGTGGCCGTATCCGCGCGCGGGGGTCTCCGCGACCAGTGGGCGCAAGGGATGTCGGCGGGCGAGTTCGGCGGTGCGATCCGTGCCGGGCGGCGAACCGTTGACGCCGACGGCGACGAGACAATTCTCGTCGGGATCGAGAGTGACGAGGAGTTCGTCGAGCACCGGGCCGATGGTTTCCTCTTCATGGCACGCCGGCAAGATCAGAGCGAAGGGTCGGGAAAAGGAATGCTGCCCGCCAAATCGGTGTGCCGGTTCCATGCTTTCGGTGCGCGAAGGATAACACCTCTACGCTCTTCCCGCATGGCCCGAAGGGCGTACGGCAAGCCAGTATCCCAGCATCAGAAGCGGCGGCAGATAGATCAGCCCTCGCAGCCAGAGCGGTTCTACCCAGGACCGGCCGCTGCCGTGATTAACATCCCAAAGCAGAAAGTAGCCGAAGACGCTGATGGACAACACGACCCATGCTCGTGCGCGGCCCCCTCGCCAGACCGCCAGCGGCAGGACCCATAAAACGTACCAGGCGTGCAAAGCCGGAGCGAGTAGCAGCGCAGCACCCAGCGTCCAGAGAGTGCCGCGCTGCCAATGACGCCGTAGCCAAACTGCCAATGCGCCGATGACCGTTGCGGTGACCAGTCCATGGATTAGTTCTAGGCGGCCGGCAGGGTCCACGATCCACCAGAGGGCATCGTTCACCAGAAAGCCTCGCGTGAAGCGCGCCAGCGTCCCGAACACCGGCACGTCCGGGAACCCGTACAGCATGGCCGCCGCTGGCGCGACGCCAACCGCCAACGGCAGCGTCACCAAGGCGCGACGCCATCCCACCGCGCAAAACCACACCGGCAGGAGCACGACCGGCGCGGCTTTGAGGGCGACCGCAGCCCCGAGCAACCCTGCCCCCGCCCATCCGACCAGCGGCACGCGCCAGACGGACACGGTCCTTTCTCGCGTGTAACGTGCCGTGAGTCGGTCCAAACACAGGATCGCCGCCATCATCGTAAGCACCATCAAGGAGTCGAAGTGCGCTGCCCCGGCGCTCACGTACACGGCTAGCGGGTTCCAGGCGTACCATGCCGCTTCTTCCGGCGATCTGCCTTCAGAGACCAGCATCCGCCGCAGGATTGCAGCAACTCCCAAGTCAGCGGCGGCAAACAGCAGCTTGTACCCGAGCACAGAGTCGCCGCCCCGTGCCATGACCGCGAAAAACACCTCCGCCAGCGGAGGATAGATGGCGGGAACGTCTCGGTGATTAATCCGTGCCCAATCCGCATCGCGCAGTCCAACCAACATCGGCGAGTCCGGAGCGAGCTGGTAAGGATTGAACCCATGAAGCTGGATGCTTCCTTCCCAGCGGTAGCGCCAGAGATCGTCTCCGGGAAAAGTAGGCAGCATCGCCAACCGCAGCAGCACGGCTACGATCCAGAACCAGCCAGCGCGGGTTTTCGTCTGCACCGCCGGATCTTGCAAGCTATGGACCGCGCACCAAAACGCTGCCCCAGCCGCAAAGGCAGCCACCGTGAACCTGACGGATTCTCCCTGCGGCAAGAAGTTCCCGTGTCGGCTCATCAAGACCACGCACAGAAATTCGGCCACCACCCCGACCCACAAGCCATTGACGGGTCGGAGAGTCATCAGGAACAGTCGCCCAGCATCAGGATTTTTTTCTACCGATAAACTTCCGATAGATCACGAACAGCGTTTCCGGGGGCACCTTCGCCAAGTACAGGATCAGGACGAGTAGGTAAAAAGCAGTCGTGCGTGCCGGACCAAGCTGCTCGTACCGGCGCGGACTTGAGACGACGTACGCCGACAGTTGCCGCACGCGGCCGACGCGGCGCAGACGGCGATAGAACTCGGCATCCTCCATCAACGGCACATCAGGATAGCCGCCCACCCGCGCGAACGTCGTCCGGCGGCAAAAGATACCGTGGTCTCCCAACGCAATCTGGAAGAGATCCACCGCCACGTTGCCCAAAACATCGCTGACGCGGTACACCCATCGTCGCCGGGGAAATTTCAGTCGAAAACAGCCGCCAACAATCTTCGGATCATCCAGCAACCGTGCAATGCTGCCGTGCGGGTCGACTGGCACGCGAGAGTCAGCGTGGAGAAACCAGAGAATTTCACCGCTGGCAACCGCTGCCCCGACGTTCATCTGCCTAGCCCGTCCCCTGGGACTCTGAAGTACAAGGTCGGCCTGTTGGCTTGCCAGCGCGGCGGTTTGATCCTCGCTGCCGCCATCGACGACGATGAGTTCCACTCCGGGCATCTTCTCGCGCAGGTCACCGAGAAAATCGGCGATCAGCGCCGCCTCGTTCACGGTCGGGATGATCACCGACAAACAGCCTGTTAATTGTGAACGGTTCATGGGAAGCATTCTCCCAACGATAAACCCACACCTCGTTTACGCACGGATATCGGTTAATCTGCCGCGCTTACCGGTCGGTCCACGCAGTAAGCATTCGTGCGCATACGAAGTGCATACAGAGGAAATTCTTGCCATTTCACCTCTGAGCAACGGAGCATTCGAATCCCTCTCTCATCGCATAAGTATCCAGCGAATGGATATTTATGGTAGATACGGTTAGTTTGCGGACGCATCCTCGGACTGGCTTTTTCCAACCACAACACCGCCATTTAAGGCCATCTGGTTCGCGGATGCTTTGATCCGTCATCGCTGCGGCAAACTTATCATGCGGTTGGACTTGGCACCAGTGACTGCTTCTCACTCCACTAAGGCTGAACGCTCGCCCCGCTGACGTGACTTCGCTTTTTCGAGCCGGGTAGTGAGTTAGTCTGGGGCGTTCCA
>CAXUIU010000275.1:0-5522 GCA_964250955.1 uncultured Chthoniobacterales bacterium | reverse complement strand
TTGATCGCGCTCAGCGGCTGCCTGAAGGGCGAGATCAACGGCTACCTCATGGCCGACCAGGTCGGCAAGGCGCGCGAGTCCCTCTCGACCTTCCGCGACATCTTCGCGCCGGGTGACTTCTACGTGGAACTCCATGACCACGGCATGGAGTTGCAGCACAAGTGCAACCGCGAGTTGATCGCCCTCGCGCGCGAACTGGACTTGCCGCTCGTCGCCGCCAACGACGTGCACTTCCTCGAACGTGCCCACCATGAAGCGCACGATGTGATGATCTGCATCGGCACGGGCGCCATGCAGTTCGACGAGAAGCGGATGCGCTATTCGCCGGAGCTTTATTTCAAGTCGCCGCAGGAGATGCGCGCGTTGTTCGCCGAACTCCCCGAGGCGTGCGACAACACGCTGCGAATCGCCGAAAAATGCGACCTCAAGCTGGACTTCGGCGTTTCCAAGTACCCCGCCTACCAGCCGCCCGAGGGCCGCACCCGCGAGCAGTACCTGACCGAACTCTGCGAGGCTGGCTTGCGGCACCGCTACGGCGAGCGCGTGGACAGCGAGCCGGACCTGGAACGGCGCATGCGCTACGAGTTGAGCGTCATGGAAAAGGCCGGGTTCACGAGCTACTTCCTGATCGTCTGGGACTTCATCAACTACGCGCGCACGCAGGGCATCCCGGTGGGACCCGGCCGCGGCTCGGCGGCGGGCTCGCTCGTCGCGTACATCCTGGGCATCACGGACATTGATCCGCTGCGCTTCGGGCTGATCTTCGAGCGGTTCCTGAATCCCGAGCGCGTCAGCCCGCCTGACATCGACATCGACTTCTGCATGGAGCGCCGCGGCGAGGTCATCGAGTACGTCCGGAAGAAATACGGGGCACGCGCGGTCAGCCAGATCGTGACCTTCGGCACGCTCTCGTCCAAGGCGGTGCTCAAGGACGTGTGCCGCGTGCTCGGCATGAGCTACGGCGACGGCGACCGGCTCTCCAAGATGATCCCCATTGAGGCCGCCAAGCCGCTGCCGTTGCTCCAGGCAGCCGAGAAAAATCCCGACCTCAAGAAAGCCGTCGAAACCGAGGGCGCGACGCGGCAGGTGTGGGACTACGCTCTCATTCTTGAAGGGCTGACGCGCGGCACGGGCGTCCACGCGGCGGGCGTCGTCATCGGCGACCGGCCCCTGGACGAGTACATCCCGCTCGCACGCGACAAGGAAGAACAGGTCATCACGCAGTACGGCGGCAACCCGCTCAACGACCTCGGGCTGCTCAAGATGGACTTCCTCGGCCTCAAGACGCTCACCGTCATCGAGGACGCGCTCAACCTCATCCGCCGCCATGCGCCCGACTTCAGTCTGGAGGGCATCCCGTACGATGACCCGAAGACCGTCGCCATGCTCAACCGCGGCGAGACGGTCGGCGTCTTCCAGCTAGAGAGCGGCGGCATGACGAGCCTTTGCAAGCAGTTCGACATCCAGGGCATCGACGACCTGCTCGCCATCAACGCGCTCTACCGACCGGGTCCCATGGACCTGATCCCCGACTACATCCGGCGCAAGAAGGGCCAGGTGAAGGTCAAGTACGAGCACAAGCTGCTCAAGGAGGTCTGCGAGGATACCTACGGCATCATGATCTACCAGGAGCAGGTCCAGCGCGCCGCCAACGTGCTCGCCGGCTATAGCCTGGGTCAGGCCGACCTCCTGCGCCGCGCGATGGGCAAAAAGGACAAGGAGAAGATGGCCAAGGAGCGCGTCAACTTCCTCAAGGGCTGCGCGGAGGTCAACGGCATCCCGGAACAGAAAGCAAACGACATCTTCGACCTGCTCGAAAAGTTCGCCGGCTACGGCTTCAACAAAAGCCACAGCGCCGCGTACGGTCTCATCACGTACAACACCGCGTACCTGAAGGCGAACTACCCGGTGGAGTTCATGTCTGCGCTGTTGAGCAACGCGGTGAACGACACGGACAAGATCGCCGTCTTCGTCGCCGAGTGTCAGCGGATGAAGATCCCGATCTACCCGCCAGACGTGAACATGAGCCAGCTCGAGTTCGTGCCCGAGGCGCTCGCGGAGGAAGCCAGCGAGTGCGGCACCGACGCGCCGGGCGTCAGCGAGGACGGCGCGCCGGCCTCACCTGGCGTCGGATCGCTGCCGGCGATCCGCTTCGGCTTGGCGGCTATCAAGAACGTCGGCGAGGGCGCGATGGCCGGTGTCATCGAGGACCGCAACGACAAGGGTTGCTTTGCGTCGATGGAGGATTTCTGCTCGCGCCTGGACGGCCGCGTCGTGAACAAGAAAATCTTGGAAAGCCTCGTGCGCTGCGGCGCGATGGACTTCACAGGCCGCGACCGTGCGGAGATGTTCTCGCACCTCGACGCCGTCATGGCCACGGCCGCCAGCGCGCACCGCGACCGGGTGAGCGGGCAGTTCTCGATGTTCGACGACTTCGCCGCGCCGGCCACGCCGCCGCCCGTGCGGGCGTTCACCTCGTGGGTGCCTTGGACCTTGGCAGAAAAGCTGGCTTCCGAGAAGGAACTCCTCGGCTTCTACGTCACCGGCCATCCGCTCAACCCGATCCGGCACATCCTCAACAGCGGCAAGTACACGCCGATCAACGAGCTTTCCACGCTCGGCGACCGCGCCAACTTTTTCGCGGCGGGTTCGCTCTCGGATGTCAGCCGCAAGTACACCAAGAAGGACGGCAAACCCTTCGCCATCGTGATCCTCGAAGACCTCAGCGGCTCCATGGAAGCGATGGTGTGGAACGACGTGTTCAACAAGTGCAGCAAGTTCCTGGAGCCGGGCCAACTCGTCGTCGTCAACGGCCGCGTGGACCAGCGTGGCGAGGAACTGCGCATCGTCGTTAATGAGGTGACCCCGCTGCGCGTTCCCAAGGCGTCGAACAACGGTGAGCCGTTGCGGCTGCGGTTCCAACTGGAGACGCTGCGGCCAGACGACCTGGGTCAGTTACGCGACATCCTGGCGGCGTCGCCGGGGGATTGTCCCGTGGAGTTGGAGTTCGAGCGCGCGGACGGGCATCGTTTGGTGATGCAGACCGGTCCCGCGCACCGGGTCAAGCGCACGCCGGAGTTGGAGGCACGGCTCCGTCCAAGGATGGTAACAGCCGCGGCTTGAAGTGCTCTCTGTTCCGCGGCGTTCGTAACGCTCGGTGGGGACGGCTCTCCGAGCGGTCCCTGGCTTTGCTGGCGAGGTTGCCAGAAACAACAGGAACCCGTCGAACGTTCGCCCTGCTTACAAGGCGTCCATCAGCCGCTTGCGGCACGTCCCGCGGTCACGCAGTTCGTCGCAGTGCGCCTCGATGCGAATCGCCTTGCTGGCCGGCGAAAACCCGAGCCGGTGCGACACGCAGTTTCCTAAAACTTCGACGTGCGTATCCTCAAACTCCACGATGCGTCCGCAATCCAGGCAGATCAGGTGGTTGTGGTGCGGACGCTCGTTGAAGTTGGGATCGTAATAAATCTCGTCCTTGCCGAGTTCGACCTCGCGCAGCACGCCGCTGGCGACCAGCAGTGGCAGGGTCCGGTACACCGTCGCACGCGAAACCGTGCTCTCCACCTGTCTCGCCCGGGTGAGGAGGGTCTCCGCCGTAAAATGATCCGTCGCCCCGAGCGCAATCCCGATCAGCGCGTCACGTTGCACCGTCCGGCGCATCCCCTGCCGGGCAAAAAAGTCGTACACCTTCTGTCTGACGGCAGGGTCCATCTGCCGTCAGTATGATTCCTCCGCCTCCACCCTGCAAGATCAGGGCATGAGCGGACGCAGGTAGTACGCCGCCATCGCCTTGGCGAGGTCGAACACCGCGTCCGGCGTCGGGATGAACGATCCCGCGCCGACCGTGGTCGGCAAGCCTTTCCGACGCGAACCGCGCCGACGGTCCTTTTCGGCGCGCAGCTTTTCGGCCTTGGCTGAGTGCCGTGTTTTGCCGTTGCGCCGGGCTTCCAACTCCTCGACCAACAGCCGCCGGGCCAGGAACCGGTTGATGCCCTGGCTGCGTTCCCGCTGGCAGCGCACACGTACGCCGCTAGGTCGATGCACCAGATTGACGCCGGTCAGGCATTTGTTGGCCTTCTGGCCGCCTGGTGTGGACGCCTTGAAATAACTTTCCTCGATCTCTCCTTCCGCGAGCCGGAGTTGACGCATCCGGTCGCTCAGGTCCGCCTGTTTCTGCTCCGAAACGGGGAATCTCAGCATAAGTTTGCGCGAACCGCCGTCGCTCGGCGTGGCGCGATGTAGGGGCAAAGGTTGATGTGCAAATCCGGTAGGATGGCTACAACCCACTACATATGGAAAATGTGAACAACTGGCAAGAGTTTGTTGACGAAAAAGCGCGACGATTTTGTCACCGGTGCGGACCGGCGTTTGTTCGCGGCGGCAAACGGATTATGTTGCGCGAGTTTCTTTTTCCATGAACAACGACCTCCAGATGGGAGACCCCGCGCCGCCGTTTGAAGCTCTCGCCATCGGAGGACCGTACGGCGCAGGTGAGACCGTCCGCCTCGCGGACTTTGCCGGGCGACACGTCGTGCTGTACTTCTACCCAAAGGACGACACGCCGGGTTGCACGGCCCAGGCGTGCGGTCTGCGCGACCGCTGGCCCGACTACCAGAACGTGGATGCGGCGGTGTTCGGTGTCAGCATCGACTCGCTGGCGAGCCACCGCGCGTTCATCGATCGCTACGGGTTGCCGTTCCCGCTGTTGAGCGACGAAGACGGACGCATCGTGCGCGCTTACGGCGTCTGGGTGGAGAGGGAGCGCGACGGCCGCAAGTTCATGGGCACGGAACGCTCGACCTTCGTGATCGGGCCCGACGGGCGCATCAAGGACATCTTCCGTCGCGTCTCTCCTGATGCCCACGCCGACACCCTCCTCGAAGCCCTGCGCAAATAGCCATGGACGCGAAGCAATCTTTTTTGCAGGTCTTTGAGAAGTTGGAAGGGTTTGCCCACCGTCTACCCGGGGCGTTGCAGAAGCCGATTCTCCAGGAAGTCACGCCGCTCAAGGATTTATTCCTGCGCCAGCGCGCGCCGCGGTTCGTGCTGACGGGCGACGCGGCGGCGAGTTCGGCCGGGTTGTTTAACGCCATCTTCGGTGCGCCGGTGGCGCCGTTCGCCCGCGAGGAGGCGGCCGACAAGGCACCGCCGGCGGCCGGGTGGCAGGATTTCTCGCAGGCGGGGCGTGGCGTGCTGCGGTTGCTCGACGCGCGGCAGAGCGGGGAAGTCTCCGAAGCGACGGCCGCCGCGCTGATTGCGGAGCCGCCGGATCTATTTCTTTTCCTGACTGCATCAGACGCAACGGCCGCCAGCGACGCAGCAGCTTTGGACCAACTCGAAGCTCTTCTCGAACGCACCGAACGTGCCCACGGCCTGCGTCCGTGCGTGCTCGGCATCGTGGTGGACGCGAACGAGGGGCAAGCGGCCGGCGACGACACCGCCGCGAGCGACCGGTCACGCTTGCAGGCGGCGCTGGCGGCGCGTCCGCGGATCGCCCGCCACCTCGCGCCGGCCCAGGCTGT
>CAXUIU010000274.1:0-5530 GCA_964250955.1 uncultured Chthoniobacterales bacterium | reverse complement strand
AGCGTCTCACCAACGGAGGTTCTTCGAGACGACATTCGCCTCGCAGTGCTCTGACTTGCACTTCATGCCACGGGGCAAAGTTCCGGCTGCTTGACGGAAGTCAGATCCTCCGGCGTCTTGTTGTTTTCGCGCTTGGCCCGTTCATTTGAAACGGCCCAGGCGCTCTTCCAGGGTTCGTACTCGGCGGCGGCTGACCCGCAGCCGGGAGCCGTCGCGCAGCACCGCCTCGCACTCCTCCCCACCCCGCGACATCACTTCCTGGATGTGGTCGAGGTTGACCAAGGCGGAACGGTGCAGCCGCACCCACCGTGCTGGGTCTAGGCGACGTTCCAACTCGCTGAGGCTCTCGCGCACCAGGTAGCTCTGCCGCGGGCTGACGTGCAGGTTCACGTAGTAGTCGGCTGCTTCGATCCAACTGACTTCCGCCGTACGCAGGAAAACGGTGCGCTCACCGCTGGCACGCACGGCCATGCGTTCTAAATACTTCGGCGGATCGTCCAACTGGGGAGGAACGGTTACTCCCCGCACCTGGGCGAGCAGGGCCGCGAGCTGTTGGCTGACCTCCACTCCACTTGGTTGGCCGCTGGCGGCGAGGCGGCGGCGCACCCGCACCAGGCTTTCCGCGAAGCGGGCTCCGTCCAGCGGCTTGAGCAGGTAGTCCAACGCACTCACCTCGAAGGCACGCAACGCGAACTCCTCGAACGCCGTCACGAAGACGACCGCCGGCATGTGCTCGGCACCCACGGCTTCGATGACGCCAAAACCATCCAGCCGCGGCATCTGTACGTCGAGGAACACCAGATCGGGCGAGAGCTTGCCGATGGCGGCGACCGCCTCCCGCCCGTCCTTGGCCTCGCCGACGATCTCTGTGCCGAGTTCGCGGGCCAGGAGTTGGCGAACCCCGAGCCGGGCCAGGGGTTCGTCGTCCACGATCAAGACGCGCAGCGGGTTCATGCCGCGCCGGTCGTTACAAACGGCAGCACCAGCCGCACGCACGCGCCTGGGCCGTCGGCGATGTTCTCGCATGTGAAGGCGTGTTCCCCGGCCCGGTAGAGCCGCCGCAGGCGTTCGCGTACGTTGGTCAACCCGACGCCGTGGCCCCGCCCCCGGGCATCGTGCGGGCGCGTCACACCGGATGCGGAAGCCGGCGGCAGACCTGGGCCGTTGTCGCGCACCTCCAGGTGCAGTTGTGAGCCGCTGCGCCCGGCGCGCAGCTCCACCTCGCCGCCGTCGCCTTCGCGGCGGGTGACGCCGTGCTGCACCGCGTTCTCCAACAAGGGTTGCAACAGGAAGCCGGGCACGCGCGCCTGTAAGGTTTCGGGAGCGATGCTCCGGCGGATCTGCAAGCGCTCCGGGCCAAAACGCACGCGCTCGATGTGCAGGTAGCGCTCACTGAACTCCAGTTCTTCGTGCAAGGAGACCAGTGCGTCGGCAACCTGATCGCCCCCGGTGGTTACGCTACCGCCGTGGGTCAGCGAACGGCGCAACAGCTCGCTCAGGTTGCTGAGCATCCCCACCGCCGTCTCACTCTCGCCCGCCCGGGCCAGCACGGAGACGGAGTTGAGCGTGTTGAAAAGGAAGTGCGGCTGCAACTGCGAGCGCAGGGCGTGCAACTGGGCACAGGCGAGTTCGCGCTCCACCTCGCTCAGGCGCTGCTCGCGGGCTCGCAGACGGCCCTCGGCCCGCCAGAGGTGACCCGCCCCGAGGATCGCCGCGTAGATGATCAGTTCCAGCAGCAGGCGGCCGGCGAGCATCTCGTGGTACGTGCTGCCGAAGGCCGCGCGGCCGCCGCTGCCGTCGTCAAAGATCCACTGGCAGCAAAGAGCGATCAGCGCGGTGTGTGCCAGCACAACGGGAATCACTAAAAGCGCGTGGCAGCCGAGGTGCGTCCAGAGCTGGGGCCGCTCGACCGGGAACCGCCGGCCCAGCGCCCAGACCAGCGGAGCCAGTGCCCCCCAGCCGTACCAGATGAGCAGGCTGCCCACGAAGGTGCGGCCGAACAACCCCGGCACGTTGGACGGTGCGTACGGACATAGGATAGTGCATTGCAACGTGGAGATAAGCCCGGGCACCGTCCACCCCAGCCACAGCCGCCAGGATGGCTTCCAAGCGGACACGTTCCCGGGATTGCTGGCGCGAGACAAAAAGCGTTTGAGCCTGAGCCAACCAGACTGGAGCGTCGACGGACGCTCGGGAAGCGCTGAAGTCATCGAGGGGCAGTTTCTCATCATTTCCGCCGGAGGTAAACCAGACGTCGCGACGGTCTTGGAAGATGTCAGTCGGCCGCCAGCGCTGCCCTCACGGCGGTCTCCAAGGCATCGCCATGCAAGTCCTTGCCGAGGATCTTGCCGTCCTTACTCACCAGATAAGTGGTCGGGACGCCGTCGATCCCGTAAGCCACGGCCAACTGGTTGCCTTGCCCTTTGCCATCGAAGTATTGCGGCCAAGCCACGTGCTTGTCCCGTAGGAAACTCGTGAGCCGCCCCTTGTCGTCGTCCGAACTGACGCCGATGATCTCCAATCCTTTGGCATGGTACTGATCGTAGAGCTTGCGCAGGTCCGGCAACTCGCGCACGCACGGACCGCACCAAGTGGCCCAGAAGTCCACCAGCACGAGCTTACCTTTGGCCGCGGATACCGATAAGGGTTTGCCGTCGAGGTCCCTGACCTGGAAGTCGGGGAAAGGCATGCCCACCTTCAACTTGCTTACCATGCTGACGGTGATTGGCACGGTTACGCGGACGCGGTCCCACTCCAGGCAGAGTTGGGCGGCATTTTCCTGCAAGTTGGCGAACCCGATGGTGAAGGTTTCCACGGGTGCCACCAGCGTTTCAGCGCGGACGGTCAGGCGCAGCAGGTCGTCGGCTGGCTTGTACTCGAAGGCGCCCCACTGATCGGCTTCCTTGGAGAGGATGACCGTCCACTCACTGGCACCCGGGACGGTGAAGAATCCGTAGCGGCCTGCCGGGACCGGCTTGCCGCCAAAGGTCACCGGACCCGAGAAGCTGAGCTTGGTGCAGGCGTTCGCACCGGTGCGCCAGACGGCATCGAAGGGCACGAGCGGACCGAAAACGTCACGCCCTTTTTTGTTGGGACGCGAATAGTCGATGGTCACGTCGGTGACGCCGATCTGCTGGGCCACCTGGGTGTGCGAACTCGCCGTGGGAAACATCAGTGACGGCTCCGGCAGCGCCCGCAGCGCACCGGGATGAGCAAGCCAGACGCCGAAGCAAACTCCCAGTGCGACGCGCACAGATCGAGGGGAAAGAAAGTGTCTGTTCATGAGTGCGGTGGCGACGTATCGTCTGTAAAGAGGCCTTCGTTTCACTTTCCTGGTGGTTGGGCAAGTTGATCTCCGGCGGCGGGTGGCGGCGTGCTTTTGCCGGGCAGTCCCATCCCCTCGATGGCCGAGTTGATCCAGACCAGCGTCTGATCTTCTCCCAGGTGGTGGCTCAGGTAGTAACCCGCCGCCTGCATGTAAAACTTCGGCGTGGCTTCGTTGGCGGCGTCGATCCGGGCGATTTCCGCCTTCATTTCCCCGATGGTGTCCGTGGTGATCGGCACGGAGATGCGGGTACAATCCCACTCAATGCAAAGCTGAGCAGAATCTTCCTGCCCGTCGCTCAGGCCAATGGTGAGGGTTTCTACGGATGCCGCGAGCGTCTCGGTTTTGACGGACACGCGCAGCAGGTCTTCTGCGGGTTGGTAGGCAGAGTTGCCCCACTGGTCGGCGTTCTTGGAAAGGATGACCGTCCAGTGATCCGCATCGGGAATGGTGAAAAGCCCATACCGGCCCGCCGGGACCGGCTTGCCGCCGAGGGTGACCGGACCCGAGAAGCTGAGCTTGGTGCAGGCGTTCGCACCGGTGCGCCAGACCTCGCCCAGAGGCACCAACCTGCCGAAGACCTCGCGCCCCTTCTTACCAGGCCGGAAGTAGTCGAGACCTACGTCGGTGATGCCAACGCGCTGCGTGACGACGCTGTGCGGACTCGCCACCAGGGAGAGGGATGAAGTCGGCTCCGGCGCTGGCCGCAAGGTGCTGGAGCCAGCCAGCCACGTGCTGCAACCTAGCGCAAAGGTGAAAAGCGAGGTAGGTGAAACCTTCAACATAGAAATTTGTTTGGATCGTTGGTCAGTGACTTTGTGGCGAGCAAAAAAACGAGCGATGGCACTCGCGCGTCTCTAGCGAAGAGAGGTCTCTGACAAGGCGCTGGCACCCCAGCCAACGGCGGAAAAAAGACCCCTGGCAGACCGGACCGTCATCGTTTGCTCCGGGCGTGTGACTTCGCCTGCCGATCGAGCCGTCACTTGGCTAAGGCGAGTCGCGGCGCCCTCACCGGCCTGCGCGCACGGTGCTGCTGCGACTCCTTTGCAAACCGCAGCAACAGCTAGCCGCTCCAAGCCACAACCGTCCACAAACGCGCTGATTTGCTGGCAGGTCTGGGTCAACGGCCACAGGACACAGCCTGCGCCAAGCAGCAGCCAGAGCAGGGTCTCGCACCCTGGTCGGTCCGCTTGCCGTGCGGCTGCCAGCGAGGCACGGGTCAGAAGCGCCGACGAAAGGCCCTCGCCCATCGCGCAGGTGCTGGGCTGAAAAGGCTTGCCTGGGCGAGGATCATGGTTGGTAGTGGGAACGTTCATGGTGAAAGAGTGGTTCGAGATGTTCGAAAGTCTGAACCACTTCCTCCCGACGGCGAGCGGCTTGCAGGGAACCCCCGGATTAATGCTGTCAGCCAGCTCCAGCGTGCAGCCAACCTCTCGCTGAGGCGGTACGAGCTTGGAACCTTGGTGGAAAGCTTTACAGCTGGTCAGGTGCGCCTTTGCAGCGGTGTTCGTCCTGGGTTTTGACAACTCTGTGCAAGTTTGGACATCGCGCTCTCAGCCGCCGGCGAGCGAGCACTGCCCTTTGACATCGTTCAGGGTTTGAACCCAAGGAAGCCGCTCATCGGGTCAGGCGTTCCATTGGGGCAGAAGGTGGCGTCAAAAAACGGTGGTTTTGCAAGACGCCATCCTGCGAGTTTGATGCTGTCGTGTGGGAGCATCGAGCGGTAGAAAATACCCGAGACCGTTTGTGTCCACCTCGGTGAACTGCTCGCCCATCGCCTGAAAATGGATGAAGCTGAGACAGTATCTTCAAATTATCACCGCCCCGGAGTGGCCGATAAACTAAATATCCAAAGCGCACGGGTCGGTTCAGGTAGCTCAGAACTGTCTGCTCGTCCAAACCTCGGTCGAAGCGCCGAAGTTCATTGAGCAGGCGACGCCGCGCTGGGCTTCCAACCCGGTAAGCCGCGCGGTCAGAACAGCGTGGATTTAGGTGTATGCATCGCCGCTCAACACCAAGCAAGGGGAAATGCCTCCGGTTCGTTCACCGCGCAGATCGAGGCTGCGGGTTGCTCCCTCAAGCATCATCGACAAGGCAAAATCAAGTCATTGAGCCATTGTCCGCAGAATATACAGATAAAAAAATGTTGTAAGATTACAAAAAAGGAGATTGTAGATGCCCTTAGATGGGCGGCCATCTCACTTT
>CAXUIU010000273.1:0-5542 GCA_964250955.1 uncultured Chthoniobacterales bacterium | reverse complement strand
ATCATCGGCACGAACAGGTAGCAGCCGAACTCGTATGCAATCGTCCACATCGCGTTGTTGACCTCTGGGTACGCCAATCCCGCGAACACCGGCGGTACGACCGGACGCTGCAATGCCATCAGCCCGCCGACGAACGCCAGCGGCCGGAACCCCGCGAAGTACCCCCGCACATCCGCCGCCAACGGTCCGACGACAAACGCCGAGACCAGCGTGGCAACGATGAACCCCGGGTAGATGCGCAGGGCACGCTTCTTTAAGTAAGGAGCCAATTGCGGCTGCCGCTGCCAGCTCTGCACGATCAAAAAGCCGCTGAGCAAAAAGAACCCGTCGACGGCCAGTTCCCCGAACGACAGCGTGCCGCCGTCCAACCGGCTGAGCACCTCGCGCCGCCGGTCGCCGTCGAGGAGTTCCGGCGCGTGGGAAAAGATCACCAGCGACGCCAGCAGCAGGCGCAAGAAATTGAAGTGGTTATCCCTGCCCTGCCCGTCACGCGGCGGGAATGGCACGTCCGGCGCCGCGGCCATCGCTCCGACCTGAGCCGCTTACTTCAACTTGCTCAGAATATCCTCGATTTTGGACTTGTTGGCGTTGAAGAACTCAACGTTGGCCTTGGCGACCACCGTGTCGGACGTGCCGTCCGTCATGCCCGTCGAGGCCAAGCCGAGGCTGATAACCATCGTGAAGTAATCGTCGGCCGTCATGCCCGCGCTCTTGAACGCTGCCGCTGCCTTGGGATACTTGGTCTTGACGGCGTCGTTGATGCTGCCGCCGGTCATCATCGCGGTTGAGACCGTTTCGTCCTTGCTGATATCTTCAAGTGCGCTCTCGGTGGCGGGATCGCTGTTCGCGGTTGCGATGAACTTGGTCAGCTTGTTGACGCTGTCCATCGTCAGAGGGACGACCTTCATCTGCGCTTGCGCGAGCGAGACGGATGCCAGGAGCGCGCACCCGAGGACGAAAACGGTGGAGAGGAGGCGGGGTAGTTTCATGGGCGGTTAGGTTTAGCCGGGCAATTCACCATGGAAGGATTGGACTGTACAGGGTTGTCCGAAAAAATCGCATGCGGGAACGCGGGAGGCCAACACCGTGGGCGCATCGAAACCGACCTTGAGTTTTGCGCAGACTTGGCGTTTAGGGAGTACGAACTTTTCCCTACCCCGCGCGCCGTGCCCAAGAACCCCGACCTCAAAAAAATCCTCCTCCTCGGCAGCGGCCCCATCGTCATCGGCCAGGGCTGCGAGTTCGACTACAGCGGCGTGCAGGCGTGCAAGGCGCTGGCGGAGGAGGGCTACACCGTCGTCCTGCTCAACTCGAACCCGGCCACGATCATGACGGACCCGGAGTTCGCGGCGCGCACGTACATCGAGCCGATCACCGTCGAGATCATCGAGAAGATCCTCATCGCTGAAAAGCCCGATGCCATCCTGCCCACCCTCGGCGGCCAGACCGCGCTCAACGCCGCCATGGACCTCCACCACCAGGGCATCCTGACCAAGTACGGCGTCAAGCTCATCGGGGCCAACGCCGACGCCATCGCCAAGGGCGAGGACCGGCAACTCTTCAAGGACGCGATGCTCAAGATCGGTCTCGACGTGGCGCGCTCGGGCGTCGCGCATACGCTCGACGAGGCGCGCGAGATCGCACGGCTGGCGGGAAGCTTCCCGCTCATCATCCGGCCGGCGTTCACGCTCGGAGGCCAGGGAGGCGGCATCGCGTACAACAAGGAGGAGTTCGACAGCATCGTCACGCGCGGGCTGGACCTGTCACCCGTCAAGGAAGTGCTCATCGAGGAGTCGCTGCTGGGCTGGAAGGAGTTCGAGATGGAGGTCATGCGCGACCGGGCCGACAACTGCGTCCTGGTCTGCTCCATCGAGAACCTCGACCCCATGGGCGTCCACACGGGCGACTCCATCACGGTCGCGCCGACGCAGACCCTGAGCGACCGGGAGTTCCAGCTCATGCGCGACGCCAGCTTCGCCGTGATCCGCGAGATCGGCGTGGAGACAGGCGGCTCCAACGTCCAGTTCCGCCTCACCCCGGCCGACGGCCGCATGGTGGTCATCGAGATGAACCCCCGCGTGTCCCGCTCCTCCGCGCTCGCCTCCAAGGCGACGGGTTTCCCCATCGCCAAGATCGCCGCCAAGCTGGCCGTCGGCTACACGCTCGACGAGTTGAAGAACGACATCACCCGCGAGACGCCCGCCAGCTTCGAGCCGACCATCGACTATTGCGTGGTGAAGGTGCCGCGCTTCACATTTGAAAAATTCCCTTCGGCCGACCCCGTGCTGACCACGCAGATGAAGAGCGTCGGCGAGGCCATGAGCATCGGGCGCACGTTCAAGGAGGCGCTGCAAAAGGCCCTCCGCTCGCTGGAAACTGGCCGTTTCGGCCTCGGCGGCGACGGCAAGGACCAGTATCCCGTCTTGCCCGATGGCGCGTGGGACCGCGAGACGATCCAGCGCAAACTCAGCGTGCCCAACGCCGAGCGCATCTTCTCTCTGCGTCACGCGCTGATGGCCGGCTTCAGCGTGGACGAAATCCACGCGCTCACCGGGATCGACCCGTGGTTCCTGCACAACATCCGCCAACTGGTGGACGAGGAAATCCGCTACCGCGACCATCCCGAGGACATCCCGCTGCGCCGGGCGAAGAAGCTCGGCTTCTCCGACCGCCAGATTTCACAACTCACCGGCGGCCTCGTCACCGAGTCCGAACTGCGCGACCAGCGCAAGACGCAAAACCTCGTTCCCACCTACCGGCTCGTGGACACGTGCGCGGCGGAGTTCGAGGCGTACACGCCCTATTATTATTCGACGTACGGCGACGAGGACGAGACGCGCCCCGGCGACAAGCGCAAGGTGATGATCCTCGGCGGCGGCCCCAACCGCATCGGTCAGGGCATCGAGTTCGACTATTGTTGTGTGCACGCCGCCTTCGCGCTGAAGGAGGAGGGCTTCGAGACGATCATGGTCAACTCGAACCCCGAGACCGTCTCGACCGACTACGACACGAGCGACAAACTCTACTTCGAGCCGCTGACGTTAGAAGACGTGCTCAACATCTACGAACGCGAGGGCTGCTGGGGCGTCATCGTGCAGTTCGGCGGTCAGACGCCGCTCAACCTCGCCGCCGCGTTGCAGAAGAACGGCGTCAACGTCATCGGCACCTCGCCCGCGAGCATCGAACAGGCGGAGGATCGAAAGTATTTTGCCGCGATGTTAGACCGGCTCGGCCTCAAGCAGCCGCCCAACGGTACCGCCGTCAACGCCGACGAGGCCGCCGCCATCGCCAAAAACATCGGCTACCCCGTGCTCGTACGACCCTCCTTTGTGTTGGGCGGACGCGCGATGGAGATCGTCTACGTCGAGGACGACCTGCGCCGCTACATGCGCAACGCCATCGCCGTCAGCCCCGAGCGGCCCATCCTCGTGGACCGCTTCCTGGAGGACGCGACCGAGGTGGACGTGGACTGCCTGTCCGACGGCGAGACCATCGTGCTCGGCGCGATCATGGAGCACATCGAGCAGGCCGGCATCCATTCCGGGGACAGCGCGTGCGTGATCCCGCCGTTTTCGTTGTCGGAGGCGGTGCAAAACACGATCCGCGAAGCGACCCGCGCGCTGGCCCGCGAACTGAAAGTCAGCGGCCTGATGAACGTGCAGTTCGCCGTGAAGGACGAGACCGTCTACGTCTTGGAGGTCAATCCCCGCGCCTCGCGCACGACGCCCTTCGTCTCCAAGGCCATCGGCGTGCCCCTGGCCAAGCTGGCGGCGAAGGTCATGGCCGGGCGCAAGCTGACGGACCTCGGGTTCACGGAGGAAGTCCATCCGACGCATTTCTCGGTCAAGGAAGCCGTGTTTCCCTTCAACCGCTTTCCCGGTGTGGACATCACGCTCGGGCCGGAGATGAAGTCCACGGGCGAGGTGATGGGCATCGACGCCGACCTGGGTCTGGCGTATGCCAAGAGCCAGATGGCCGCAGGCGGGCCGTTGCCGGCGGGCGGCAACCTGTTCATCAGCGTCAAGGACGCCGACAAGGCGCAGGCGGTCCAACTGGCGAAGGAGTACGTCGCGCTGGGCTTCCAACTCCACGCGACGAGCGGCACCTACGCGGCGCTTGCCGCCGCCGGCGTCCCCGCCAAGAAACTCTTCAAGCTCGCCGAGGGCCGTCCCAACGTGTTGGACATGATCAAGAACGGCGAACTCGCCTTCATCATCAACACGCCCAGCGGCAAGACCCCGCGCCAGGACGAGGTCAAGATCCGCGGAGCCGCGGTGACCTACCGGGTCCCGATCATGACAACGCTCAGCGCCGCGGCGGCGAGCGTCAACGGCATCCGCTCGCTCCAGACCAAGGGATTGAACGTGAAGCCTCTGCAAGAGTACCACGCCGCCAAGTGAGCGGTCTTGCCTGCACCGCGCATCTCCGTTAACCTGTCGGCATGACTTGGGACGAAGTGCTCGCTGACCGTTGCTTGCAGGACCTACCCTACAAGATCGAACTCAATCACTGGGGCCAGATCGTCATGAGTCCAGCCAGAAACCGCCATGGCAAGTTCCAAGGCAAGATCGCGCAGCTCCTGGGTTCATTGAAGCCTGACGGCGTCGTCGTCACCGAGTGTGCCATCCGAACGGCCGACAACGTCAAGGTGCCTGACGTGGCTTGGACTTCCTTCGCGCGCTACGACGCGGCCACCGAGCCCGACGAGCTTTACACCGACACCGCTCCGGAAATCTGCGTGGAGATCGTCTCGCCCAGCAACACGCGTGAGGAGCAGATGCACAAGGGCAGCCTCTATCTGCAAGCGGGTGCGGAGGAGTTCTGGCTATGCAACGAACTTGGCGACGTGCGCTTCTTCGACGCTGCGGGCGCGCTGGAAAGTTCCCGCCTCTGCCCAAAGTTTCCGGCGAAGATAGAGTTCCGGCGTTAGGCGCCGCCCGTCCCACCGACGGCCGCTTACGCCAGTTTGTGGGCGAACTGCTCGTCGAGAATCTCCTGCACAGTCAGCGGCACAATCACTCGGCCGGTGCGTTTGAAGAATTGGCTGATCTCCGAGTTCACGGTGTCCGCGTAGTCGAAAGACACGAAGAAGCCTTTCTGGCAGTTCTCGCGCATCATCATGGCTTCGAAGCTGTCGATGTCGGGCCGGCCCACCTTGTCCTTTTGCTTGACCTGGATGGGGTAAAACTTTTCTTCCAGCGCGAGTTCGTCGGCCCCCGGCTTGCGGCGGGTGGCGAGGGCGGAGACGGGGAAGATACGCCCGTCCACGCCCATGTCGCCGACCTGGACCTTGTTGGGGATGCCGCCCAGAGCGATCACGGCCCAGTTCTCGAACTCGAAGGGCGGGATGATGCGCAGCTTCTCCGGTGTCCAAGGCAGGTCGCGCACGACGAAGCCGCGACCGATCTTCCAGAGCGGTTCGCTTTCCTTGAGCGCGCAAACGTCGCGCAGGCGCTTGGCCATGACGCGGCAGGCCGTCGGGGAAACGTCGATGCCGATCCACTGGCGTTTGAGGGTCTGGGCGGCGACCAACGCCGTGCCG
>CAXUIU010000272.1:0-5548 GCA_964250955.1 uncultured Chthoniobacterales bacterium | reverse complement strand
TAAATGAAAAGCCCTGCGACTTTCGCCGCAGGGTTCTCACATCGTTTGTGAATCGGAACTACGGGACCAGGAGCACCTTGATGGACTTGTCGCCCTTTTTCATCAATTCCATGCCTTCCTTGAACTTCTCCAACGGCAACTGGTGCGTCACCACGCCGTCGGTCGGGAGGCGTCCATCGGCGATGGCTTCAATGGCAAACGGATAGCAGTACGGCCCGAGGTGAGCGCCGAGAATGTCGAGCATCTTGCGGTCCGAGATGATGCTCCAGTCCACCGTCACGTCGTGCGAGAACACGCTAAACTCCACGAACCGTCCCAGCTTGCGGATCATGTTCAGCCCCTGCTTGACCGAATCCGGATGCCCGGTCGCCTCGACGTACACGTCGCAGCCGTAGCCGCCGGTCATGTCCTTGACGATCTTGACCACATCATCCTTGAGCGGGTTGAGGACCACGTCCGCGCCGTACTTCTTCGCCAAGTCCAGGCGATCCTGCTTCACGTCGAGCACGACGAGCTTGGACGGGTTGTGCAGGCGCATCGCGCCCACCATGCCGAGACCCAACGGACCCGCGCCAGCCAGGACGACCACGTCTTCCAACGTGATCTTCGCGCGCTTGACTGCGAACACCGAGCACGCGTACGGCTCGACGAGGATCGCCTTCTCCAACGGGACATCCTTTGGAACCAAATGGTTGATCGCTTCCTTTGGATAACGCATGTACTCGGCAAATCCACCGTTGACGTTATTCTGGAATCCGTACACGTCGTGCTTCTCGCACATCCAGTATTCACCGCGCAGGCAGAAGCGGCAGTCCCAGCATGGCACGATTTGTTCGGAGATGATGCGGTCGCCCATCTTGAACTTGCCCTTCTTCGCCACGTTGTCGCCGATGGCAACCGCGTGTCCGAGGAACTCGTGGCCCGGGATCATTGGGCTCTTGATGTACTTGGGCTGACCATTGCCGCCCCAAAAGGACGCGGCCCCGTCGTTCGCCTTGATGTCGCCCGCACAGATGCCGCAGGCTTCGACCTTGACGATGATGTCGTCCGGGCCGCACTCGGGGACAGGGACGGTTTCCAAACGGTAGTCGCCGGGCGCGTAAGCCACGACGGCACGCATGGTCTTGGGCAGATCGCCCTGGTGGCCGTTCGTGCCGGCGACGGGCGTGGTGGTGTCGCGCGGGGCGAGTTCGACGGCCGGAACGTCGGCCATGCTGCGCGTGGGAGTTTCGGTGCTGGTGCTCATGCTGGGAAGGTTGGGGGTGGGGTTAGTCGGTCAGGCGGTTGCCGGTCTGGGTGTCGAAGAGGTTTAGGTCCTCGTCGCTGAAGGAAAGCTGCACAAGCGAGCCGGGTTTGTACTGCTTGGTCAGCGGTACGCTCGCCATGATGAGGATATCGCCGAAGCGCACGCCCACGCGCGTCTCGTCGCCGAGATCTTCAACGACGGACACCGTGCCGGGCACGGAGCCGGGACCCGCGTTGCGTGACACCTCGATGCCCCACGGACGCACGCCGAGCTTGACCCGGTCGCGCTTGCCGCTCAGCCGGCGGACGTGGTCGCTCATCGGCATGGCGAAGGTCGTGCCGGGCAGAATCCAGCGGTCCTGCGCGTCGCGTTCGACGGCGAAGATGTTCATGGGCGGCTCACCCAGGAAGCCCGCGACGAACTCGTTGGCCGGGTGGTTGAAGACTTCCAGCGGCGTGTCGAATTGCTGGAGCTTGCCGTTGTCGAGCACGGCGATGCGGTCCGCAAGCGCCATGGCTTCGAGCTGGTCGTGCGTGACGATGACCGTCGTGAACCGCTGCTCGGTGTGCAGACGCTTGATCTCCGTGCGCATCTGCACACGCAGCGCGGCGTCGAGGTGGCTGAGCGGTTCGTCGAGCAAGAGCACGGCGGGCCGGCGCACGAGCGCGCGGGCGATGTTGACGCGCTGCTTCTGGCCGGAGGACAGCGCGGCGGGTTTGAGGTCGAGTAGCTCGGAGATGTGCAGGTACTTAGAAATCTCCGTCACGCGGCTCTTTACCTCCGGCTCGGGGATCCCGTGGGCGCGGAGGTTGAAGGCGAGGTTGTCACGAATCTTCAACGGCGGGTAGAGCGCGTAGTTCTCGAACGCCAAGCCGACGCCGCGGTCCTTGGGGTGAACGTCGTTGACGACGCGCCCGCCGATCACGATGTCGCCTCCCGTGACGCTTTCCAGGCCGGCGATCATGCGCAGGGAAGTGGACTTGCCGCAGCCCGAAGGGCCGAGTAGTGCCATGAACTCACCGTCCCTGACTTCCAGGGACACATTGTCCACCGCGCGGGGCGTGGTGGCGTTGTACTGCTTGACGACGTTGCGAAACGTAAGCTCAGCCATGATAATCGTCCTTTGCTACAGGCATGGAACGCGTGATGTAGCTCCCTGTCTCCGCGTCGAAAAAGATCAGGTTCTCAGGTTGGACGCTGAAGCGGATTTGTTCGTCGGCACGGTAAGTTTTGCGGCCGGGCACGAGGGCGCGCACGCGCGTGCCGTCGGCGGCCATGGCGGTCACGATGCACTTGGTGCCGAGCGGCTCGAAGCTGTAGACGGTGCCGGCGGCGTCCGCGCCCGCCGCCTGGTCGCCGAAGCGGTGATCGACGACCACGTCGGCCGGACGGAACCCGACCATGAAACGCTGCTCGCGTGCGCCGTTGCCGTTGCGGCTCGTCAGGGTACGGGAGAGTTCCGCGCTGAGCAGCGGCACCTTGTACTGGCCGCCGAACAACTCGACCGCCAGTTGACCAGCCTGCCCGGCCACCACGCGGCCTTCCACGAGGTTGACGGCCGGGTCCCCGAAGAGGGCAGCCACCCGCGTGCTCGCCGGGCGGAAGTACACCTCGTCTGGTGAGCCGACCTGGAGGATGCTCCCCTCGTCGAGGATCACGATGCGATCACCGAGGCTCATCGCTTCCAGGTAGTCGTGCGTGACGTAGATCGTCGTCGTGCCGAGCTGCTGGCGCATCTCCTTCAACTCCGCGCGCATCGAGTGGCGCAGCTTGGCGTCGAGATGGCTCAACGGCTCGTCCATCAAAAAGACATTGGGTTTGCGGACGAGCGCGCGTCCGAGCGCAGTGCGTTGGCGCTGGCCGTTGCTGAGCGCCTGAATTGGCCGGTCGACGAGGTGGTCGATCTTCATCACCTTGGCGTAGTGCCTCACCCGTTCGTCCACCTCGGCCGCAGGCAACTTGAACTTGGGGCTTTGCAGCGGGAACGCCATGTTCTCGTACACCGTCAACTGTGGGTAGAGCGCGTAGCTCTCGAACACCATCGCCACGTTGCGCTCGGCCGGCTCCAAACCGCCGATGTCCTTGTCGGCGATGCGCACGTTCCCACCGTCGGGCGTCACGATGCCCGCGATAAGGTTCAGCGTCGTCGTCTTGCCTGCGCCGGCCGGGCCGAAGATGGCGACGAATTCCTTGTCGGCGATTTTCAGGGAGAGGTTTTTGACCCCGACCCGCTTGCCGTAGGTCTTGCTGAGACCTTCGAGTTCGATGTTAGCCATGTGGGGGAAAGAGGGAGAGAAGATCAGCCTTTAACCGCGCCGAAGGACAAGCCGCGTACGAGGTGCTTCTGGATGAGCATGGCGAGGATCACTTCCGGCAACGCCGAGATGAGCGCCGCCGCTGCCACCCAGCCATAGTGCACGGTGTCGGAAGCGAGGAAGCGCATCATCGACACGGTCGAAGTCTGCGTGCGCCCGCCGCCGAGTTGGAGCGAGAACGTGAACGAGTTCCAGCAGAAGATGAAGCACAGCAGCGCCGCCGCCACCAGGCCCGGACGGACCAGCGGCAAGAGCACCTTGAAAAACACCTGCCACCAACTGTAGCCATCCAACTGCGCGGCGGATTCCACGTCAGGCGAAATGTCTTCGAAGAATCCGCGCAGAATCCAGATCAGCAGCGGCAAGCTGATCAGTTGGTAAACCCAGATCAGGCCCGTGTAAGAGTCGATCAAACCGAACTTCTGGTAGATCAGATACAGCGGGATGATGACAAGAATCTCCGGCGCGAACCGGAATGACAGGAAGGTGAACGCGATGTCCTCGCGTCCCTTGAACTGAAAACGCGCCAGCGCGTACGCCGCCGGCACACCGACGATCAGCGACAGCATCACCGCGAGCACGCTGATGACGAGGTTATGCACCAGCGCGCCGAGGAAGTCGCTCTGGCCGAGCACGGCGCGGAAGTTATCCAGCGTCGGGTGGAAGATGAACGGGCTGCCGAACATCTCGCTGTCTGGCTTGAAGGACAAGATCAGCATCCAGAGCAACGGAAACAAAGCGAACAGCGCGTAGCAGATCAGCAACGCGTTGCGGCCGAGGAAACTGGCCACGGAGGATCGGTTTTCGTTCATGGGAAGGAAGGTCTAGATCTACGCCGCACCGGAAGCCACCTTCTGTGCCTTGCGCCAGAAGCCGATGAGGATGAAGCACACGAAGTAGATGAAGCCCCACAGGAAGAGCAGCCCCGGGATTGCCTCGCTCAGATTGTAGAACGGGAACGCCGTGTTGTAGGTCTGGATGGCGAGGTTCATCGTCCTGTCACCCGGCCCGCCTTTGGTGAGGGCGAAGATGATGCCGAACTCCTGCAAAGAGGTCATCAACCGGAACACCAACGCGATCAAAAGCACCGGTGAAAGCATCGGCAACGTCAGGTTCCTGAAAACGAACCACGCCGAGCCGCCGTCGATCAGCGCAGCCTCGTAGGGCGACTTCGGCAGCGAGCGCAGGCCCGCGGACACCAGGATGATGATGAACGGCGTGTAGATCCACACATCCACCAGCACGATGCTGAACAGCGCATAGTCCGGGTCGGCGCTCCAGCGGAAATCACCCAACCCGATCCATCCGAGCGGCAGGCGCAGCAAGCCCACCGAAGGGTTGGTCAGCAACTGCCAGATCAGCGCACCGATGACCGGGGCGATCATCAGCGGGAAAATCAACACGAGACGCAGGAACTTCGAGAGCACGCTGTCCTTGTTGAGCAGCAGCGACACGATCAAACCGAGCAGCATCTCGATCCCCGTGGAATAAAGGGCGTATTTGACCGTGACGATGGCCGAGTGCCAGAAGTCGTCGCTCGTGAGCGTTTCCTTGAAATTGGCGAAGCCAACGCGTTCGTACTCGTCACCACGCAACGAATAGTCCGTGAACGCATAGTAGATGGCGACGAAGAACGGGATCAGGATGCCGATGGTCAGCAAGAACGCCGGGGCCAACACGAGGTAAGGCCGCATCGCCTTGCGGCGTGCGTAGCGGCGGGCGGACTCGGAGAGTTCCGTCGAGGACGGGGAGAACGGCGAGGGCGAACCTGAAGGACGGGCCGGGACGGGCAGCGTGCCGTCAGCCGTGGGTGAGGCGGTGCTCATTGGGAGAGGCGGTTTGGCGGGACCGCACGGTGCGGGTGTACCCGGGGAACTTTCCTGACGGGAGAGGGACGAGAAGAGGGTGCGGACGGTGCCGCGGGCCGGGGGGGGGGTGTTGGCGACCCGGCCCCGGGGGCCGGGCCCTAGGGGGGGGGTGGGGTGTT
>CAXUIU010000271.1:0-5560 GCA_964250955.1 uncultured Chthoniobacterales bacterium | reverse complement strand
TCACCACGGGATCGACTTGCGGTCGCGCAGGAACTCCCCCGTCAGCTTGGCCGGCGCTTCGGTCACGAGCCAGACCGGCGTGTCTGCACCCTGTTCCACCGTGCGCGAGGCTCCTTCCCCGCCCATGTCCGTCTTGACCCAACCAGGGCACACGGAATTGACCGCGATACCTTGGGTTTTGAGGGCGGCGGCGAGTTGGCGGGTGACGGCGTTGAGCGCCGTCTTGGAGATGCTGTAGGCAGGGTAGCTGTCCTCCATGTCGCTGAGTTGCCCCAACCCACTCGACAGGTTGACCACCCGCCCGCCGTCGGTGGCTTTCGCCAGCAGGGGGGCGAGTTTTTGGGTCAGGTGCAACGGGCCGAACGTGTTCGTCTCCAGCGTGCGGCGAATCAGGCCGGGATCGGTGTTGAGGACCGACGCGCCGCGTTCGTCGTCGAGGACCCCGGCGTTGTTGATAAGGCCATCGAGCGCCTCGGTTTTGGAAGCGAGCGTCTCGGCCGCACGCTCGATGCTCGCAGCGTCGGACACGTCCAGTTCCAGGAACTCCACGCCCCCGCCCAGCTTGTCGGCGGCGGCTTGGCCGCGGGCGGCGTCGCGGGCGCCGAGGAAGACGTGCGCGCCGGTTTTGGCGAGCTGGTGGGCAATTTCGAGGCCGATTCCTTTGTTCGCGCCGGTGACGAGGAAAGTTTTGGGAGTGCTCATGGGACTTGATCGCAGCGGGTGTCTAACCGATACGGGTAAGCCCCCCGCCCCGCGCGTCCCCATGCTTCCACCGCTGCTCTCCGAAACCCTCCAGCCCGACGGCGGGCGATGGACTTTCACGGTGCCCGCGGACCATCCACTCTTCGAGGGGCACTTCCCCGGGCACCCGATCCTGCCCGGCGTCGTCGCGCTCGGCTGGACCCTGGCGGCGGCCGAGCGCTTCCTCTCACGCCCGCTCGGAGCCGTCGAACTGCTCAACGTCAAGTTCCAGGTCGTGATCCTGCCCGGCAGCGAACTGGAACTGACGGTCACTCCCAAACCCGGCGAGCGGCTCCAGGCGGTCGTGCGCTCGGCGGCGGGCATCCACGCTTCGGCCTTGATTCCCATTCAGGAAGGGTTGATTCGTCCTGCCGGATGAAAAACCCCTTCCCCGCCGCGCTGCTCGCGCTGGTCTGCCTCTTTGCCGCCGCGCCGGCCGCGCTCCGGGCTGAGCCCACCGTGTTCGCGCCGGCCAACCAGCTTTCACCCGGCAAGCCCCTGCCCTTCACGCTACGGCAGGTGTTCCACCGGTTGGAACACGACCACAGCGAGACGTTCACCTTCACCGAAACGCGGACCTTCGCCATCTCTAAAAAGCCGCTCAAGCAGACCGGCACCCTGCGCACTGGCAAGGACCTCGGCCTGAGCCTGTCGTACGAGGGCAGCGACAAGCCCCACGTCATCATCGTGGACGACAAAGGTCTCATCGACCGCCAGCCCAACGGCGGCGGCGAACGCCAGGTCACCGTCGCCGACCACCCCGAACTCGCGGCCTTGACGGACCTGTACCTCAACCTCTTGCGCGGCAACGCGGCCAAGCTCTTCGACTACGCGGACGTGTATTTCGAGGGCACGGCGCAGTCGTGGGAAATGGGTCTCGTCCCGCACGATGCCACCGTCGCCAAGCGCGCGGGGAAGGTCGTCGTCAGTGGCGGCGGGCACTACGTCACACGGTTGGAGAACCTCCTGCCTAACGGCGAGTCCCGCGTCCTCGAACTCGGCAAGGTCGAGCGCAATCCGAAGTACCCTCCGGACGAGGTCCAAAAGTATTTCCGCGGCCAGAGTTAGCCGCCCTTCATGCCATCGGTTCCTTCTCCGGCGACGCCGGCCGCGCACCGTCTCGCGCCGTGGCGGGCGACGGCGGTGCTCGTGTTTCTGCTGGTCGTCGGCGGGTGGATTCTCTTCTCGGTGCAGCACGCCCCGCGGCGCATCAGCGTGGACGTGCTCGAACTCCTGCCGCGCGACGAACAGGACCCCACCATCCGCCTCGCGCGCCAGACGGTCTCGGGGCGGTTCGGGCGCACGCTCTACATCGCGCTCCACGACACGGCGCACCCGGACAAGGCTCCGGTCGAGGCCGCAGCGCTCGTGGCGGGCGAACTGCGCGGCAACCCGGCGTTTGGAGACGTGTTCACCGGCTTGGACGCCGCCGCGAAGGACCGCCTGCAACAGTGGTTCCTGGATCATCGTCTGGCCTTGCGCCTACCCGCGTGGTTCGAGGGCATGACCGTGCGCTGGCGCAAGGAGAAAGGGCCGTCCGCACCACCGGAGCCAGACCCCGCGTGGCTGGCGGCGGCGGCGGCGAGTGACCTCGGCGAGTTCCAGAACACGTCGGACGCGCTCGCCTACCAGGAACGTCTCCCGGGCGACCCGCTCCTTTTGATCCCTGGATTGCTGACGATCTTCGGCGACCAGGACAAAGCCACCGCCAGCTCCATGGCCGGCGGGTCGCTCACGAAGAAAGGTCCGGATGGGATCAATTATGCTCTCATCCAGACCGAGACGCGCGGCTCACAGATGGAGGAGGCCGGGCAGACGCCGGTCTTCGCCGCGCTCGACCGGGGGCTCGCCGACGCACGGGCGAAGTTCGGCCCCGGGATGGCGCTGCGGTTTACGGGGGTCAACAAGTTCGCCGCCGAGACCCGCGAGCACGGGCTCAAGGAAGTGTCGCTCCTGACGTGGATTTCGCTTGGGTTGTCGTTCGTGTTGCTGCTGTTTGCGTTCCGGCGGGTGCTGGTGTTTGCATACCTCTTGCTGCCCATCGTCACGGCGACGCTGTGGTCGCTGGTAATCTGCTTCGCATGCTTCGACCGGGTCAACGTCGTGGCAATCACGTTCATCACGGTGCTCGTCGGCGTGGCGCTGGACTACGGGATCTACACGCTCGTCCACGCGCGGCAAACCGCGGGGGGGCTCGCGCAGGCGCTACGGGAGATCCGCCTGCCGCTCGTCGCCGGCTGCCTGACGAGCGTGGGCGGGTTCGTCTTCATGACGCTGACGAACCTGCCCATGCTCCAACAGATGGGGCTCGCGGTCGCGCTGGGGCTGCTGTTTTCGCTGGGCATCGACTTCCTGTACCTGCCGTGGGTGCCGGCGTTGCGCGTGACGGCGCAGGAAAGCGGCAGCGTCCCCGGCCGGCGACTCGAACTCGGCGGAAGGCGCTTCCCGCTGCTGGCACTCGCGGCGGTCGTGGTCGCAGTGGGGTTGGTGTCCACGGCGCGGTTGCAGTGGAGCGACGACATCCGCACGCTGAGCGTCATGTCGCCCGCGTTGCAGGACGAGCAGACGTTTTTGCGCGGTCTCTTCGGCGTCGAAAACAAGCAGCACCCGGTCCTGACCTTCGGCGCGGACCTCAACGCGGCGTTCGCCAACTTGGACCGGTTCAACACGACGCTCGCTGCCACCGCCACCGACAAAGCCGACCGCTACGTCAACCTCGGCCGCTTCCTGCCCTCCGCCGCGCAGACGGAGCGGTGCCGCGGCTACTTCCTCACGCACGGACACTTTGCCGACGACCTGCGGGCGGCGCTGGATAAGGATTTTAACGCCGACGCCTTCGCGCCGTTCTGGGCCGATTGGGACGCCTGGAACCGCGCCAACCAATCGCCCGCCGCCGACAACGGCCCGGCCGGGCTACTCGGCGGCTTGCGCGAGGTGTTGCCGCTGCCGCTGCAATTCCTCTGGAGCGATGAGCAGCCCGGCGCGGCGTGGCTGGCGACGACCGTCAGCGACAGCCTCTACCAGAAGCTCCCGCCCGCCGCCCTCCTCGCGCCGAACATCCCCATCGACCAGACGCAGACCATCAACGCCGCCCTGCGCCGCTACCGTCTCGCCGCCTCTGGTCGCGCGGGCATCGGGCTGGCGCTCATCACGGTCGCGGTGCTGGCCATCTACGGCTGGCGACGCGGGACCTTCATGCTGGTCATCCCGGCGCTGAGCATCCTTCTTACCTTGGCGGTGCTCGGGTTCATGGGCCAGACGCTCGGGCTCTTGCACGTCGTGGCGCTGTTGCTGGGGTTCTGCCTGGCGAGCGATTATTCGATCTTCCTCGGCAGCCCGGGCGAACTCCCCCGCTCGACGCATCGTGCGATCCTCCTGGCGGCGACGACGGCGCTGTTAAGTTTCGGGGTCTTGAGTTTCAGCAAGATCGAAGCGCTCCGGGACATTTGCCTGACGGTGACGCTCATCATCGCGTTTGTGCTCGTGTTTTGCGAGGCTGGTTACCGGCTGTTCGTGCGGCGGGTGAACGCCTGAGGCACAGCGTGCTTTCGTTTCGGGTGGTTCGGTCGTAAACTGCGGTCTTTTCCCGTCGTATGGACCGCCAACTTTTCAACGACCGCGGCGTGATCGCCCGCTGGCGGGAGTTCCTGCCCGTGGCGGCCGCCACCCCCGTCGTCTCGCTCAACGAAGGCTCGACCCCGCTGATCTACGCGCCGCGCCTGAGCGCGCTCGCCGGCCGCGGACGGCGGGTGTTCGTCAAGCACGAGGGGCTCAACCCGACGGGTTCCTTCAAGGACCGCGGCATGACGGTGGCGCTCTCCAAGGCGCTCGAAGCGGGCGCGCGCTCGGTGATCTGCGCCTCCACGGGCAACACGAGCGCCGCCGCCGCCGCCTACGCCGCCCGCGCGGGGATGGGCTGTTACGTCCTGCTGCCCGCGGGCAAGATCGCCTTGGGCAAACTGACGCAGGCGGTGGTCCACGGCGCGCGGACCGTGACGGTGGACGGCAACTTCGACGACGCCCTGCGGCTCGTGCGCGAGGCGGCGGAGAGCGGCGCGCCGGTGGCGGTGGTCAATTCCATCAACCCGCACCGTCTGGAAGGCCAGAAGACGGCGGCGTTCGAGGTCATTGAAGACCTCGGCGACGCGCCCGACGCACACCTCCTGCCCGTCGGTAACGCGGGTAACGTGTCGGCGTACTGGAAGGGCTACCGGGAGTTCCACGCGCTCGGCCGTGCGACGCGGCTGCCGCGGATGGTCGGTTTCCAGGCGGCCGGGGCCGCACCGATTTTCCACGACCGGGTGATCGACGCGCCCGAGACGCTCGCCAGCGCGATTCGCATCGGCAACCCGGCAAGCTGGAAGCTGGCCGGGGGGGCGATGAGGGATTCCGGCGGTGCGGTGGACATCGTCAGCGACTGGGAGATCCTCCACGCGCAGCGTTGGCTGGCGGCGAACGAGGGCATCTTCGTGGAACCGGCCAGCGCGGTGGGTGTAGCGGGGCTCCTGCGCTACGCAGCGGCGGACGCACCGGAGGGCCGAGCGTTGGCGGCGTTGCGCGCGGTGCCGGATGAAGGAACGCTGGTCATCACCGTCACCGGGCACGGTTTGAAGGACCCTGACGCCATCGTCAAACAGGGGATCACGCTCGATCCACCAATTCCTGCCACGCGCGAAGCGATTCTCACCTTGCTCGGAGCATAGCTCCCTCCAAACCGACTGGTAGGGACGGCTCGGAAAGCCGCCACTACCAGTCGGTTTGGATACGCCTGCGGCGCAACATGCCGGCTCACTTCTCCAGCCATCTCGGCGTCTCCCCA
>CAXUIU010000270.1:2329-5573 GCA_964250955.1 uncultured Chthoniobacterales bacterium | reverse complement strand
CTCCAGCCCGTGACCAGCACCCACCTTTTCTCCGCTTCCCGACTCCTCGCCGGACTGGCTGTGCTCGGCTTGTTGGGGGGCCGCCCGGCTTCCGCGCAAATTCTTTTCGCCGTCGACAGCAACAGCGATACGGTCTCCAAGATCGCTCCCGACGGCAGCACGACGAGCTTCGTCAACACCGGGCTCAACGATCCCATCGGCGCGGCGTTCGACCCGGCGGGCAACCTCTACGTGGCGGATTTCGACGGCAACAACGTCAAGAAGATCACGCCGGCAGGTGACATCTCCGTCTTTGCCCGCACCGGACTCAGCAGCCCCGGAGGTCTGGCCTTCGACGCCCTGGGCAACCTCTACGTGGCGAACTACGCCGGCAACACGGTCGAAAGATTCACCCCGGCCGGCGTCGGTTCGGTCTTCGCCAGCGCCGGGTTGAACGGACCTACCAGCCTGGCCTTCGACGCGGCGGGCAATCTCTTCGTCGCCAACGCCGGCAGCAACCTCATCGGAAAATACACGCCCGCCGGTGTCGGCTCGGCGTTCGCCGCCGTCGGGTTGAACCAGCCCGCCGGACTGGCCTTCGACGCCGCGGGCAACCTCTACGCCTCGAACGCGGGCGACAACACCATCGTGAAGTACACGCCGGCCGGAGCGCCGTCTTATTTCGCCAGTTCCGGTTTGAACCAGCCATACGGGTTGGCGTTCGACCCGGCGGGCAACCTCTACGTGGCGAACCTCAGCGGCAACAGCATCGTGAGGTTTACCCCGGGAGGGGTGGGATCGTCCTTCGTCACCAAAGGATTGTCCGGCCCGAGCGGTTTGGCTTTCGCGCCGATCCCGTCGTTCTTCAACGGGGAAGCGTACCTGGGCAGCGGCGCGTATTACCTGAAGTTTTCCAGCGGGAACTTCTTCGGCTACTACAGCTTCCTCGCCGACTTCCGCTACGTGTACCACTACGACCTGGGCTACGAGTACATCTTCGACGCGGCCGACGGCCAGGACGGCGTGTACCTGTACGACTTTGCCAGCAACTCGTTCTTCTACACCTCGCCCACGTTCGGATTTCCCTACCTGTACGACTTCGGCCTGAGAACGGTGCTCTACTACTACCCGGACCCCGACAACGCCGGGCACTACAACACGAACGGCACACGCTACTTCTACAACTTCGCCACCGGCCAGATCATCACGAAGTAATCTCCGGGGAGTTTTGCGCCAGGGCTTCCGCCGCCTGCCGGTGCCCGGCGGCCTGGTCGCGGTGGCCGAGCTTGCGGTGAAGCGTGGCGGCCCAGCGGTGGGCGTCCCGGTTGCCGGGGGCCATGGACAACGAGGTCTCGAACGCCTGCACCGCCCGCGCATGGTCCCCCAGACCCACCAGCGCGAGACCCAGGTGGAAGTGCGCCTCCGGGAAGAAGTGCAGCCGGCCCACCGCCTCCAACGCCGCGCGCGCCGCGTCGTGGAAGCGTCGGCCCTCCAGGTGCGCCGCCGCGAGGCCGTCGTGCGCCTGGACGTTGTCCGGGTCGAGCGCCAGCGCGCGACGGAACGCCGCCGCCGCTTCCTCCCAACGCCCCGCGCGTCCGTACGCGTCGCCACGCAGGACGGCCGGGTTGGCGCTGCCCGGCGCGAGGGCCTCGGCACGCGCGAAGTGTTCCTGCGCCTCCCCGGCGCGCCCGAGTGCCAACAGCGCGGAGCCGAGCAGGATCGCGTCCGCGGCCGGGTCAGTGGAAGCCCGTTCGGCCCGTGCCTCCAGCAGCGCTGCGCAGTCCTGCGGCCGACCGAGGTTGTAGAGGCATTGGGCGAGCAGTAAGGCGGTGCGTTCGTCGGCGGGATCGGCGGCGTGGAGGGATTCGAGGAGCGGCAGCGCCTGCGACGGCCGCCGGGTGCTCAGGTAAACGGTCGCCAGCGTCAAACGCGCGTCGGCCTCGGCGCGAGCGGCGTTGCGCTCGGCGTTGGGTGAAAGCGGGTCCAGGTAGCCTAGCGCGACGAGTTGCTCCATGACCGCACGGTCGGCCGCCGCATTGGAAGTGAGATCCCCGCCCGCTGGGCGCGTGCCGTCCTCCCACGTCGGCACCCGCCGGATCGACGGCGCTTCCTCGAAGGCATCGACCATCACGCGCCCGTCCATGTCCTCGCCCACCGGCAGGCCGAAGAGCGTCAGCACGGTCGGGGCCACGTCAAGGATCGACGCGCCGTAGACCCGTTCGTCGCGCCGCAATCCCGGTCCCGCCGCGCAGAACATCCCAAACGTGCGGTGCCACGCCGCGTCGAGCGCCGCCGGGTTTTCCGCGCCCGTCACCGGGGGGCGCTGCGGGCCGCTGTGGAAGCCGTGGTCGGAGACGACGATCACCGTGGCGTCCGGGCCGGCGAGTCCCAGCAAGCGCGCGAGCAGCAGGTCGTGGAACTGGTAGACGTGCGTCATGATCGGGCCGTACAGCGCGAAGTCGCGCTCCGACACCCCCGGCATCCGCGGCGGGTGGTAGGGCATGAAGTAGTGGCCCAGAACGTCGATGCCGTCGAAGTATACGCCTAGGAAGTCCCAAGGTTCGTTTTGCAGGATCGCCGTGGCGACGGCCTGCACGGACGCCGCCCGCGCGATCTGCTCGGCCAGCAGGAACGGCCGGCGGTCCACGCGTCGGTCAATCTCGTCCAGGCTCGGCAGGAAGCGGCGCAGTTGTTCGTCGCCGATGTCGCCGGTGCCCACGGAGAGCGCCGCGAGCGGTTCGGCCAACTCCGCGGGCGAGACCGCCCCCGCCGGCGCGCTCCACTCGTGCTGCGCG
Source organism: uncultured Chthoniobacterales bacterium (assembly GCA_964250955.1). Lineage (GTDB taxonomy): Bacteria > Verrucomicrobiota > Verrucomicrobiia > Chthoniobacterales > SZAS-18 > CAHJWO01. Next base: position 2,799 of record CAXUIU010000270.1, on the reverse strand, counting down.
GGGTGGCGGCCCTCGAAGAAACGGTTGGACACCGTCACCCCGCGCAACGGCTCGGCCGGGTGGCTGGCGTACCAGTTGACGACGTGGGCGTCGAGGCCGCTGGCATCGAGGAGGTTCCAGAACGCCTTGGCCCGCCGCGACGCCGCCGACACCGGGCGCACGCCGGTCGCGGAGTTGAGCCGGTCGGGTTCGAGGAAGCCCAGGACGCCGTGCTGGTCGGCGAGCTTACCGGTGGCGATGCTCGTCCAGAGCATCGGCGAGAGCGCGGGCTGGAGCGTGGCGACGTTGCCCATGACGCCGCGTTCCACGAGCGAGGCGAGCGCGGGCAGGGCCCCGGCTTCGAGGAGCGGCTGCGCGAACTGCCAGTCGGCGGCGTCCCAGCCGACGAGGAGCACTTGGCGGCGGGCAGGGGTTTCGGGCATCGGCGGCGAAAAAAGAGCAGCGGCGGCGGGATCGTTCCCCACCGCCGC
>CAXUIU010000270.1:0-2319 GCA_964250955.1 uncultured Chthoniobacterales bacterium | reverse complement strand
AGCCGGAAGAGCGCTTTCAGGCAGCCTGCTTGCGCCGACGCCAAGCGAGCGCGCCCGTACCCACGGCCCCGAAGGCCAGCGCTCCGACCGTGCCCGGTTCGGGCACCGCCGAGGTTTGCCCGGCCGCGATGGACGCGCCGGTGTTGTCGTACGCCGCTCCGAGGATGACCGTCTGGGTTGTGCTCGGCGTGCCCGACACGGAGGCATACACCCAGCCGTAGTCCGTCAGGCCCGTGGTGGGATTGAGGAACTTGATGCCGAAGTACCCGGTCGTGTTCGCTGCCCCGCCGCCGTTGGTGATGATAACGCCGGTCGGGCCGCTGCGGCTCGTGCCGTAGGTGGACCCCGCCCCGCTCCCGGTCCCCGCCCCTAATTCCAGGGGCGCCCCGCGCGCGTTCGCCACGAAGCGGTTGACCGTCGTGGCCGAGGGATAAAGATACGCGTAGGTGGTGGACGTGCCCCACAGGTTCAGGGCGGGAGCGGTCGTGCTGCCGCCGTTGACCGCCGTGTAGCTCGTGCCGAAAGCAAAGCTCGTGAGGTTGAAGTAAGAACCGGTGGTCGTCGCGGCCACCGTGTCGTTGAGCGCCCCGCTGTAGACGATGGCGGCCTCCGCCTTGGGGGCCGCGGCGACGGTGCATGCCCCGGCGGCGGCCAGCGCGGAGTAGGCCGTCAAGCGGCGTTGCAGTTTGGTGTCTGGCAGAGTTTCCATAGGTACTGATCCCTCCTTCGGTCGTATGATGTTTGATTGATGATCCGCGGGTGACTCGCCTCGACCGCTTCACCCGAAGACCCGAAATCCGTGGGATGAAACCATGTCGCAACCACCCGTGCCGGGGCGGTTTGTACGAAAAGCTAGGAACCTAGCCAAGAAGAATTTACGCCGAGCGGAAAGATTTTTTCTTCCATCCTAGCGTTGTACAAAAATCATGGCTGAACCCGTACCGTTTTCTGGGACGAGACTGACCCTGCGCTGTGCAACTGCTCGCTTTTGCCGAAACTCTCCGCGATGCTTGGCCCTTCGTCGGAACCCGCCGCCGGGTTGGCCGTGCTGATGAGGTCGGCGTGGACGCCCGTTTCGCGTTCGCGCCGCGCCAGGCGGACGGCCACGAGCTTAGAGACGCCAGCCTCTTCCATCGTCACGCCGTAGAGCACGTCGGCGCGGGCGATGGTGCGCTTGTTGTGCGTGATGACCACGAACTGACTCTGACTCACGAAGCGGTCCAGGATCTTGAGGAAGCGCGCGATGTTCGATTCGTCGAGCGGCGCGTCCATCTCGTCGAGCACGCAGAAGGGGCTCGGCTTGACCATGTAGACGGCGAAGAGCAGCGCCACGGCGGTCATGGTCTTCTCGCCGCCGGAGAGCAGGGAGACGCTCTGGAGCTGCTTGCCGGGCGGACGCGCGATGATGTCGATGCCGCACTCCAGCGGGTCCTCCTCGTTGACCAACAGGAGGTTGGCTTTGCCGCCGCCGAAGAGTTCGGTGAACATCTCCTGGAAGTTGACCCGCACGCGCTCGAAGGTCTCGGCGAACAGGTCGCGGCTCGTCGCGTTGATGCGCGCGATGATGGAGTGGAGTTCCTTTTTGGCGGCGACGAGGTCGGCGTTCTGGGTTTCGAGGAAGGTGTGGCGTTCTTCGAGCGCCTCGTACTCGGCGATGGCGTCGGCGTTGACCGCGCCGAGGCCGTCGAGCTTTCCGCGCAGTTCGCGGACCAGAAGTTCGACGCGGTTCCAGTCGGCGGGAGCGCCGGGCTGTTCGACCACGCGCTGGTAGGTGTCCAGGAACGCGGCCGGTTCGGGCTGGAAGCCGAGCAGGTCCACGTTGAAGCGTTCGGCGACGTGGGCGTGGAGGTTTTCCTGCCGCAGGCGGAGTTGCGCCTCGCGGACCTCGTAGCCGGAACGGCGGTCATGCCAAGTGTTGAATGATTGGCGGCAGGCGCGGAGGGCGCTCTCGGACGACTCGGCAGCGGCGGCGGCCTCAGCGTGTTCGTCGCGGCGGGCGGCGATGACCTGATCGGCGGTGGCGAGGTTGGCCGTGGCGAAGTCGATCTCCGCGTCGAGCGCGGCAAGGTCGGTCCCGTAGCGGTCGAGGCGGCGGGCGTGCTCGGTGAGTTCGTGGCGGCGGCGGTCGATGAGTTCGGCCAACTCGATGCGGCGAGCGTCCATCGGCTGACGCTGGCGGCGCAAGCTCTCGTGGCGGCCCTGCTCGGTGGCGACGCTCAAGCGGACCTCGTTGAGGGTTTCAGCGAGACCCGTTTCGTGCGCGCGGGCGGTTTCGGTGGCCTCGGCGGCGGCGGCGCGGGCGGCGGCGTGGCGTTCGAG
>CAXUIU010000269.1:0-5577 GCA_964250955.1 uncultured Chthoniobacterales bacterium | reverse complement strand
TCGTTGATCTGCTTGAACTTTTCCTCCGCCGCCTTTTTGTCCTTGGCAACGTCGGGGTGGTGCTGGCGGGCCAGCTTGCGGAACGCCTTGCGGATGTCGTCGCTCGAAGCGGTCTTGGAGACGCCAAGCGTTTCGTAGTAGTCGCGGAACTGAACAGGCATAAGGGAAAAACGCGGAAGTGAGCGCGCGGAACGGTAGAAGATTTCCGGGGAAGTTTGTCGTCCTTTTCGGTCGGGGATTCCGCCAGGCAATCTATCGCTGACTTGGCGCTTGTGCGAGCGCGCTCTTTACGCCAAGAGTAGCGCCATGTTTACCCGCCTCGCCCCGCGCGCGGCTCGCCGCCGGTGGCCGCTCCTGCTGCCGGCCTTGCTGTCCATTGCCCTCCCCTACGCCGGTGCCGTCGACACCATCACCACCCCGCAAGCCCCGGCTCCCACTACCCCCGTCGTCGCCAAGGAGAAGACTCCGGACATCGACACCTTGGAGATCGAGGCTAGCTACGTCGGCGGCGCCACGTTCCGCGAGAAGGAGTTCGGCGGGCTGATCCCCAACGAACGCTCCTACGGCTCGTTCGACGAATCCCAGCTTTCGATTGACTACGACCACCGCTTCCCGGTGTTCGGCAAGGTGTACTTCAAGCTCGGCGCGAGCTACGAGCGGTTCGACTTCGGCACGACGAACGCCCCCCTACCCTCCTCGCTCCAGAGCCTGACGGGCACGCTCGCACTCGAATACATCGAGCAGGGCGAGGTCGGCGCGTTCCTGACGACCTCGCCGGGCGTCTACTATTCGGACATCGGCGCGGTCGGCCTCGGCAACGTCGACGTGCCTACCGCCCTCGGCGCGATCGTGCCGCTGGGCAAAAAGTTCTACCTCCTGCTCGGGGCGCGCTACTCGGCCCTGTCGAAATACCCGGTCTATCCCATCCTGGGCGCGGTCTGGCTGCTCACCGACAAGCTGCGCATCGAAGCGCGTCCCCCGACCCCGCGCCTGATCTACTCGTACAGCAAGGCGCTCGACTTCTACGTCGGCGCGGAACTGCTCGGCTCCGCGTACAAGCGCGATGACAACCGCGACGCCCGCCCGCAGGACCGGCGCTTCAACAACGGCGTCATCGACTTCAGCGAAACGCGCGTGGGCGGCGGCATTGACGTTACACTCACCGAAAAGATCGACATCTACATCGACGGAGGCTATAGCGTGAACCGCGATTTTGAATACTACCGTGGTGACAGCAAGACATTCCGGGCGCACCCCGCGCCGTACGCGCGCATCAGCGCGGAAGTGAATTTCTGAGGTTTGCCGGTTGCGGGCGGCGCGAAGGATGCCACGGTGTAAAGGAATCCGCTACGTGCCCGGCGCTCCTCTTCCACGGTTCACCACGTTTAACCCTTATGCTCGGCAAACTCCTCCAACCCGAGGTCCAGAGCCTCGTGGCCGCCCGCGATTTCACCCGTCTGCGTACCCTGTTCTCTGAGTGGGTGCCAGCCGACTTGGCCGACGTGGTCGCCGACCTGCCCGACGAGGACAAGGTCGTCGTCTTCCGCGTGATCCCGCAGGCGCTCGCCGCCGACGTGTTCGAGTACCTTGACCCCGAGGAACAGGAAGAACTCCTGCACTCCATGGGCCGCGAACAAGCCGTGGCCATCCTCAACGAGATGTCGCCCGACGACCGCACGGCGCTCCTCGAAGAACTCCCGCCCGAGGCCGTCAAGGGTCTTGTCGCCTCGCTCTCGCCCTCTGAACGCACCGTCGCGCAGAAGCTCCTCGGCTACCCTGAGGGCAGCGTCGGCCGGCTGATGACGCCGGACTTCATCGCCATCAACGCCGACTGGACTGTCCAGCATGTCCTCGACGACGTGCGCACCCGTGGACGCGACAGCGAAACGCTCAATGTGCTCTACGTCGTGGACGACCACGGCAAGCTCATCGACGACGTGCGCATCCGCGAGTTCCTGACCCGGCCGCTGGAGACCAAGGTCGGCGATATCATGGACGACTCGTTCATCACCCTCGCCGCCGCGGACAGCCAGGAAAGCGCCGTCGCACTTTTCCGCAAGTACGACCGCACCGTACTGCCCGTCTGCGACGGTGGCGGGCGGCTGCTGGGCGTTGTGACCGTGGACGACGTGCTCGACGTGGCCGAGGAAGAAGCGACGGCCGACGCGCACAAGTTCGGCGGACTGGAAGCCCCGCTCGACCTGCCGTACATGAGCAGCAGCCTGTGGGAACTCTTCCGCAAGCGCGGCTCGTGTCTGGTGATCCTCTTCGTGAGCGAGATGCTCACGGCGACAGCGATGCAGCACTATGACGAAGAGATCGAGAAGGCGGTGGCGCTAGCGTTGTTCGTTCCGTTGGTGATGAGCAGCGGGGGCAACAGCGGCTCGCAGGCCTCGACCCTGGTCATCCGTGCGATGGCGCTGGGCGAAGTCACGCTACGCGACTGGTGGCGAGTGGCTTTGCGGGAGGTGCGCAGCGGGCTGTCGTTGGGGGTGCTGCTGGGGATTGTCGGCTTCGCGCGCATCTCGCTTTGGACGATGCTGGGTTGGGACCAGGGAAAGTACAGCGCACACCCCTACGTGCTCGCGTCAGCCATCGGCGTGTCGCTGGTGGGCATCGTCGCATGGGGAAGTTTGTCGGGAGCGATGTTGCCGTTCATCCTGAAGTTGTTCAAATTTGATCCGGCGACGAGCAGCGCACCCTTCGTCGCAACGCTCGTGGACGTGACGGGATTAATTATCTACTTCACGGTGGCGGCGCTGATCTTCCTGCCTCTCGTCGCGCATTAGTGCCGAGAAGAATGTACCTCCCGTCGCGTTGCGGCCTACCCTACTCGTCGTCTTCCCGCGCGATGCGGAAATCTACCTGCCGCTTGAAGGTATCCACGTCGGCGACTTCCACCGTGAGATGGTCGCCGATGGCGTAGACCTTGCGCCGCCGCTTGCCGACGAACCGCTGACGCACGGCGTCGAACTGGTAGAAGTCGTCATCCAACTCGGAGACGTGCACCAACCCGCTCAACACGAAATCGGGTAGTTCGACTAATAATCCATAGTTTCTCACGTCGACGATCACGGCCGCAAAGGTCGTCGGCTCGTCCTCCGCGGTGGACTGTTTTTCGTGCAGCAGGTTCTGGAAGTATTCGAGCTTTTTGAGTTTCACCGACTCGCGTTCGGCGTCCGCCGCGACGCGCTCCGTCGAGGAGATGTGCGCAGCCACCCGGTCCAAGTCGGCGGCGGCCACGCGCGAACGTTTCTCCTCGCCGGTGAGCATGGCTAGTGCGCGGTGCACCACGAGATCGGCGTAGCGCCGGATGGGGCTCGTAAAGTGCGTGTAGTTGATCTTCGCCAGGCCGTAGTGGCCGAGCGGCGAAGTCTCGTAGGCGGCACGCTTGAGGCTCTTTAGGAGCCCGAGCTTGATCGCCTCTTCCTCGGGCTTGTCGCGCACGGCGCGGAGGAGCTTCTGCATTTCCCCACGCTGGGTCAGGTCGCCGACGTGATAGTCGTAGCTTCGCACGAAGTCCCGGTATTCCAGCAGCCGGTCGGCGTCCGGGTCTTCGTGGACGCGGTAGATGGCGGGAACTTGCCGATTCTTCAGCTCGCGCGCGACGACCTCGTTGGCCGCAAGCATGAACTCTTCGATGAGCTGGTGGGAGATGTCGTTCTCGATGCGTTCCAGGCGCACTGGCTTGCCGTCCTTGTCGAGGTGCACCTTCACCTCAGGCATGTCGAGGTCGAGAGAACCGTTCTTGAACCGGTTCTGCCGCAGGAGCGACGCGAGCTTCCACGCCCGGTGGAGTTCGTGCGCGAGCGGCGACGCCTTCGCCGGTCCTTGCAACAACCCGAACGCTTCCCGGTACGTCAGCCGAGCCGCGCTGCGGATCACCGTGCGCGCGAACCGCACCGAGCGGATCCGCCCGCCGCCCGCAAAGTCGATGAACACGGAGTACGTGAGTCGATCTACCTTTGGCTTCAGCGAGCAAACCCCGTTGCTCAACCGCTCCGGCAGCATGGGGATCACGCGGTCGGCGAGGTAGACGCTGTTGCCGCGTGCGAACGCCTCCCGGTCCAACGCGCCGCCCGGTGAGACGTAGTGACTAACATCGGCGATGTGCACGCCCAGCCGCCAGCCGCTCGGGAGTTCCTCCACGCGAATCGCATCGTCGAAGTCACGCGCGTCGTCGGGATCAATCGTGAAAATAAAGTCGTTGCGCAGGTCCTCGCGCTCGGCGGCGGCGCGTTCGTCCACCGCTTCGGGAATTTGTTCTGCCGCGTGCATGACCTCGCGCGGGAACTCCTCCGGCAGATGGTACTTGCGGATAATGGACAGCATGTCCACGCCGGCCTTTGCGGCGGGACCGAGCACCTCGATGATCTTGCCCTCCGGATTGACGTGGCGCGACTCCCACGATTCCAGGCGCACGACGACCTTATCGCCGATCTCGGGCTGCTTCGGCAGCGCCGTCTGGCCGAGGTGGACGTAGATGTTGTGGATGAAGCGCGGGTCGTCGGCGACGACGTAGTGAAACTGCCGCGACTTTTGTAGCGTGCCGACGACGGTTTCGTTGGCGCGCTGGAGGATGCGGATGACGCGGCCCTCGCGCCGCTGACCCGCTTCCGGGCCGCGGTAGCGGCGCTCGCGTGCGTCCACGAAGCCGTCGCGGTGGACGCGTGCGAGCACCTTGTCACCGTGCAGCGCGGTCCAGGTGTTCTCGGCGGCGATGAAGAGGTCCGGGTCGCTCGACGTGGCGCTGACGACGAACGCGTAGCCCTTGTCGCTGAATTTGATGACACCCGGGAACAGGTCCGCGGCGTCGGGCTGGACGTAGCGGTCTTTCTTGATGCGCGCAACGCTGCCCTCCAGTTCCATCTCGCGCAGGAGTTCCTTGAGGTCGTGCCGGTCGTCGGGTTTGAGGCCGAGCTTTTTGGTGAGTTGGACCTTGTCGAGCGGCTGATATTTAGGCGAGGCGAGCAGGCGCAAAATCTTGCCGCGCAGGTCGCCGCCGGAGGAAGGTTTCATGCCTTTTCTTCTTGCGAAGGCGCGGGCGTCCTGTGGATTGTCAACCCTGCCATCAGCAGGCCGGGCAAGATATCCAAATCTTCGTTGTCCTGAAGAACCTGCGCACGTGTTTTCACGATGTTAATATGGTCCAACGTCGGTACATGGATGTGCCGCTCATCCGCCATATAGATGGTGAAGGACCGGAACGGATGCTTGGCTAAGTGCTTTTCGATGTCTCCGACCATATTCGGGTTTATCTCCGACGACTAGTTCATCACCTTGATGTCCTTGATATCAGGGTCGTATACGTAGATGAAGTCGTCGCTCGGCTCGTCGTAGATGCTGACGAGCGTGCCTCCGAACGCCACGTGAAATTGGCTTCTGATGTACACTTGGCGTCCGTTGGTCAGCAGGATCATGTACGGCACGAACGGCCGCTGGTTCCTGATTTTGCGCAGTTTCTCGACCATGCCGGCAACCTATCGGAAAACCTCCCTCGCGGCAACGCTTTAAACCCCTTCACTTCCCCCGCGCTTTCCGCACCGCCGCCACAAACGCCGCCGCGCGCTTCGTCAG
>CAXUIU010000268.1:0-5587 GCA_964250955.1 uncultured Chthoniobacterales bacterium | reverse complement strand
CGCCTTCGGGACGGGCGATCTCGGTCAGAATGGCGAACATGTCCGCGTCCGTGTCTTGCGCTTCGTCGAGGATCACGCGGTAGCCACGTCCCCGCAGCCGCGTGAGCACGACCGGGTCTTCCACCAGCCGCCGGCACCAGAAGATCTGGTCGCGGTACGTCATCAGCCCCTTGCCGAGCCGGTAGTCGCGGAAGGCCCGCGCGATCCGCACGGCCAGAGCCCCGGCGGCCTCGTTGAGCCAGCGCGCGTAGGGTCCGACGGCGGCGGCCACGGCGGCGAGGAACGTCTTGCTGCCCGTGGTGTACTCGGGCAGTTCGAGGAAGGGCGCGCCGCTCTCGAAGTCGACCATCCATCGCCTTAGACTATCCTGGTGTTCAGCGGTCTTCGCTTTGGACCGGCCGCCGTCGTCCGCCAACGCCTCGGAGAAATCTATCGCCGGCGGCTCGGGATCGGGTTGGAATATCCCCGACGCCTCCGACACCTCCGGTCCGAGGGTGCGCGCCAGGGAGAGGAGTTGCTCGAAGCTCAGGTGCCGGCCGACGCTGCCAAGAAGGTCCGGCGGCAGGGCGAGCGCGTCCACCGCTCCGCCTTCACAGAAGCGTTCCCACAACGTGTCCTCGTCGCGTTCCTCCAGGAGATCGACGGTCTCCGGGAGGCCGAGGAAGCGGCCCTGTTCGCGGATCAGCTTGAGGCAAAAGCTGTGGATCGTCCCGAAGAACGCACCGCGCAGGTCGGTGAGGAGGTTCTGGCGGCCGTGGGCGCTGCGGTCGAGCTGTGCCAGGACGAGGTCGCGCGTGCGGACGCGCAGTTCCTCGGCGGCGAGCTTGCCGTAGGTGACGACGACCAGCCGCGAGAGGACGTTCTGGCCGTCGGCGGGCCGGCGCAGGGCGAGGTTGGCGATGCGGCGCGTGATGGCCGTCGTCTTGCCTACCCCGGCCCCGGCAGACACGCAAAAGTTCTCGTCAAGCGCCTCGATGAACGTGCGCCGGGCGTCTTCATCGAGGAGCGGTTGGGCGGCGGGCGGATGCACGGGCTTCGCATCCAACATGCCCGCTTCCTACCGCGGACGGAAGCCCCGAATGCGGCCAAAAAGAAGCCCCGCCGCAACGAAGGTTGCGACGGGGCATGCAAAGTTTCTGAAAAGCCTGGGCGCGGTTAGCTCGCGGGGTTCTTGTCGCCCTCTTCAAGCCACTTGAACATCGGCGTGCTGGTCGGGTCGAGACCGAGTTCGCCACATTGTTCGGCGTACCATTCCTTCCTCTCGGGATTGTAGAAGGGGTTCATGGCTTCCATGGAATCGGACCACGCTTTGATCTCCTCCGGGCTTTTGGTCGTGCCGGCCCCGTCAAGGAACTTCGCCAGCGCATCGTCTTCGGCCCCACCGACGATTTGGGTCTTGATGTCGGCGTAGGGCACGCCCTTCCAGTCGAGAAGCATGTGGTCGAGCGGACAGTCGGTGTGGTACTCGCCGATCTTGCCGCCCATGAAGTCGGCGCGGGCCTTGTCGGCCAGACGGGCGAGGATGACGTAGCCGCCGACCCGGTTGGCCGGGCTGGCGGGAGCTTCTTTGGTGAGATCTTTGGCTTGGGTGCTCATAGGTAGTTTAGGTTTGAACGATTATCGGGGAACACGCGGTGCGTCAGCGAGGTGGACGTGTGCCGCGCCGGCCGCAGATTGACAATCCATCGGCCCGGACGAAAGAACACGCGCCTTCTGACCATGCGCTTCCTGTTGATATCCATCGTTTCTCTGCTGTGCGCCGGCTCCCTGTCCGCGCAGACGCCGCCTTCCGCTGAACGCCCCCTGTGGCTGCGCTACCCGGCGCTCTCGCCGGATGGCAAGACGGTGGCGTTCACGTTCCGCGGGCACCTGTTCGCCGTGCCGGCGGAGGGCGGCCAGGCACGCGCTCTGACGGCGGGAGGAGCGCACGACTTCCAGCCGGTGTGGTCGCCGGACGGCAAGACGCTCGCCTACGCTTCGGACCTGTACGGCAACTTCGATGTTTTCACGGTCCCGGTGGCCGGCGGCGAGCCGACGCGCCTGACGACCCATTCTGCCGACGAGTTCCCGACCGGCTTCGCACCCGACGGCAAGAGTGTGCTTTTCAGCGCGCACCGCCAGGACAACCGGCTCAACGCGCAGTTCCCCTCCGCGCGCACCCTGCCCGAGCTTTACCGCGTTTCCGTCGAACCCGGCCACGCACCCGAGCAAATCCTGACCACCCCTGCCCTCGCCGCCCAGTACGACCGCGCGGGCAAGCGGATCGTCTACGAGGATCTCAAAGGCTACGAAAACCTCTGGCGCAAGCACGAGCGCACAAGCGTCACGCACGACGTGTGGCTCTACGACACGGAGGCGGGCACGCACCGGCAGTTGACCACCTTCCTCGGCGAGGACCGCAACCCGGTCTGGTCCCCCGACGAAAAGAGCGTCTACTACCTGAGCGAACAGGGCGGCTCGTTCAACGTCTGGCGGCTCGCCCTTGAAGGCAGCACCCCACCCGAGCAGGTCACGCGCTTTACGCAAAACCCTGTCCGCTTCCTGAGCATCGCGCAGGACGGCACGCTCTGCTTCGGCTACGACGGCGAACTCTACCTCCTGCCCGCCGGCGCGGCCGAGCCGCACCGGGTCGCCGTGACGATGCCTTACGGCGACGCCTCGCGCCTGAGCGAACTGCTCACCCTCACCGACAGCGCGACCGACTTCGCGCTCAACCCGGACGGCAAGGAAATCGCCTTCGTCGCCCGCGGCGAGGTGTTCGTCGCTTCGACCGAGTTCGGCGTCACCAAGCGCATCACCAACACGCCCGGCCAGGAGCGCGGTGTGTCCTTCAGCCCGGATGGCCGGCATCTGGTCTTCGCCGGGGAGACCGACAAATCGTGGAACCTCTACGAAGCTTCCCTCACCCGCCCCAAGGAGGACGAACCGTACTTCTTCAACGCCACGGTCGTGGACGTGAAGCCGATCCTGGACAACGGCCAGGAAAACTTCCAGCCCACCTACTCGCCCGACGGCAAGGAGGTCGCCTACCTGGAAAACCGCACGGCCCTGCGCGTGCTCAACCTGGAGTCCAAGCAGACGCGCCTGATCCTCGCCGGCGACAAGAATTATTCCTACGAGGACGGCGACCAGTGGTACGACTGGAGCCCGGACGGCAAGTGGTTCGTCGTGCAGTTCCTGGACCCGCACCGTTGGTCGAACGAGGCCGGCCTGGTGGACGCCGAGGGCAAGCAGAACCTTATCAACCTCACCCGCAGCGGCTACGAGGACGCGCACCCGGTGTGGACGCCCGACGGCAAGGCGATGCTGTGGTTCAGCGACCGCGCCGGCCTCCACGGCAACGGCGGCGGCGGCAGCTCGCCCGGCGACGTGTACGCAATGTTCTTCACCCAGAAAGCGTTCGACCGCTTCAAGTTAAGCAAGGCCGAACTGGAGATCGTCAAGAAGGCCGAAGACGACGCCAAGAAGGACAAGGACAAGGACAAGAAGCCCGAGGACAAGGATAAGGACGACAAGAAAAAGGAGGACGAGAAGAAGCACGAGCCTGTCGAGATCGACTTCAACCATTTCGAGGACCGCACGGCGCGCCTGACGATCAACTCGACCGACCTCAAGGAGTTCGCGCTGACGCCCGACGGCGAGCAACTGGTCTACTTGCTCAAGGGCGACGACGGCTACGAACTCTGGCAGAACAAACTCCGCGACAAGGAAACCAAGCGCCTCGCCAGCCTGCCCAAGGGCGACAGCGAGGCCACCGGCCTGTTCCTCGACAAGGAAGGCAAGAACGCCTTCGCGCTGGCCGGCGGCCACATCACCAAGGTCGGTCTGGGCGACGCCAAGGCCGAGCCCGTCCGTTTCGCGGCCGAGATGAACCTCAACCGCGAGGCCGAGCGCGCCTACATCTTCGAACACGCGTGGCGGCAAACAAAGGAGAAGTTTTACGTCACCGACCTGCACGGCGTGGATTGGGACGGCTACAAGGCCACTTACGCGAAGTTCCTGCCCTACATCAACAACAACTACGACTTCGCCGAGATGCTCAGCGAACTCCTGGGCGAACTCAACGCCTCCCACACCGGCAGCTCCTACCGGCCGCAACGTCCCGGTGGCGACGATACCGCGGCGTTGGGGGTCTTCGCCGACCTCACCTACCACGGTCCCGGGCTGAAGGTGGACGAAGTCATCGAGAAAGGCCCGCTCACCGTGGCGAAATCCACGATTGCCGCCGGCATGATCATCGAGAAGATCGACGGCGTCGTGCTCGCGCCCGGCATAGACTGGTGCCCGCTACTCAACCGCAAGGCCGGCAAGCCGACGCTCCTGAGCGTCTTCGACCCGGCGAAAAACACCCGGTTTGACGAGACGATCAAGCCCATCACGATCCGCGACGAGGAGGAACTCCTTTACGGGCGTTGGGTCAAGTCCCGGCGTGAGTTGACGGACAGACTCTCCGGCGGCCGGATCGGCTACGTGCACGTCCGCGGCATGAACGACCAGAGCTACCGGGACACGTTCTCCGAGGTGCTCGGCCGCAACAGCGGCAAGGAAGCACTCATCGTGGACACGCGCTTCAACGGCGGCGGCAACCTGCACGACGAGCTGGCCACGCTGCTCGCCGGGCGGGAGTACCTCCAGTTCGTGCCCCGCGGCCGGGTGGTCGGCGAAGAACCGACGAACAAGTGGGACAAGCGTTCGGTCGTCCTGATCGGCGAGAGCAACTATTCGGACGCGCACCTCTTCCCCTGGACCTACCGCGCGCTCGGCATCGGCAAGCTCATCGGCATGCCCGTGCCCGGCACCGGCACGGCGGTCTGGTGGGAACATCAGCAGGACCCGACGCTGATCTTCGGCATCCCGGAGGTCGGCTTCCGCGACGCGGCGGGTGGGTTCATGGAAAAGGCGGACATCAAACCCGACATCGAGGTCGCCAACGATTACCAGTCCGTCGCCCGTGGACAGGACAAGCAACTGGAAAAAGCGGTCGAATATCTCCTGCAACCCTGACGCCGCGCCGCCGCGCCGCAGGTGCATCCGAACCGGCTGGTAGGGACGAGGGTCCGCGGGCGTCCCAAATGTTTCCGGCGCAGGGGTTCGTACGCTGGGGACGCGTCCGTATGAGAAGGCGACGACGCCACGCAGCCGCGACGGGAATTAATCCCTACTTCGGCGTCCCTCGCGGTGGTGGAGACCTGCGAATGCCGCGGATACCGCTACCCGTTGATCCTGCGGCTCGTGCGCTGACGGCGGTTGGACGCACCTCGCGCGCCTGGCGCAGCCCGCACGCCTCGGCGGCAAGCAGGAGCGCACCGCGCGGCACGGCGAGTTCGCCCAGCGCGGTGAGCAGCACCTCGGGGGCCGGCCGGTAGGCTTCCACGACGTATTTCGTCAACGCATCGGCCACGGCGGCTCGCCACGGTTCGCCCAGCAGCGCGACGCCGCCACCGAGCACGATGGCTTGCGGGTGGAAGAGGTGCACGACGTGGGAGAGCGCGAACGCCAGCGCGTCGCCCGCTTGCGCGACGATGCCGGCCGCCGCCGGGCAGCCACCTGCCAGGGCCGGCCCCAGCGCGGCCGCCTGGTGGGTAGG
>CAXUIU010000267.1:1888-5593 GCA_964250955.1 uncultured Chthoniobacterales bacterium | reverse complement strand
TCGACGCCGCCGTGCCCGCCGGCATCCGCCTGCACCGGCCGCTGGCGATCCCGCTGGCCCTCAGCGAGAGCGAGGCGCTCTCGGAACTGCGCTTCATCGCCGCGCGCAACAAGGTCTTCCGCTCCTACATCGGCCAAGGCTACCACGATACCCTGACGCCCGGCGTCATCCAGCGCAACATCCTGGAGAACCCCGGCTGGTACACCGCCTACACCCCCTACCAAGCCGAGATTGCCCAGGGTCGGCTGGAGGCGCTCATCAACTTCCAGACGATGGTCTGCGACCTCTCGGGCATGGACATCGCCAACGCATCGCTGCTCGACGAGGGCACCGCCGCCGCCGAAGCCATGAACACCTGCTACGCCGCCAAGGGAGCGACGGGCAAGCGGCAGGCGTTCTTCGTTTCTGAGAAGTGCCACCCGCAGACGATTGCCGTCGTGCGGACGCGCGCGCTGCCGCTGGGCATCGAGATTGTCGTCGGCGACCACGCGAGCGCGGAGTTCGGGGAAGGCAAGTTCTTCGGCGCGCTGGTGCAGTACCCGGCGACGGACGGGACGATCTTCGACTACACGGAGTTCGCGCAAAAGGTCCACGCGGCCGGCGCGCTGGTCGTCGCCGCGGCCGACCCGCTCGCCCTGTGCCTGCTCAAGCCCCCAGGCCAATGGGGCGCGGACGTGGCTGTCGGCAGCACGCAGCGTTTCGGCGTGCCGCTGGGCTACGGCGGGCCGCACGCGGCGTACTTCGCCGTGAAGGACGAATACAAGCGCGCGATGCCCGGCCGGCTCGTGGGCGTCTCCAAGGACAGCTCCGGCAAGCCCGCCTACCGCCTGAGCCTCCAGACGCGCGAACAGCACATCCGCCGCGACAAGGCCACGAGCAACATCTGCACGGCGCAGGTGCTCCTGGCCGTCATCGCCAGCATGTACGCCGTCTACCACGGCCCGGAGGGCCTGAAGGCCATCGCGCGGCGCGTCCACTGTCTGACCGGCACGCTCGCCGCCGGCCTGAAGAAGCTCGGGCTGGAAGTCGGCCCTGACGCATACTTCGACACGTTGATCGTCAAAGCCGACGCCGCCGCGGTCCACGCCGCGGCCGAGGCCAAGGGCATCAATCTGCGCCGGGTCGACGCGGGCACCGTCGGCATTACGCTCGACGAAACCGTGGACGCCACCGATCTGCAAGACCTCTACACGATTTTTGCCGGCAAGCAGGAAGGCTTCGAGCCGCAGGCCGCCGAGACCGACACGATCCCCGCGCACCTCACACGTACGGACGAGTTCCTCACGCACCCGGTCTTCCACCGTTACCACACCGAGACTGAAATGCTGCGCTACCTGCGCCGCCTGGAGTCGAAGGACCTCTCGCTGACCACGAGCATGATCCCGCTCGGCTCTTGCACGATGAAGCTCAACGCCACGAGCGAGATGTTCCCCGTGACGTGGCCGGAGTTCGGCAAGATGCACCCCTTCGCGCCCGCCGCGCAGGCCGAAGGCTACCGCGTGCTCGCGCACACCTTGGAGAAATGGCTCGGCGAGATCACCGGCCTGCCCGCCGTCAGCCTCCAACCCAACGCCGGGTCGCAGGGCGAATACGCCGGCCTGCTCGCCATCCGCGGTTACCAGGAAGGCCGCGGGCAGGGTCACCGCAACGTGTGTCTCATCCCGACGAGCGCCCACGGCACCAACCCCGCCAGCGCCGTCATGGCCGGCTACCAGGTCGTGCCGGTCAAGTGCGACCACCAGGGCAACATCGACGTGGCCGACCTGCGCCTGCGCGCGGAGGCGAACAAGGACCGGCTCGCCGCCCTGATGATCACCTACCCGTCCACGCACGGTGTCTTCGAGGACACGATCAAGGAAATCTGCCAGGTCGTCCACGAAGGCGGCGGGCAGGTCTACATGGACGGCGCGAACATGAACGCCCAGGTCGGCCTCTGCCGCCCCGGCGACATCGGCGCGGACGTGGTGCACCTCAACCTGCACAAGACCTTCTGCATCCCGCACGGCGGCGGCGGCCCCGGCGTGGGTCCGATCTGCGCGGCCGGGCACCTCACCCCCTTCCTGCCCGGCCACCCGCAGCAGGACGCCTACGAACTGCCCGGCATCGGCCCCGTCTCCGCCGCCCCGCTGGGTAGCGCGAGCATCCTGGTCATTTCGTGGCTCTACATCGCCATGATGGGCCGCGAGGGCCTGCCGCTGGCGACGAAGCTCGCCATCCTCAACGCCAACTACATCGCCAAGCAACTGGAGCCGCACTTCCCCGTGCTCTACCGTGGCAACGACGGGTTGGTAGCCCATGAATGTATCCTGGACGTGCGCCCCTTCGAGAAGACCGCGGACGTGAAGGTCGAGGACATCGCCAAGCGGCTAATGGACTACGGCTACCATGCGCCGACGGTGTCGTGGCCGGTGACGGGCACGATGATGGTCGAGCCGACCGAGAGCGAATCGAAAGAAGAAATCGACCGCTTCTGCGACGCGATGATTGCCATTCACGGCGAGATTCAGACGATTGCCAACGGCGAGGCCGACCGCAAGGACAACGTGCTCAAGAACGCCCCGCACACCGCGCAGGCCGTGACAGCCGACGAGTGGAACCACGCGTACGGGCGCTCCCTGGCAGCCTACCCCGCACGGTGGTTGAGGGACCACAAGTTCTGGCCGGCGGTGGGCCGCATCGACAATGTTTACGGCGACCGCAATCTGGTCTGCTCCTGTGTGCCGATGGAAGCTTACGAGGATTAGAAGCGACTAGATGGCAGGGCCAAGAACCGAGAGGATTAGGCGAACAATGTTCGCCTTTTTCTGCCGCTTTCGTTCGTCCACTACTAGTTAGATCCAGACACCACCGCATGATTTCCTTTGCCGAGATCGTCAAGAAGCGGAAAGCCGACCTCTGGGTAGTCGTCCAGAACGTGCCACTACCGGGCGGTGGTTCTGGCGATGGCGACATCATCTACCAGGGTCCAGGTTCTATCGAGATCGCCCGGCTACTTCCTCGCTGCTACGCTACCTACCGCTCTCTGACACCGACCGGCCAAGGCCAGTTGTATCCGGTGCCAGATGCACTCGGCTACAAGAGCCACACGGGATTTTTGCAGCAGACCCACAGCCTCGATATCTGGGAGGACAGCACCTCAGGAGCCATCTACGGCAACTTGGGTACCGGCGGGCAGCGTTACACTTTGGCTCGCGTCGAGTTGGCCGACTCCTCTGCCCAGATGAGCACGCCCGGCTGGGAGGAGCAGACTTGGGAGCGTCTACAGGTCAGCTTCCAGTATGCCGGGCAGCCGCAGACCTAACCACGCGCTCCAGCGAACGCTCACAAGCTCGCTTCGCTAAGCCCGGCGATGTTAGAATGACCGCGATGTCGCGCACCACCAAGTACAAGGCCATCTACTTCGGTGTCGTCGGTACGGGCGTAGTGCTGATGCTCTGGCTTGTCCCGCGCTTCCACGGGAGCGCTGCCGGTTTCATCGTCCTGGCCCTCGCGCTGCTGCTGCCTGGGCGCGTGCTGGGCTTCTTCTGGCGGGACCTGCTGCGAGGCTTGCGTTTGCTCAGAGTCCGCCGCTTTGCCGAATCGAAGCAGTGTTCGCAGCGCTTCCTGGCGGACGTGCGCGCACGTCCCTGGCTCAAGCGTTTGATCTGGCTGGGTTTGAGCACCTATTCCCGGGACCCGGAGGCGCTCGCGCTCAACAACCTGGGC
>CAXUIU010000267.1:628-1788 GCA_964250955.1 uncultured Chthoniobacterales bacterium | reverse complement strand
CAACCTGGGCAAGCTTTCCGCCGCCCGCGGCGACCAGCCGGCGGCCGGTCGATGGTTTGACCAGGCCGTCGCCTTGGGCTACTCCCGAACCCTGGTCGATCAAGCCATCCGGTTGGCGCAGGCCCGGTTTGCATTCACCGACGGCCGGGGCCACTCCTGACTGCTCCCTTGCCGCCGTGCCCGACGAGGTCATCACTTACCTGGAGATGTGCCAGCGGGAGAACACCCGTCTGCGGCGCGGCATGAATTTCAATCTGGATGGCACCCATTCCGTGATCCTCATGTCCGTGCGTCCCGATGCGCCTTACCGCGACCGGTTCGAGAAGGACGGCACCACCCTGATCTACGAAGGCCACGACCAATCCAGGACAGTGCTCAACCTGGAGCCCAAGTTGGTGGATCAACCCGCGGTGACTTCCAGCGGAGCACTCACCCAGAACGGACTATTTTACCGCGCCGCCCAGCGGTTCAAGTCCGGCCAGCGGGACGCCGAGCGGGTGCGGGTTTACGAGAAAATCCAGCCGGCGGTCTGGTCTTACAACGGGGTCTTCCACCTCGTCGACGCGTGGCAGGAGGCCGATGGGGAGCGCCAGGTGTTCAAGTTCAAGCTCGCGGCAGTGACAGGCGAGGAAGCTTCCATTGCTCCCGTTCCAGCCTCCAACGCCCGACGGCAACTCATCCCGTCGCACGTCAAACTCGAAGTTTGGCAGCGTGACAGCGGCAAGTGCGCCGTTTGCGGCGCGACCGATGGGCTCGGCTTCGATCATGATTTACCACCTCCGCGCGCCGGCTCATCCCTCACCGCCAAGCACGTCCGGCTGCTTTGCGCTCGCCATCTCCTGCACGCTGATCGTATCTCCTAGGGATGCGAACGTTCCTGGTATTGGTGTGCGTGGTGGCGTTTCTGCCGGCGGCGCGGGCGGCGGACCCGGCGGCGCGGGTGCGGGCCGAGACGTTCTTCCGCACCGTCATCGACGGCGACACCAGCAAGGCGTTCGATGCCTTGATGGACGGTTCGCTGATCCCCACCAGCCAGCCCAACGCCGTTTCGCATCTCCGGAGCCAACTCGAAACCGGCCTGCGCGTCTACGGGCGGCCGGTGGGTTTCGACCTGTTAGAGGAAAAGCCGTTTGGCCCTTCGCTGGTGCGTTGCGTGTACC
>CAXUIU010000267.1:0-618 GCA_964250955.1 uncultured Chthoniobacterales bacterium | reverse complement strand
GTACCTCTTCCGGTTAGAGAAGTATCCGCTGACGTGGCAGTGCTTCTTCTACAAGGGCAAGGACCGCTGGCTGCCCGTCAACGTGCGTTTCAACGACTCGCTCGCGCCGTTTGACTTCGACCGGCCGACCAACGCCGCCACGGCGGCAGGAACGACGGACGCCGACGCGCCGACGGACTAGTCAGCGCGGCACCGCCACCTTTTCGAGCGTCTGGCCGATGACCTCCGCCAACGTCAGACCCTCGATCTCGAACTCCGGCCGCAGCACGAGCCGGTGTTCCAACACGGGCAGCGCGCGCGCGCGCACGGCGTCGGGCGGCACGACGGCGCGCCCTTCCCGCGCCGCCGCCGCGCGGCTGGCGAGGAGCAGCGCCTGCGTCGCGCGCGGCCCCGCCCCGACCAGGACGCTTTCCTGCGCGCGGGTGCCGCGCACGAGGTCCACGACGTAGGCGACCAACTCGTCGCGCACCACGACGGCGTTGAGTTCTCCCCGCAGCGCCGTGAGCGCCTCCGCTGTGACGACTTGCCGCACCTCGCCGCGCGCGAGCACGGCCTCGGGTGCGTCCTGGGCGGAGAGCGTCTTGCGCGCGAGCGCGAACTCGTCGTCCCGCCCCGGGT
>CAXUIU010000266.1:0-5597 GCA_964250955.1 uncultured Chthoniobacterales bacterium | reverse complement strand
GGGACAGCCCATGTGGAGGCTGTCCCCGGTGCGGGGCGAGACGCTAAAAATAGCTTAATCCAACTGGAGCGCGTGCATAGTCGCCTCGTTGATCAGGCCGGTCGCCGCGAGGTGGTGATCCGTCTGGAACTTCCGCAAGGCTTCCTTGGTGTCCGCGTTGTACATCGCGTCCACCTTGCCGCCGTAGTAGCCGCGGCGCACGAGTTCCTCCTGGACGGCCTCCACAAGTGAGTCAGGGCCGTTGCTGGGGATCGTGCCGGCATTGACGTCGGGCTGGCCTTGGCGTGGCGGTGCGGGCGACGGTGTGGACGCGTCCGGTTGCGGCTGGTTGTTGGCATTAGCCGGAGTCTCTTCAATGTACTGCGGGCTCACGGTCGTTGCGCCACTGCTGAACTGCGTGTCGGCGGCTGGAATATCGTTGTAGTACGGGTACGCCCCACCGTAGGAACCGCCGAAGTAGTTGATGTACGGCGCGTAGGAAGGACCGTAGGGGTACGGATAATAGTAGTAGCGGCCCGAGAAACGATTGTTTCCGAAGCGGTTGCCGAGGTTTCCCTGGTTGTAGACCGGGAGGTTCGCACCGGGCGCACCGGGGTCGAGTCGTTGACCGGTGAGCCCATTGGCAGCGGTCCAGTTGTTGGCATGGGCGGTCGGGCGCGCCGAGTTCCGGCTGGCCGCGGCGTTGTTGGTCGAACTGACGGCCAAGCCGCTCCAGGCGTTGGCCGGACGGGAGACGGCCGGTGCGGCGGCCGAGCGGGTGGATACGCCGGTATTCTGGACGTTGTGGTAAGGCAACGACAAGCCAGAGGGCGCGCCAACCCCACGACCGGCCGTGCCGTGGAGAGCGCCGGCGTTGTTGTTAGAAAACGAGACACCCGCATGCGTCCCAGACCGCGCCGGGGCTGCCGAGACTCCGCCTCTGCCCGCTCCCACCGAGGAAGCGCCGGAAACACCGGCCGCCGACGTGCCCGCCGCGGTGCCGTTCGCGCCGCCACCGCCCGGGCCAGCCGCGTAAGTTCCCCCCGCCATCAGAACCAATGAAAGCGCCACGGCCAGGGGTACGGCCGTCGGCGAAAGTTGTCCGAGAGTTTTCATCGCTTGTACTCAATATACATCGTGTCGCTACCCTCGGAAAGCCGCTTCCCAGCACGAACAATTTCCCCGCGCTTCTTTGAACAAGCAGGCAGGAAAGCTGTCTCATTTTAATACAGATTTCATGCAACCCGATAAGTTTACTACCCTCACTCAACAAGCCTTCCAGGCCGCTCAGAGCGATGCCAACGAGCGCGGCCATTCGGAGCTGACCAACGAGCACCTCCTGCGTGCGTTCCTCGACCAGGCGGATGGCGTGACCCGACCGCTGCTGGAGAAGGTCGGTGTCTCCACGCCCAAGCTCGGCGAGCAACTCGACGCGGAGCTGACCCGCCGTCCGAAGATCGTCAGCGGTTCGGGCCAACTCCAACTCTCGCGCACCCTGCGCCAGACCCTCGACGCTGCTGACCGCGAGATGAAGGGGCTCAAGGATGAGTTCCTCAGCGCCGAGCACTACCTCCTCGCCCTGACCGGCGGTACCGACCCAGCCGCGCGGCTGCTCAAGGATTCTCAAATCACCCACGACCGCCTCCTCCAGGCGCTCGCGCAGGTGCGCGGCAACCAGCGCGTCACCGACCAGAACCCCGAGGGCAAGTACCAGACGCTCGAAAAGTACGGCCAGGACCTCACCGAGAAGGCCCGCAAGGGCAAGATCGACCCCGTCATCGGCCGCGACGACGAGATCCGGCGCGTCATGCAAGTGCTCTCCCGCCGCACCAAGAACAACCCCGTGCTCATCGGCGACCCCGGCGTCGGCAAGACCGCCATCGTCGAGGGGCTCGCCCGGCGCATCGTGGCCGGCGACGTGCCCGAATCGCTCAAGAGCAAAAAGATCATCGCCATGGACATCGGTTCCATGATCGCGGGCGCGAAGTTCCGCGGGGAGTTCGAGGACCGGCTCAAGGCGTTCCTGAAGGAAGTCACCGCCAGCGAGGGGCAGATCATCCTGTTCATCGACGAACTGCACACCATCGTCGGCGCAGGCGCGGCGGAGGGCGCGGTCGACGCGTCGAACCTGCTCAAGCCCCAGCTCGCCCGCGGCGAACTGCGCACCATCGGCGCGACCACGCTGGACGAGTACCGCAAGTACATCGAGAAGGACGCCGCCCTCGAACGCCGCTTCCAACCGGTGATCGTCGACGAGCCGAGCGTGGACGATACAATCGCCATCCTACGCGGATTGAAGGAACGCTACGAGGTGCATCACAAGGTGCGCATCCAGGATGCCGCACTCATCGCCGCCGCCCAGCTTTCACATCGCTATCTGACCGAGCGTTTCCTGCCAGACAAGGCCGTGGACCTCGTGGATGAAGCGGCCTCGCGTCTGAAGATCGAACTGGAGTCCAAACCGACGGAGATCGACCAGATCGACCGGCAGGTCTTGCAACTCCAGATCGAGCAGGCGGCGTTGAAAAAAGAGAAGGACGCGGCGAGCCGCGAGCGCCTCGAAAAGCTCGAAAAGGAACTCGCTGACCGCAAGGAAGAGAGCGCCCGGCTGACCGCTCAGTTCCAGGCCGAGAAGGCGCAGATCGACCAAGCGGGCGAATTGCAGCGCCAGATCGAGGAGGCCAAGACCCAGCTCGAACAGGCCGAGCGCCGCAATGACTCCGCCAAGGCCGCCGAGATCAAGTACGGCCGGCTGCCCGAACTCGACGCGCAACTGCGCGCCCACACGGCCAAGCTGGCCGAAGTGCAGGGCGACGGTCAGCGGATGCTACAACAGGAGGTCACCCCCGACGACATCGCGGAGGTCGTGAGTTCGTGGACGCGCATCCCCGTTTCGCGCATGAAGGAGGGCGAGCGTGAGAAACTCGTCAAGATGGAGGAGCGTCTCGGCAAGCGCGTGATCGGTCAAGTGGAAGCCATCAAGGCCGTGTCCAACGCCGTGCGCCGTTCGCGCTCCGGGTTGCAGGACCCGAACCGGCCCATCGGCTCGTTCATGTTCCTGGGGCCGACGGGCGTGGGCAAGACGGAGCTTTCCCGGGCGCTGGCGGAGTTCTTGTTCGACGACGAGACGAACCTCGTGCGCCTGGACATGAGCGAGTACATGGAGAAGCACACGGTGGCGCGGCTCATCGGCGCGCCTCCCGGTTACGTCGGCTACGAGGAAGGCGGACAACTTTCGGAGGCGGTGCGGCGGCATCCGTATTCGGTCGTGCTCTTCGACGAGGTAGAGAAGGCGCACCCGGACGTGTTCAACGTGCTCTTGCAGGTGCTCGACGACGGGCGCATCACCGACGGCCAGGGCCGCACGGTGGACTTCAAGAACACGGTCATCATCATGACGAGCAACCTCGGTGGCCAGTTCATCCTCGACCCAAAGCTCTCGCCGACCGAGGCCGAACGCCGCGTGCAGGATGCGCTGAAGGGGCATTTCCGCCCGGAGTTCCTCAACCGCGTGGACGAGATCATCATCTTCGACCGGCTCAACGACGCCGACCTGAAGCAGATCGTCACGATCCAGTTGGGCACGTTGATGAAGCGGCTGGAAGCACGCAAGATTTCCCTGGCGCTCAGCGAAGAGGCCAAGGAAGTGCTCGCCAAGGAGGGCTACGACCCCGTGTACGGAGCGCGCCCGCTCAAGCGCGCCATCCAGCGCGAGATCCTCGACCCGCTCTCGCTCGAAATCCTCGAAGGCCACTTCAAGGAAGGCGACCACATCGTCACGGAAGTGCGCGACGGCAGCCTGATGTTTACGGCTGGCAAGTAAGCGGACGGACCCATACAAGGGGGGGCGTGATAAAGCCATGCTCCCCTTTTTATTTGCTTCCTGCTATGATGTTGCTGGCGACCAATCTCCCCACAGCGGATGCGACGCTGCCGAGCAATGAGGAGGTCCGTGAAGTCCTGCGCCAGCGCATCGACGTGGAAGGTCGCGGCGTCGGCATCGTGGTCGGACTGATCGAGGGGCGGCGGGAACGCTGGGTCTACCACGGCGGGGTTTCCCCGGGAGGCCCAGGGGTTGGACCGCTCACCACTTTCGAGATCGGCTCGGTCACAAAGGTCTTCACGGACCTGCTGCTGGCCGACATGGTCCGCAAGGGTGAGGTCAAGCTCGACGACCCCGTCGCGGCGTATCTTCCCGCCGACGTGAAAGTGCCCGCACACGGGGGGCGGCAGATCACCCTGCTTGACCTGGCGACCCACCGTTCCGGGCTGCCGCGCATGCCAGCGAACTTCCATCCCGCTGATCCGGCCAATCCGTACGCCGATTACACGCCCGAGCAGATGTACGAATTTTTGTCTGGCTACGAACTGACCCGCGACATCGGCAGCAAGATGGAATACTCCAACCTTGGCGTGGGCCTGCTTGGGCACGCGCTGGCGCGGCGCGCAGGCAAGTCGTACGAGGACCTCGTGGTCGAGCGCATTTGCCAGCCTCTCGCCATGATAGACACGCGCATCACGCTGTCTGCGAGCATGCGGAATGACCTGGCGAAGGGGTACGACGAAAAGCTCGCGCCGGTCAAGAACTGGGACATCGCCACGCTCTCCGGAGCGGGGGCGCTTCGCTCGAACATGCGCGACATGCTGGAGTTCGTCGAGGCGGAGCTCGATGTTGTGACCTCCCCGCTCGCGCCGGGGAATGTGCCGCGCGCCGCCGGAACGCTGATCGGCCTGCCCGCCACGCCGCTGACCCTGGCCATGCAGGACACGCAGATCGTGCGCAACGGTACGAACTCGCCGAAGACTGACATTGGCCTCGGCTGGTTCATCGACAAGACCTACGACCCGCCGATCTGGTGGCACAACGGCGGCACGGGTGGTTACCGCTCGTTCGTCGCGTTCCGCCCGGCGACGAAGACCGGCGTCGTGGTATTATCTAACACGGCGCTCGACATCGACGACATCGGCCAGCATCTCCTCGACAGTCGTTATCCGCTGACGACGCTCAAGACGCACACGGTTGTCCCGATCAAACCGGAACTCGCCGACCGCTACGTCGGCCGCTACCAGCTCGCGCCGAACTTCATCCTGACGTTCTCGCGCGAGGGTGGCCGGTATTTCCTCAACCCGCCAGAGGCGGAGAAGGACGAGGTGTTCTCGGAGTCAGAGACGGACTTCTTTTCCAAGTCCTTTGATGGGCAGGTGACCTTCACCCACGACGCGGACGGCAAATGGGATGCGATGATCCTGCACCAGAGCGGCATCCCCGACCAAACGGCGAAGCGGTTGCCGTAGGCGGGCGGCGAGTTTAATGGGTGCGGCATGAAACGCCCCGGCGACCCGCTCCTTGCTCCTGCGAACGTCCACCACAACGCCGTGCGGCCCGGGCGGATCGTGGAGATCAAGGGTGTCATCTTCCAGAGTGACAATAGCTCTGTGATCGGCGCGCTCTTCATCCGGCCACTGGAATCCTTCGACCGTTGGCAGGCGGGTCTCGCGCGCGGGGAGGGGGACGCGCCGCTGGCCATGCACGCGGGGTTACATGTTGTTGCGCAGGACGGGC
Source organism: uncultured Chthoniobacterales bacterium (assembly GCA_964250955.1). Classification (GTDB taxonomy): domain Bacteria; phylum Verrucomicrobiota; class Verrucomicrobiia; order Chthoniobacterales; family SZAS-18; genus CAHJWO01. Next base: position 55 of record CAXUIU010000266.1, on the reverse strand, counting down.
AGGAGTTCGTGGCCGAGCAACTCGTCGGCACGCTGTTCGAGGACCTCCGCGACGC
>CAXUIU010000265.1:0-5603 GCA_964250955.1 uncultured Chthoniobacterales bacterium | reverse complement strand
TCATCCTGCACCTGCTCACGCGCTGGGAAGACAAGCTGCGCAACGTGCCGACGGGGCTGTAGCGGGAGCAAAGCTCGGCTAGGGCGAAATAGACGAATCTGATTGGCCTTTTTCTGCGGCTTTCGTTTGTCCAATACCTGTTAGGCACTCTGATCACCGCCGCCCAGATAATCGTCAGCCTCGCTCCGTTTGTTCTGGCAGGCGCGTGGCCGTTTGCCCGCGTGGTACGAGGCGGCAGTGTTCTTGGTTCCCTCTTGCTGTGTTGGTTACTGCTGATCCTCTGGCACTTTGTTTTTATTCTGGTCCTTCCCTTATCCTTTTCTGCCATCAGCAGGGAGTTGGCGCGCGCCGTGTCCGATTGGGTGCCTGAAGGACCAGCCATCGTCGTTGTCACTCTGTTCGGTTGGTTTTATGCCGCTGTCATCGTGTTCGTCGCTGACTGCGTGCGTTACTTCGTCAGCAAGCCAAAGTCACCCGGCCGTGCCTAACCACGCGCTCCAGCGAACAGGCATCGGCGGTATGTCTCTCGTGCTTGTTTCGTCTTGTCTGGCCATGGCTTGTCGCTGAGCTTGGTTGCGTCAGGCTCACCGATGATTGTGTGCTTTGCCAACTCCTATGTTGACCGGCTTTTTGCCGAGAGAGACTTGCTCGGCATCTACTACTTGGTCGGCACTGTCGCAGAAGAGCGTCCTCTTCCCGAGGAGTTCTGGCTGTTCTCCCGCTTGCTGGAGTGGGAAGGTGCCGTTCGCTCAGGCATTTGGCAGTACTACGAGGGCGTTGTCGAGGACACCTTCCAGCGGGTCTGCCGCGGTCTGGATCAGTTTGGCTTGTCAGAGCTTGCCGAGCAGTACCGCTTTGGTCAGCGTGTCTGGCGGGTGTCCGAGCAGGTGGCCGCGCTCGACGACTGAATCGACGCTCGCAGCCAAGACATCTATGCCACCATCTTTCGCCTGATCGTCCCTCATCGTCCTTCCTTGTACGCCCCGGCCTAACAACGCGCATCAGCGAACAGAGGCTGGTAGTTGGCTTCTTCTTGCAATCTACGTCCATCCTCGCCAGCCTCTGTCGCTGAGCTTGGGGGCGCCAAGCTTCTCGCACATATGAAACGAATAACCCAACTCGACGGCGTACGGGGGATTGCAATTTTACTCGTCATCGTCTGGCATTACTTCTCCTGCCAGATCGTTGCCGAACCGGAAAGCACCCTCGCCTACTGCAACCTTGCTCTGAGTCTCACTTGGAGCGGGGTCGATCTTTTCTTTGTCCTCTCCGGCTTTTTGATTGCTGGCATTCTGCTTGATCACCGCAAAACGTCGAACTTTTTCCGGGTATTTTATCTGAGGCGCGTCTGTCGCATATTCCCGCTCTACTTTTTCATTTTGGGCCTTTTCGTTTGCCTCACTGCTACACCATTATTCATATCGCCGTCTTTTCAGTGGCTCTTCCACGACCCACTATCGATTTGGTCGTATGCTACCTTTACCCAAAATCTCTTCATGGGCGCCCGGGGTGACTTCGGCCCAAATTGGTTAGGTATGACGTGGTCGCTTGCTGTTGAGGAGCAGTTTTACCTCTTCGTTCCACTCTTGGTTTACCTCTTATCACGTCGCGCATTGGTTTGCGTTCTAGCGGGAGCCGTTTTGACCGCTCCTCTTCTTCGCTGCGTATCGCCTGGCTTCCAGGCATTCACAAATACACTGTGGCGTTCAGATTCACTACTCTCAGGTGCCTTATTGGCGGTACTTGTTCGCTGGCACCCTTTCATTTCTGCGATGCGGCAGCAGCGGAGGTTACTTCTGACCTTGTTTGTAGTGCTGCTCGCAGGAGCCGCCATTATGACGTTGCAACCAGCCCCTTTCGGGGTTTTTAATCATTTTTGGCTAGCGGCCCTGTATTCAACATTGATTCTGATCGCTTTTGTTGGCAATGAACCTCTTCTGGGCCGGATACTTGACTCTCGAGTGTTGGTCTGGCTTGGACGGCTATCATATGGTATCTACATGTTTCACCAAGTAGTCAGCGGGCTACTTCATGGCTCACTTCGACATGGCGAGCCGCAGATTCGCACCCTATCTGATGCAGGTATCACATTCACTTCGCTGTGCATCACACTGGCACTTGCGATACTCTCCTACCGCTTCTTTGAGAGTCCCCTGATCCGGTTCGGGCACCGATTCCAATATCAATCCAAGCCGCAACAAGATGCTACATTTCAAGCTATCGCAGGTGGGGCCTAACCTCGCGCTCCAGCGAACCTGCGCTACGCTCCGGTCGCTAAGCTTGGAGGCGTCATGCCGGTCCCGTTCCGGCGGGAGGGCGCCTTCGCGGTCCAGAGCGTCACGACCATTCCAGCCAAGCACCTCTGCGGCGGCTCGGCACGCTCCCGCCGGCGCCGCTTGCACCCATTGAGTAGGGTGTGCGCGCGTGGCCTGGCCTCTAACCGGCAGCCGAACCATGGTTCGACGGCGCATGGAACGGCCCTGCTGGGGCTGCGGCACCTTGCGGGGCTTTGCCGACGAACTCGATCCCCTGCGCGGGAGCGCGGCGGCTGGACGCGCTTGAAAAATCCCAGCCCACACTGGAGACGCCATGCGGGCTCGGGCCGGACGCTGACAGGATTTTTCCGCGACCACACCACCCTGAACATCGACCCGGTCTAGTACGAAGCGAACGCCGAGGATCTGAGCGCGCTATGTGCTTCTCCATTTCTGTTTTCGCAGGATGTCGCCGCCATCACCGCGCATTATGCCGCCGTCCTAGCCCGAGACAAAAATCCTGGCCCTGCCAACGAGCCACGAAGTCTGCCGGTGTTTCTTCCCGATCCCCGACGGACGGCCTCCGCACACGTTCATGGGCGACGTTTACGACGCCAGAAAGGCGAGCCACGGCCTCTACGGCGTGACGCTCAGCGCACGCACGGCGGGGATCATCAGCCTGTGCGAGCGGCAGTGTGGCTGGGACCACGTGGAACATCCCAGCCCTTCCGGCGTCGGCGTCGACGTGGCGTGCCTGCGGATGATCACGAACGTGTACATCTACGCGATGATGCAGGGTTCGGCCGGCTGACGGGGATCGCAAGATTCAGGATTTCGCCGCCCGCCCAGCCTCCTCCGCGCCCGACACCACCAGCGTGATCTCGCCTTTCGGCGGATGCGCGCGGTAGTGTTCCAACAACTCCGCCGCACTCCCGCGACGGAACTCCTCGAACTGCTTGGTCAGTTCCCGCGCGACGCACAGCGCCCGTTCCGGCGCGTGGCGGGCGAGCACTTCGAGGGTGCGTTCGAGCCGGTGCGGCGACTCGAAGAAGACGCTCGTTTCCAGGCGTTCGAGCGCGCGCAAGAGGTCGCGTTCGCGCCCGCCGCTCTTCGGGGGCAAAAACCCGCCATAGTAAAAACTTTCCGCCGACAGCCCCGAGCCGACGAGCGCCGTCAACACCGCCGACGGCCCCGGGATCACCGTGTACGGCAGCCCCGCCTCCACGCACGCCCGCACCAGCCGCGCGCCGGGGTCCGACACCGAGGGCAACCCGGCGTCGGTGATGAGCGCGACGTTGGCCCCCTCCTGCAAGCGCGCGACGAGTTCCTGGGTGCGGCGGGCCTCGTTGTGCTCATGGAAGCTCACGAGCGGCTTGCGGATGTCGTAGCGTTCGAGCAGGCGCAGGGAGTGGCGCGTGTCCTCGCAGGCGATCACGTCGGCGGCGCGGAGCGTTTCCAGCGCGCGCAGGGTGATGTCCGCGAGGTTGCCGATAGGGGTGCCGACGAGCGAGAGCACGGCCTTCTTTAGAAGCCCTCCGCCACCGTGCTCACCAGCCGCACGGCCAACTGCTCGGCCGCCAACGGCAACGCCTGGCGCTCGTCCTGAGTCACGTCGTTGCCGACGAAGAAGTTCGTCGTGCCGTTGACTTGGCCCGAATCCAAAACCTTGCCCGTGCGCCGGTCCACCACCTGGTAGCTCGCCAACAGGCTCAGGTCGAACTCGGTCGTCAGCAGCACGTTGCCCGTCACCGAACGCGCCGGCGTGCGCGTGATGCGCTCCAGGGTGCAATTAAGGATCACGTCGGCGTCGTCGCGGCTGGCCAACTCGTACGTGCCATCTTGCTGGAACTGCCGCGCCACCGTGTCCGTCACGATACCCTCGACTTGCGGCAGGAGCGTGTTGTTGCGGAACACCGGCACCGCCACCGTGCGCATGCCCTTCATGTACGACGGCTTGGCCTCGCCGAGTTGGTAACCGGCGCAACCCGCTAGCGGCAACACCGCCGCCAGCAGCCAGACCAAACCGAGGAGCCGCCGCGCGCTCATCCTACTGCGAGGGCAGCGCGGGCTGTTCGCCTTCGGGCACCGACGGCGGACGCGGCTCGCCGGTGCGCGAGGGATCGGCCGGAGCCTGGTTGTTGGGCGTCTGGTTGCCCGGCGGCCGGCCCGTCCCGGCGGGGTTAACGCTCGTCGTGGTGGGAGCCACCGCCACCGGCGGCGGCGTGGGCGCGCTCACCGGCGGGCCGACGTAGTCGGGCCGCTTGGCAGTGTCGGTCTGCGCCTGGAGCCGGCCGTCGCCGTTGCCCAGCTTGGGGGTGACCCCGCCGCCGGCCGTCGCCGGGGCCTGGTCGGTGAAATACTTCTCGCCATACTTGGTGCGGATGTGGTCGAGTTGGGTTTTGGCCTTCTGGCCGTCGGGCGAATTGGGCTGCTGGCGGATCACGTCGTTGTAGTACACGACGGCCGCACGGTAGAGTCTCTGCTTGTAATAATAATCGGCGATCTTGAGCGAACCGCCCGACTGCACGTTGCCCAGGCTGGCGAGGTTTTCCTTGGCCTGCGCGGCCTTCTCGTGGTTGGGGTATGCGGCGAGGAAATCCTCGAACGCCTCGCGCGCGTCCTGCGGCGTGGAGCGGTCGTAGCTTCCCGTGCGCATGACCGTCATGTTGGCGAAGCCAATTTCGTAAAGCGCGTCGGCGGCGATGGGGTCAGTCGGGTACTTGTCCACGACGACCTGAAACGCCTTGATGGCCGCCCCGTAGTCGGCGGCGTACATGAAGCCCTGGCCGATGCCGAACTGCGCCAGCGGCGCGAACCGGCTGAAGGGCGCGTTGTGCGTGATGACCGTGAAGCACGCCACCGCCTTCTGGCGTGAGGGCAAGAGCTTCACCCCGAGCACCTGGGTTCGCAGGCCGTCGAGGTACATCGTGCCGATGCGGTACTCGCCCTCCAGCGCGGAGTTGAAGTCCGAACTGTGCGGATAATTGAGCACGAGCCGCTCGTAGGAGTCGGCGGCGGCCTGGTAGTTTTTCTGTTTCTCGTAGAGTTCGCCGACCTTGTACTGCGCCGCGGCGGCCACGGTGGACTTCGGGAAACGTCTGACCGTCTTGCGGTAGGCGCTGATGGCAAGGCCGATCTTGTCGCGCTTTTCAGCCTCCAGGGCGTAATCGAACTGCGACTGTGCGTCCTTCTGGTTAGGGATTTCCTCGTTGCCGGGCGCCTGGTAGCTGATGCCCTCGTCCGGTCGGACGACCAGCGGGGCTGGGGAGCGGTGCGGCCACGCCGTACAACCGAGCGTCAACGCCGCGACGAACAGGATAGGTTTCTTCATTGGCAAAAGAGGGAATC
>CAXUIU010000264.1:0-5604 GCA_964250955.1 uncultured Chthoniobacterales bacterium | reverse complement strand
CCAGCAGCAGCTCGAGGGACGCCAGCAAGACCAGCCGCCGCGCGAGCAGCGTCATCAGGAACAGGCTCAGCGCCAACAAGAACAACAGGCCGCCCGCCAGCAACAGCAGGAGCAGCAAGCCCAGGAGCGTCAACAGCGCCAGGGAGCCGAGCAGGCCCAGCGCCAACAGGAGCAAGAAGCTCGCCAGCAGCAGCAACAGCAGCAGGCCGAGCGCCAGCAGCAACGCCAGCAGGCCGAGCAAGGCCAGCGTCAGCAGCAACAGGAACGTGCCCAGCAACAGCAGCAGGAGCACGCCCAACAGCAACAGCAACGCCAACAGGAGCAAGGCCAGCGCCGCCAGGAAGCCCAACAACAGCGCCAACAACCACAGCCGCAGCAGGGCAACTCCGACGACGACAAGCGCAAGCAGCACCCGAATAACTGACCTCCCCCGCGCTTAACCTAGCCTAGAGAGTTCACAAGCCCCCGGCGTCCCACCCGCCGGGGGCCTCTCATTTACAGGGTAGACCCCGTTGACGACGCCACTCCGACGGCAGGAAAATTCCGCTGGCATCCCTGCCCGCCCGGGCCACATTGACCGTTCGTCCCGCCTCATGCGACCCACTTTGTTCCGCTTCGCTCTGTTGATCCTGGCCGTCGGCCTCCTGCCTGCGGGAGCGTTCGCGCAACGCGGCAAACCCTCTCCCTCTCCGGTAAAAGCCACTCCTTCTCCTGCGCCCACCGCCTCCTCCGTCCCCACGCCGACGCCGCTGCCGCAGTACGCCCTGCCCGACCCCGTCGCCACCGTCAACGGCCAGCCCATTCACCCGGCCGAACTCGCCCGCATCACCGAGGTCCTCCTCAACGCCGGCGGCCATTCGCTGAAAACCCTCTCGGTCCCCGACCAGAAGCGCGCCTACCAGCAGACTCTTGCCAGCCTCGTCATCGACCGCCTCATCACCGCCCTGGCCGCCAACGAGATCGTCTCGCCCGCCACCGTGGACGCCCGCCTCGAAGACCTCCGCCGTCAGTACCCGAACGCCGCCGCTCTCGACGCCGACCTCAAACGCAACAACCAGACCCCCGAACTGGTCCGCACCAACATCCACAACGAGGTCGCCCGCGAACAATGGGTCGACCGCCAAATCGCCGGCGAGGTCGAGGTTGCCCCAGCGGAGGTCGAGAAGTTCTACCAGGAAGGGCCGCCCAACAAGTTCGACGAACCCGAAAAAGTGGCTGCCAGCCACATCCTGGTCAAGGTCCGCCGCGACGCCCCGCCCGAGGAGGCGCTCACGGCCGAGAACCGCGCCAACGAGGCCGCCGACCACCTCAAAAAGGGCGAGCCTTTCGACGACGTGGCGCTGAAGTACTCCGACGACCCGACGGTCAAAAAGAACCATGGCAATCTCGGCTTGTTCGAGCGCGACGCGGTCATGCCGGAGTTCGCCACGGCGGCGTTCGCGCTGAAGCCCGGGGAGGTCAGCCCGCCTGTGCGCACGCAGTTCGGCTACCACGTCATCAAGGTGACTGACCGCAAGCCGGCCCACACCGACACGCTCGACGAGGCGCGCCCGCGCATCCTAACCTTCCTACGCGAACAAAAGCGCCAGCAGGCTACCGCCCGGCTTGTGCAACGCCTGCGGGCTGGCGCCAAGATCGAGATCCCCGAAGATCTGCGCGACGCCTCCGAGACCCCAACCGCTTCGCCCACGTCCTGAGGGCGGACGCCCGGGTGCAGAGATTCGAGTTTACTTCCACGCCCGCACCGGCTTAAACGCTGAACGGACTTCTTCCCCCAGGAATGGCGACGGCACCCAAGAAAACGCGCGGCAAGGTCGGGGTCATCGGTCTGGGCATCATCGGCACCCGGGTGGCGGCCAATCTGCGTTCGGCCGGCCATCAGGTGTACGTTTGGAGCCGCACGCCCCGCGCCGCGCCGAATTTCCTCGGCTCCGTCGTGGAGGTCGCCGACCTGTGCGACGCGATCCAGCTCTTTGTCAGCGACGACGCGGCGTTAGCGGAGATCACGCGCACGGTGGCCGCGGCGTTGCGGCCCCGTCACGTCGTGCTCTGCCACGCGACGGTGTCGCCCGGGGCGGCCCGCGAGGCGGCGAAGGTCGTCGAGGGTCAGGGGGCGCGGTACCTGGACGCGCCCTTCACCGGGAGCAAGACCGCCGCGCAGAACCGCCAGTTGGTCTACTACGTCGGTGGGGACAAGCCGGCGTTGGAAGAGGTGCGGCCGGTTCTGGAAGCGACCTCCAAGTCGGTCCTGCACGTCGGGGCCGTGGGCGACGCGGCGCTCTTGAAGATCGCCACCAACATGGTCACCGCCAGCACCGTGCAGACGCTCGCCGAGGCGCTCGCGCTCGTGCGCGCGGCCGGCATCGAGCCGTCGCGGTTGGTTGAGGCGTTGGAGAACAACGCGTCGCGCTCCGGCACGTCGGACCTCAAGCTGCCGGCGATGATCGCGGCGAACACGGAGCCAAATTTTTCCCTCAAGCACATGCTCAAGGATGTGCGCTTTGCCCAGAGCCTGGCTGACCAGTATGAACTCTCCCTGCCCGTGACGGACACGACCGCCGAGGTGCTCGGCATGGGCGTGCACAACGGCTGGGAGGAGGAGGATTTCAGCGTCGTGGCGCAGCTCTACGCGCCGCCTGCCCCGCCTGCCTCGGAGTCAACCCCGGAAGCTACCGCCGCACCGAAGGATGTTGCGCCTGCTACCCGGCCTCCGGAGGAGCAGACGCCCGCTGGATCGGATGAGCCACCTTCCTCCGAAAAGGCCGAGTTGCCTGCCGCCGGAGAGACCAAGCCGGCCATAATCACGGAAGAAGTTGCGACCACGGACCCATCACCCGCACCAGCCAAGACGGACGAAGAAGCCGCGGTGAAAAAAGATGACCCCGCGCTCGCCCTTACTGCTACGGTGGCGACACTTGAGGAACGGTCCGTCAAACCACCTCCCGCTGCCAACGGCACCGCCGACGGCAAGAAGCGCACGTTCCGGTTCCTGCGCGACTTCTTCAAGTCCGATCTGCCTGAGGTACGTTGAACCGCCGTCGGCCTTCTCTCCATCTCTGTTTATGCACTACCCGCCACCCGCTGAGAGCGTCTACCTGGACCTCTCCGACCGCGCCAAACTGCGTCTGGCCGGAGGGGACCGCGTGCGTTTCCTCAACGGCCAGGTCAGCAACGACGTACGCCAAGCCAACGCGGAACGCTCGGTCTACACGGGCGTGATGACCATCAAGGGCAAGTTGTGCGCGGACGCGTTCGTCCACGGCCACGATGACTTCCTCCTGGTGGACGCCGAACCCGACTTGCGCGAGGCACTCGCCGCGCGGCTGGAGCGTTATATCATCGCCGACGACGTGACGCTGGAGGACGTGACCGACGCGTTCTCGCTGCTGCACCTCATCGACTTCGCCGCCGACGCCGGCACCGGCCACCTGCCCACCGTCCGCCCGGCGCTCGCGGCACTCGGGCCGGGGTTGTGGACGGTCGAGTCGCTGCGTTACGGCCGGCTAGGCCTGGACGTTTTCTACCCACCGGAACTCGACGGGGCCGTCCGCCGCTGCCTGCACGCCGGCTTCACCGAACTCAACGAGGACGCCGCCGAGGCGTGGCGGATCGTCGCCGGCGTGCCCCGCTGGGGCGCGGAACTCGACGAGAACACGATGCCCGCCGAGGCCGGCATCGAGGAGCGCGCCGTGAGCTACGCCAAGGGCTGCTACATCGGCCAGGAGATCGTCTCGCGGGTGAAAAGCGTCGGCCACGTCAACCGCCAACTGCGCGGCCTGCGCGCGACCGATTCCTCGCCGCTGTTCGCCGGGATGACCCTGCACGTCCCTGCGGCCAACGACGGCGCGCCGGGCAAGGAAGTCGGCCGGATCACGAGCGCCGCGGCGTCGGCCGGGCACGGCGGGGCGCAGTTCGTGGCGCTTGGTTACGTGCGGCGGGAGTTCATCGCCCCTGGAACGGTGCTCGACGCCCTCTCACCCGACACTTCGCCCTGCCAGGTGGAGGTCTGCGCATTGCCTTTCGTATGAAAATGATAAGTTCATCTCTCCTCTCGCCCCGCCGTCTCCTGCGTCCCTGGTTGTTGACCACCGCCCTCATCTGCTGGGCCACAGCGGGCGCGTGGGCGTCGCAAGCCATCATCCACTTCCAGGTTGGCGACGCGAAGGAAGACCAGCTCGTGACGATTGACCTCTTCGACGCCAACGCGCCGCAGACCGTGGCGAACTTCAAGAGCCTTGTGGCTAAGAAGTTCTATAATGGTATGGCGGTCCACCGCATCATCCCGGAAACTCTCGTGCAGGCCGGCGACCCGCTCAGCAAGAAGAAGGACCGCGCCGCCACGGGCACGGGCGGCCCCGGGTACACGCTGCCGGCGGAGATTGGCCGCAAGCACGTCCGTGGCTCGGTGGCGATGGCCGCGCTGCCGCCGACGCTTAACCCGGCGCGCTTGTCCAACGGCAGCCAGTTCTACATCATGCTGCGGCCGATGCCCGAACTGGACAAGGATTACACCGTGTTCGGGCAGGTGACGCAGGGGCTGGAATTTCTGGATTCGATCAGCCGGCGCGGGCGCGACACCAACGACTATCCGCTGGAGAAGCTGACGATTCGTTCCATCGAGGTGCGCTGAGCGCGAAAAAAACGCACCGGGCCGCTTGCCAAGCGGCGCAAGAACCCCTATAGAAGCCGTCTCTTTCGCCCCTCCCTGGCGGTGCCGCCGGGCAGGGTGTTGGCAAAGGGTAGATACCGAAGTGGCCAAACGGGGTGGACTGTAAATCCACTGGCTTACGCCTTCGAAGGTTCGAATCCTTCTCTGCCCAATTCCTCTGGATCGGAGGCTGCGGTGCAAGTGAGTTCGCAGCACGTCAGAGGTTTCGTTTGCTTTATGCCTGCGATGCGCGATGGTAAAACCGCTCAGAAAAGAGAGAACATTTTCGGTTGGTGGTGAGTTTGTTCAGTGGGTCTCGTACCTCGAAGGACACAATTCGAAATCCGAACTCCTCGGAAACACAGTCCTCGAGAACCCTCTGTTTTCTGTTCGTTCAGAAAGAACAAACAACCCCATATGCCCGCTAAACTCTACGTCGGTAACCTGTCGTTCAACACCACCGAGAACGACCTTCAGGATCTGTTCGCCACGGTCGGTCCCGTCCAAGAAACCATCATCATGCAGGACCGCATGACCATGAAATCGCGCGGCTTCGGCTTCGTGACCATGGTCGAGGACGCCGATGCCCAGAAGGCCATCGCGCAGTTTCACGGTAAGCAGATCGAAGGTCGCGCCCTCACCGTCAACGAAGCCCGCCCGCGCGAGGAACGTTCCGGCGGTGGTGGTGGTGGCGGCCAGCGTTCCTACGGCAACGACCGCCCGCGTGGCGGTGGTGGTGGCGGCTACCAGCGCCGTTAATCCGTTCTGAAAGCACTACAGACTTTACAGAACCTCTAAGTAGTAACACCCTGCTGCCTCTTGCTGAGACGGCGGGGTGTTTTCGTCTTTATGGCTATCCAAAACAGAACTTCAGAAAAACACATTGAGGTCGAGGGTCGCATCGTCGACGTGCTCCCGGGCACTATGTTCCGGGTGGAGCTGCCCAACACCCAGTT
>CAXUIU010000263.1:0-5607 GCA_964250955.1 uncultured Chthoniobacterales bacterium | reverse complement strand
GGCCGCACTCGCTCTTCGCGGACACGATCCGCTCGTGCCGGGCGCTGGCGGTTTCGCACGGGCTCGGGCACGTTCTGATGGGGGAGTGCGACACTAAAATCTCGCTCCTCGACTGCCTCCTTGTTCACGCCCGCGCCACGGCGAAGTACAGCGTCTATTCACGTTGGACGATGTTGAACTCAATCCCTTCGGGGGCCGCGCCGAGATCGAAGGGACTATGCTCAAGACCGCGCGGGCGTCGTGCGACTTCTACCTGGAACACCCCTCGACCGACGGCATCCCGTACCGGGACACCGGCGCGCCGGAATCGTAGCGTCTGGGCGACTATCTCGACCGACCCGCGGAGGTGTTCAACGACCACGAACCGGTGGACAGCAGCGCCGCCGCCATCGCCGCACAGGGTTTGCTGCGACTCGGCCGTTATTTGCAGGATAAGGGCGAGGAAGCGGAAGGCGCGCGCTACTTCCAGGCCGGGCTGACCGTGCTCGACACGCTCTTCGACGAACCCGACTTGAGTACCGACCCGAACCACCGGGGGCTCATTCTACACTCCATCTACCATCGCCCGAACGGCTGGGACCGCATCCCGGACGGCGCGAAAATCCCGTGCGGTGAATCAAGCATGTGGGGTGACTACCATGCGCGCGAGGCCGCGCTCTACGTGCAGCGCATCGCGGAGGACAAGCCGTATTACACTTTCTTCGGTTTCAATCAATAACTAACATCCTGCATGACCATCGGAGACCTCCAAACCATTGAAGGCAAAAGCTACCCGGCACGCCGCCGCACGCAGGGTCTGGTCGGCGACGGCCCGCAGCCGATCAAGGCCAACTTCTTCGCCTTCGGCCATGTCACGCTCGATCCCAACGGCGGCCAAGTTCCTTGGCACAACCAGGAGCAGGAAGAGACGTACTTCGTCATCGAAGGCACCGGCGAGATGTGTCTCGGTGCGAAACGCCAGACGCTTTCCACCGGGCAAATGGTTTACATCCCGCCGGGGGGGGGCACCAATTGACTAACATCGGTGACACGCCCCTGCGCATGATCTGCACCTACACTCCCGGCGGCGACGTGGCGCGCTGGCGTCAGGAACTCGCCGACGCCGCCAAGAAGGCCATCGCCGCAGGGAAGCACGTCTACTGCGAAAAGCCCACGGCTGTTTCCACCGAGATCGCCTACGAACTCTACGAAGTCGTGCAAAAGGCCGGCGTCAAAAACGGCGTTGTCCAGGACAAGCTCTGGCTGCCCGGGTTGATGAAACTCCAGCAGCTCATCAAGATGGGGTTCTTTGGAAAGATTCTCAGCGTGCGCGGGGAGTTCGGCTACTGGATGTTCACGGGTACGGACGGCATCACCCCGCAGCGCCCGAGCTGGAACTACCGCAAGGAGGACGGCGGCGACATCATCGTGGACATGCTCTGCCACTGGCGTTACGTGCTCGACAACCTCTTCGGCAAGGTCAAGGCGGTGTCTTACTACGGCGCGACGCACATCGACGAGCGCCTCGACGAGGCCGGCAAGCCGTACCGTTGCACCGCCGATGACGCGGCCTACGCGAAGTTTGAACTGGAGAACGGCGTCGTGGCGCAGTTCAACTCCTCGTGGACGGTGCGCATGCGCCGCGATGACCTGCTCACCCTCCAGGTGGACGGCACGATGGGTGGCGGGGTTGCGTGATGGCGTCACCCAACACCACGGCGCGACCCCGCGGCCCGTGTGGAACCCGGACATCAACCGCCCAATCAGCTTTTACGACAACTGGACGCGCGTACCGGCGCAGTAGGTCTTCGACAACGCTTTCAAGGTGCAATGGGAGACGTTCCTGCGCCACGTCGTCAAGGACGAGCCGTGGCAGTACAGCCTCCTGGAGGGAGCCAAGGGCGTGCAGTTGGCCGAGAAGGGCCTGGAAAAAGCTGGGCCAAGCGCGCCTGGGTCGACGTGCCTGAACTGAAGGCTTGAAGCGACGGGCGGCGCGTGGCGCGGCAGTTGCTTCTTGAATTGGAAAGCGGCGGCCCTTACCATGCCCCGCGCGCCCGTATGCTCTCCAAACTTTTCTGGGTCCTAACGACGGTGGTGTTCACCTTCCTGTTCATCGTGCTATTCGAGAACGGCACGGTGAACTACGTGGACAACTGTGTGACCGAATACCACGAGGTCGTGGCCTACTTCGGCGAAAAACCTCACAAGAAGGGCGACAGCAGCGACAAGGTGGTGCCGTAGGCTGCCGGTGGCTGCCGTTGCGGTGTGGCGAAGCCACGTGGCGCTGACGCGCCGTGGCGGGTTGTGATGTGCCCTGCGGGCACGTTGCCGGAAGCAGAAGAGGGATATCCCTTCGTCAACGCAGCCGCAGGCGACACCGCAACACAGCCGTAGGCTGTACCGCAACCCGCAACGGCGCGCCCGCGCCACCGCAACGCCGCCTTCGGCGGCTTAGTACGCGGCTTGTGGGCCTTTGAGGTTCTTCTTGTCGATCCAGGGCATCAGGCCGCGCAGTTTGCTGCCCACCTTCTCGATGGGATGGTCGGCGCCTTCCTTGAGCAGGCGGGTGTAATTCTTGCGGCCGGTCTTGTACTCGTTGATCCAGTTCTTGGCGAACTTGCCGTTCTGGATCTCTTTGAGCACCTTGCCCATCTCTTTTTTGACCGTCTTGTTGATGATGCGCGGACCCGTGACCACGTCGCCGTATTTCGCCGTCTCGGAGATGGAAAAACGCATCCCGGCGATACCCGCCTCGAACATCAGGTCCACGATGAGCTTGGTCTCGTGCAGACACTCGAAGTACGCCATCTCCGGCTGGTAGCCTGCCTCCACGAGCGTCTCGTAGCCGGCCTTGACCAGCGCCGTCAGCCCGCCGCAGAGCACGGCCTGTTCGCCGAAGAGGTCCGTTTCCGTCTCCTCCTTGAAACTGGTCTCGATGACGCCCCCGCGCGTGCCGCCGATGCCCTTGGCCCAGGCGAGCGCGAGTTTCTTGGCCTTGCGGCTGGGGTTCTGGTAGACGGCGATGAGCGCGGGCACGCCTTTGCCTTCCGTGTACTGGCGGCGCACGATGTGGCCCGGCCCTTTGGGCGCGACCATGATCACGTCCACGTTCTCCGGCGGCACCACGGTCTTGAAGTGGATGGCGAAGCCGTGGCTGAAGAGCAACGCCTTGCCCTTGGTCAAGTGCGGGGCCACGTCGGCCTCGTACACGTCGGCGATTTTGAGGTCCGGCACGGCGAAGAAGATGATGTCCGCCTTTTTGACGGCCTCGGCGGTGTCGTAGACTTCCAGGCCCTTTTCCTGCGCGACGGCACGCGACGGGCTGCCGGGATAAAGGCCGACGATGACCTTCACGCCGCTGTCCTTGAGGTTGAGCGCGTGGGCGTGGCCCTGGGAACCGAAGCCGATGACCGCGCAGGTCTTGTCGGCGAGGAGGGCGAGGTCGGCGTCTTTGTCGGTGTAGACTTTGGCTGGCATGATAAAAAGGATTGGGTGGATTACTCCTGCTGGCGCGACATGGCGACCTTGCCCGTGCGTTTGAGGTCGCTGATGCCGAAGCCCTGCATCAGGCGGATGAACTTGTTGATCTTGCTCTCGTTGCCGCTGACCTCGATGAGGAAATTGGTGTGCTGCACGTCCACGATCTTGGCGCGGAAGATGTCGCAGATTTGCATGACCTCCGAGCGCGTGGTGCCCTCGACCTTCACGCGCATGAGGACCAGTTCGCGGTCTACGAACTCGCCGTCGCGGAAGTCCTGGATGGAGATCACGTCGACGAGCTTGTTGAGCTGCTTGGTGACCTGTTCGAGCACGGCGTCGTCGCCGTGGACGACGAGGGTCATGTGCGAGGTGTGCGGGTCGAGGGTGGGGCCGGTGTTGAGGGTGTCGATGTTGAACCCGCGCCCGCTGAACATGCCAGCGATGCGCGCAAGCACGCCGAACTTGTTCTCGACCAGGACCGAAAGCGTGTGGCGCATAAAGACGAAAGGGCGGTCAGCGTGGGGCCGAACGCCTGACTCGTCAACGGAAAATGCGTCCCCGCACGCGCTTGGCTCACGCAAGGGACTCGCAACCGGCCGCAGGCGCGCTACAGTGGCGCTCGATGATCAAGCTGGACATCCCACCGGGCGAGTTCGCCGCGTACATCTTTGACTGCGACGGCACGCTGGCCGACACGATGCCGCTGCACTACCAGGCGTGGGCACAGGCCGTCAGCGAACAGGGCCACCATTTCCCGGAGGAACTCTTCTATTCATTGGGCGGGGTGCCCGCGCCGGAGGTGGTCGACTTCTTGAATAAGCGGTTCGGCTGGTCGATGCCAATCGCAGAGACCGCCGCGTACAAGGAGGCGCTCTTCGAGCGGCTGATCCCGCAGAGCAAGCCCATCGTGCCGGTGGTCGAGTTCATGCACAGCGTCCTGGGCAAATACCCGGTGGCCGTCGCCTCGGGCGGGCTGAAGCCGCTGGTCATGGCAACGCTTCAGACGCTGGGCATTCAGGAGCATTTCAACGCCGTGGTGACGTACGAGGACGTGCTCCACCCCAAGCCCGCGCCCGACACCTACCTCGAAGCCGCCCGACGCATGGGCGTGGAACCGACCCGCTGCCTGGTTTTTGAAGATACGCCGCTGGGCTTGCAGGCCGCCACGGCTGCCGGGATGCAGAGCGTGCTGGTGGCGAGCGGTCCGGTAGTCGAGCAGCCGCTATGATCGGCTGAGTGGATTAACCTAGCCACAATGCCAACGGTCATAGAGTGATGTACATCATGACTTTTCGCGTGGTTAACTTCAACACGAGCAAATGCCTGAGTCGGAGCTAATCGAAAAGCTGACCCGTTCTGCGCACGACGCTGCCGTGCGCCTTCAAGTTCGCAGTGCTCTAAATCCGCTATTATGGCTGTGCGGAATTACTACGCCCGCCGTGTTTACAGCGAGTTATTTTTTGTCAGGACCTGCACAACTCGCAGCAATCGGCGTCGGGTCTTTGCCAGTTTTATCTGCGTGTGTTGCCTACGCCTATTTAATGATTAAAGATCCGAACAGATTGCATTCAGAGGATTATCAACTCCGTCGGCAAGCACTCGAATTAATTTACGAGAAGGGAAGCAAAATCGGAACGTTGGCAAGTTCCGTCATTGCAATCACAAACCCGGGTACTCACGAGCCTCCGAAGGAGACCAAATGAGAAAGTCCTTCCAGATAGTTTTCGCCGATGCCTTTGCAAAGCGTAAGGATGTCACGGATTTCCTAGATCAACTCGGACCTGACTGGGATTGGACAGCTGCATTTCCCAATTGCGTCTTTTTTACGTCACCTCTTTCTGTTCAAGATTTAGCGTCTAAGTTCGAAGAAAAGTTTGGCGTCGGGCCTGGTAAAATGTTCATCATTGTTGAGGTGCCGTTCGCCAAGCAAGGCCGTCTCACCGACCGTGGTTGGCGGCTTTTGAATAATCCTGAAAACCCGAGATGGAACTAAGGTCAATCATATGATTGTGCCACTCACAAGATTGCAAAAGGTGAAATTTGCACAGTCATGAGCGAAAGACACCGCTTTACGAGTGACGATATAGCCACGACTACCGGCGGAACTCGATCTTCGCCGGAAACTTTGGGCAGAGGCGGGAACTTGCC
>CAXUIU010000262.1:0-5613 GCA_964250955.1 uncultured Chthoniobacterales bacterium | reverse complement strand
GTAGCGGGAGCGTGAGCGTCGCCTCGCCGGGGATGCATTTCTCCGCGCACACCAGCCACGTCGCCTTGGCGCGTAGCGCGATCTCGTTGCCTGTAGACAATTGGGCTGGAGGGGTAATCTCGGTCAGGAGCACAACCTCGTCGCTGTAGCCGTAGTTGATGATGTCGCCGGGCGTCTCGATCTTGTCCGGCAGCGGCCACTGGATCGGTCCGGCTTTGAAGCCGTCGGGAAGCTGCCAGTCGATCTTCGTCGGCAGCCCGGCGTCGCCGCTGTACTGCCAGTAGGTGTGCCAATGCGGGGCCATTCGCAGCCGCAGACCTACCGTGAAAGGCTTGCCAGGCATCACCGCCGTTGTGTCGGCCAGGAGGTCGGCCTTGACCAGGGTAACGCCTTTTTCCACCTGCGCGGCGGCGCGTTCGGGGCGTGCGACAAGAACCAGCGCGAGCACGGCGCACAGCAGAACGAGCAGCCGCCGGGTGCGGTCAGCGAGGGGAGAAGCAGCGGGCATGGTGTCTTGGTTCAGACCGTCAGCGGCTAGGGGAGGTTCAACCTTCACGTGGAAAATCATGGGCGCCAGGAAGGAATCGCGCCCGGCCTCGCCCATGCGGGGCTAGAAATCTGCGCACAGCCCGCGGCTTGCTCTGTGTTCAACCCATGCGCGTGAGGACGAGAGGGTGGCTGCTGGCCGGCTGTTTGGTGCTATCGGGCTGTGCGGCTACCACGCAGGAACCTGCCAGCCCGCGGCCGGACACGGTACATCCCAAGGTGGTGGAACTCTCCTTCGCCAATGGTCTTACAGCCGTGAGCTACTACTACGTCGCTGATGGGGTGACCGTATGGTTAGAATCGCAAGAGCCTCAGGACCCGCAAAACGCGACCACCCTGCAGGTGGTCAAGCGCACGCCACGCGCTCCGTCCCGCCCGATGGTGGGATCGATTTTGGCGCACGGTCGAACGCTTACAAATCCCGCGCTGGAAAGCGGAGTACAATCCGGCGGATGTGACGAGGATTTTCCTGAGCGATGGGACGGATTGGAAGGTGATACTTTCCACAACCCAGCGGACCTACAAATCCGGGGGGTATGAAGCATTCCCTGCCAAGGGGCATCCTGAGCGGACTGCCTTGAGCCCAATTTTTAGAACGCCTTGGCGTGATCTCCTTCTCGGAGAACATCCTGTCATCATCGAGAAAAATCTGATCGATCCGTTGGAGCACGCGTTTGACGAGTTGCTCACCGAACCCAAGAAGAGTTAGGAACGGGTATCGCTCAGAACGTCCAGCACCGCGTCAGCCGCCCGCTCAGCCGCGCCGCCGCCGCCGAGTTTTTGGACGACCTCCCGTAAGTCGGCCAGTTGCCGCTCGCGGGCCTCGCCGTCGAGCAGGCGCAAGGTGGCTTCTGCGATGGTATCAGGCTGCGCCGCACCTTGCAGGAACTCCCGCGCGATCTCGCGGCCGGCGAGGAGGTTAATCATTCCCAAAAACGGCACGCGCACCACCGCGCGGCCGACCGCGTACGTCAACGGGGCCACCTTGTAGACGATCACCAGCGGCATCCCCAGGCTCGCCGCCTCGACCGTCGCCGTACCCGAGGCCACCATCCCTGCGGCCGCCCGTGCCATCAGTCGGCGGGAGTCGCGTACGCCGACGGGGAGTTCGGCCGCGTGCCAGCCGGCGGCGTCGCGCAGGGCGGTGAGTTCGACGGCGAGGCGTTCGGAAGGGGCGGCGGTAGCGAAACGTAGTTCGGGCCGTGCCTCGCGCATCCGCCGGGCGGCGGCGAGCAGGACGGGGAAAATCTTGCGTACCTCGCGCGTCCGGCTGCCGGGAAACAAGCCCACGAGGTCAGGCTCGCGCGGGTAGGACGATTCGGCGGCAAGCGCGTCGATCAGGGGGTGGCCGGCGAAGACGGAGCGCAACCCGGCCGGCTCGTAGAGCGCGGGCTCGAACGGGAAGATGCAGATCATCAGGTCGAGCCAGCGCGCCATGCGCGGGATGCGCCCACGGTTCCACGCCCAGACCTGCGGGCTGATATAGTAGATGATTTTCAGCGGCAGCCGGCGGCGGCGTAGTTCCCGGGCGAGGCGCAGGTTGAAGCCGGGATAATCGATGAGCACGACGGCAGCCGGTCGCAGGCGTTCGATCTCGGCTAGCACCCGGGCGAACTGCGCGCGGAAGTACCCGTACTTTTTGAGCACTTCCCACAAGCCCACGACGGCGGCTTCCTCCGTCCAATCCTCCAACCCGTCGCCCGCCACGGCGCGCATCCGCAGGCCGCCGCGCCCGTGGAAGGCGAGTTCCGGGTGCCGTTCGTGGAGGATTTGCAGGAGCTTGGCGCCGTGGGTGTCCCCGCTGACCTCGCCGGCGACAAAATAAAGGGACGAGGAAGACATGACGGCGCAAGTTACGAGCGCACGATACACGATCCGGCCACGGCGGCGCGCCCCGGAAGGCGGCCCTTGATTTCCCCCGTAAACCGCGCCAGCATCGCCTGACACCTCAACCGCGGACGCGTTGTAACCCCTGAGGACATTCTCTTGGAACTCAAAGACATCAAAACCATCATCGACCTGATGAAGAAAAACGACCTCTCCGTCTTCGAGATGGAGGAGGGTGACTTCAAGATCAAGCTCAAGCGCGGCGGCCAGGCCGAGACCCACGCCGCGCCGGCCGCGCTCGCGCCGGTGTACCACCACCCGCCGGGGGCGTTGACGCTGCCGCCGGCCGCGGCTCCCGTCCCCACCGCGGAAACCCCCGCCGTGGCGACCCCGAGCGGCGCGGAGATCGTCTCGCCGATGGTCGGCACGTTCTACTCGGCGATGTCGCCGGACTCGCCGGCGTACGTCAAGGTCGGCCAGAGCGTCACGCCGGACACCGTGGTCTGCATCGTCGAGGCCATGAAGGTGATGAACGAAATCAAGGCTGAACAGTCCGGCGTCGTCGCCGAGATCCTCGCCGAGAACGGCAAGCCCGTGCAGTTCGGCCAAGCCCTCTTCCGCTTGCAATAATCCGCGGTCAGCGGAACCGAATTTGTGCGCAGATCTCCGCAGATTAGGAGGAATCTGAAATCTGCGTAATCTGCGGACGAATTTTCTCCTCCCCTATGTTTGACAAAATCCTGATCGCCAACCGTGGCGAGATCGCCCTGCGCGTCGTGCGCGCCTGCCGTGAGATGGGCATCAAGACGGTCGCCGTTTACAGCCAGGCCGACGAGGAAAGCCTCCACGTCCAACTCGCCGACCAAGCCATCTGCATCGGCTCTGCGCCGAGCAGCGACAGTTACCTCAAAATCGACCGTCTCATCTCCGCCGCCGAGATCGCCGACGTGGACGCCATCCATCCGGGCTACGGGTTTCTCGCCGAGAACGCCCACTTCGCGGAGGTCTGCGCCTCCTGCAACATCCACTTCATCGGGCCGCCCTCGGCTGCCATCCGCACCATGGGCGACAAGAACGCCGCCCGTGACGCCGCGCGCAAGGCCGGTGTGCCCATCACCCCGGGCAGCGACGGCGTCGTCGAGACCGAAGCGGAGGCCCTCAAGCTCGCCAAGAAGATCGGCTACCCCATCATGATCAAGGCCAGCGCCGGCGGCGGCGGCCGGGGGATGCGCGCGGCCCACAACGACGGCAGTCTCGTGCAGGGCTTCCACGCGGCGCGCGCAGAGGCCGAGAAGGCGTTCGGCAAGGCGGACGTTTACTTTGAGAAGCTGATCGTCAACCCGCGCCACATCGAGTTCCAGATCGTCGCGGACTCGCACGGCCGGGTCATTCACCTGGGCGAGCGGGATTGCTCGATCCAGCGCCGCAACCAGAAGATCGTCGAGGAAGCGCCCTCGCCGTTTCTGGACGACAAGCTGCGCCAGCAGATGGGCAAGGCCGCCGTCAAGCTCGCCGAGGCCGTCGAGTACCAGAACGTCGGCACCATGGAGTTCCTCGTCGACGAGAAGGGCGGGTTCTACTTCATGGAGATGAACACGCGCATCCAGGTCGAGCACTGCGTGACGGAAGAGGTCTACGGCTGTGACCTCGTGAAGGAACAAATCCGCATCGCCTCGGGCGACCCGATCTCCGACCACATCGCCAAGGCCACGATCCGCCAGCACGCCATCGAGTGCCGCATCAACGCCGAGAACCCGGCGATGAACTTCCAGCCCTCGCCCGGGAAAATCGATCTGTACTACACCCCCGGCGGACGCGGCATCCGCGTGGACAGCCACGCCTACGCGGGCTACACGATCCCGCCGAACTACGACTCGCTTATCGGCAAGCTCATCACCTCGGGCTCGAACCGCGCGTCGGCCGTCGCACGCATGAGCCGTGCGCTGGGCGAGTACATGATTACCGGCATCCACACGACGATTCCTTTCCAGCAGGAAATCATGCGTAACGCCGACTTCATCCGCGGCGAGTACCACACGGGGTTCGTGGCCGGGATGCGGGGCTAGGCGGGGTTGCGGCGGGTGGCCGGCAGGTGGATGTTGGCCACCAACATGCATCCTTGGCTCAAAGCCGCCTCCGCCCTCGCCGCCGTCTGGATCGTGGCCGGGCTGGGGCTCTGGTACTTGCACGCCACCCGGCCGACGCCGCAGTCGGTCACGGCGTTCCTAGATGGCTCCAACGTCGCTGCCAAGAGCGGGCGCGACCGCGAGAAGACCATCGGACGCGCCGCCAGTCAGTTGAACGACCTTTCCTTTGAGCAGCGCCAGTTTCTCCAGAAGAACGGCTCCACGCGCCGCTTTTTCACCGCGCTGACCAAGCCCGAGCAGAGTGCCTTCCTTGACGCCACGCTGCCCGCCGACTTCAAGCAGATGATGGAGGTCTTCAACAAGATGGAGCCGTCCAAACGTAAGGAGTTCGTCGCGCACGCCGTGGACGAAATGAAAAAGCACGCCGGCGAACCGCCGCCCGGCATGGACGACGCCCTGCGTGACCGCATCGTGGACCAGGGGCTGAAATCGTTCTACGCCGACGCCGACGCCAACACGAAGATCGACTTCGCCCCGCTCATCGAGCAGATGCAACGCAACCTTCAGTTCGGCAACACCAATTGAAGCGCACGGCCTTCACGCTGGTCGAACTCCTCATCGTGCTGGCAATCGTCGGGGTGTTAATCGGGGTCGTGGTGCCGGTATACGGGCGTGTCGTGGAGAGCGGACGCGCGGCGAAGTGTGTCTCCAACCTGCGCCAGATCGGCGCGGCGCTCGGTCTCTATCTGGGCGAGCACAATCTCCAGATGCCGACGCTGGTGTCGGGCCGCACGAGCGTCAACGAAGGCGGCGCGGCGGTCGATAACACCCTCGACGCCTACACGCAGGGCAAGGGGGTTTTCGCGTGCCCGTCCGACAACGGCGAGGCGGCCAGATCGGGCACGAGTTATTACTGGAACGTCGCCCTCAACGGTCAATCGGCGGGCGGGTTGAACTTCTTCCAGAACTACAACCAGACCGAGATCCCCATCCTCGCCGACAAGGCGGCCTACCATCCCTACCTGGAAAACAAGGTGAACCTCCTCTACGCCGACGGGCACGCGGAGAAGACGTTCACCTTCCAAATCAAGACGCAGCCTTGAACCCGATGGCGTACGCGATCAAGGCCGAAGTATGCGACCCGGACGCGGAG
>CAXUIU010000261.1:0-5630 GCA_964250955.1 uncultured Chthoniobacterales bacterium | reverse complement strand
GTGCCGGGCTAGCTCAATGGCGCGCAGCATCCCGCGCGCCTTGTTGACGGTTTCCTCGTACTCGCTCGCCGCCACAGAGTCGGCCACCACGCCCGCGCCCGCCTGCACGTACGCCTGCCCATCTTTGAGCACGACCGAACGCAGCGTGATGCAACTGTCCAGGTTGCCGTCGAAGCCGAAGTACCCCACCGCGCCCGCGTAGGGGCCGCGCTTGCTGCCTTCCAGTTCGTTGATGATCTGCATGGCTCGCACCTTCGGCGAGCCGCTGACCGTGCCGGCCGGGAACGTCGCCCGCATCACGTCGAAGGCGCTCAGGCCCGGGCGCAGCCGGCCCTTCACGTTGGAGACGATGTGCATGACGTGGCTGTAGCGCTCCACGGTCATGAAGTCGGTCACGCGCACGCTGCCGAACTCGGCGACGCGGCCCACGTCGTTGCGCGCGAGGTCCACCAGCATGAGGTGCTCGGCGCGTTCCTTGGGATCGGCTAGGAGACTGTCAGCCAGCGCGCGGTCCTCGGCGGGGTCCTTGCCACGTGGGCGCGTGCCGGCGATGGGGCGGATTTCTACCGCGCCGTCCTGCGCGCGGACGTGGACTTCCGGCGAGCTTCCCACCAGCGCGAACCTCCCACCGAAGCGCAGGAGAAACATGTACGGCGACGGGTTGATGAAGCGTAGCGCCCGGTAGAGCGACAGCGCGTCCCCGTCGTACGCGGCGCGGAAGCGTTGCGAGGGCACGAACTGGAAGATGTCGCCCGCGCGGATGTATTCCTTGCCGCGCTCGACGGCCGCCTCGTACCCGGCGCGCGTGGTGTTGCTCTCGGGAGCGGCGGGAGCAGGCGGGAGTTCGGGGTAGACCGATCCCGGGCGCAGGTGGCTCGGGGCGCGCAGCCGGCGCACGAGCCGGGCGATCTTGGCGCGGGCCTCGTCGTAGGCGGCCCCGAGGTCGTCGGCGCGGCCCTCGGTGAAGACGTTCGCCAAGACACGCAGCCGCCGGAAGCGGTGGTCGAAGACGATCATCGTGTCCGTGACCATGAACACGGCGTCGGGCAAGCCGAGTTCGTCGCGCGCGGGCGGCGGGACCGTACCCTCGAACCACCGCACGGCGTCGTACGCCAGGTAGCCGACCGCACCGCCGCCGAAGGGCAGCGCCGGCTCGACCGCGGCGGGGCGGTAGCGGGCGAGGAAGGTCTGGAGTTCGGCGAGCGGGTCCTGCTTCGCTTCGTAGGCGCGGGAGACGCCGCCGGGCTCGGTGAGCGTCACGGTCTTCCCGCGGCACTCGAAGACCGCCGCCGGCCGGCTGCCGAGGAACGAGTAGCGCCCGATCTGCTCGCTGTTCTCGGCGGATTCGAGGAGGAACATCGCGTCCTCGGCGCTCGCGTCCTCGTCGAGCAGCTTCTGGAACGCCGTCACGGGCGTCTCGCAGTCGGCCATCAGCTCCGCGGCGACCGGGAAGAGGTTCGCATCCCCGCGTGCCGCGAGGGCGAGGAACTCCTCGCGCGTGGGACGCAGCGGCAGGCCGTTCATGTCGGCAGGGAGAAGGCGACCGTCTCGTTTTGCGCGCGGTGGTTCGTCCAGAAGGCCCGGCCGTCGTAGGCGAGCGAGCGGCAGGCGAAGGGCACCCGCGCCACGTCCTGCACGCTGGGGGTTGGTGCCGTCAGGAGGCAACGCGCCAGGTGCCAGCTCTCGCCGTCCTGTTCCGTGCCACGCAGGACGTAGAGCACGCCGTTGGCAAACGTGATGCCGCTGATCTCCGCGCCGGTGTCTATCGTGCGAAGGATGCCGTTCTCCTGACCGAGCTGGAGCACCCGGTGCTTGTACCACTGGCTCAGGTACAGACTGCCGTTGTCGTAACCCAGATACGAACCGGTGAACTCGGGCACGGCTTCCCGGTACCCTTCGTCGAAGCCCCTTCCCGACACGTAACGGCGCACGTAGCGGTCGTCGTCCGCGCCCTCGCCGCTCGTGAAGAAAAGGCTCTCGCCGCTGGAAGTGGCCGCCCACGGGATGCCCGGCACGGTGGCCTCCTCGAAGACCGACCAAGCGAGGGGGTCGACCCCGCAAACCCGGTACTCGTCGCGGGACCCGATCCACAGGGCTCCCTGGTGGCAGGCCAGCGCCTGCGGAGTGCGGACCGGCGAGGGCAGGCGGCTTTCTTCGATGATGCTGGGGAGGTTCGTGGGCATGGCCTTCAGGTTTTCTGGTAAACAGCTTCCGCGTCGAAGAGCGGCTCTTCCTCAATCGGGGCGGGAGAGCCGTCGCGGTGCAGCCGCTGGTAGAAACAACTCTCGTAGCCGGTGTGACACGCCCCGCCCGTCTGGCGCACGGTGAAGAGCAGCGTGTCCCCGTCGCAGTCCTTGTACCAGTGGACCACTTCCTGCCGGTGACCGCTGGACTCCCCCTTGAACCACAGCTTGCCGCGCGAGCGGCTCCAGTAGTGCATGAACCCGGTGGCAAGGGTTCTTTCCAGCGCCTCGCGGTTGATCCAGGCCACCATCAGCACGCGGCCGGTCGGGACGGTTTCCCCGTCGCACGCCTCTTGCACGACCGCAGGAATGAGGCCGTCGGCGTTGAAGCGTAGGCCGCTGAAATCAGGAGAGTCTTGCATGGTCGGCGGATGGGCACACGGCCTGCGTCTCTGTAGCGCGCTTGGCCCTGGTCTTCAACCAGCGGGGGATTTCCCACTTTTCGTTTCTCAATGTCGGCATTGCCAACAACAGGCACGCTTCTAGCTAAAATCTTTTCACCGTCATGGATTCGAAGCTCACCAGCGAAGAATACGCCCAGATTCTTCAAACCATCGAGATGTTTGAAGTCATCTCGCAGGCGGAACCAGGCGACTGTCAGAGCTACGACATCCTCAAGGAAGCCTACCTCAAGATCGGCCAGATCGAGGCCGCCCTCCAGGTCTCGCGCAAGCTCGCCGAGGCGTACCTGAACATGGGCCTGTACTCGTCCGCCCTGCTGGAGTGCGAGGGCATCCTCCAGCTCCAGCCCAACTCGCCCGACATCGTCGCGCTCATGGGTGAGATCGAGAGCCGCACGGCCCCCGCCAACCGCGCCGCCGCGACCAACGGCAACGGCGTGGGCACGGAGTTCGGCCTTATCACCAGTACCGCGCAGGAGCCCCCCTCACTTGTGGCCCTGCCCGCCGCCCGCAACAAGGGAACCAACGGCAACGGCAAGGGTCCCAACGGCAAGACGCCCCACCTCGACGACGGCCGTGACGTGGGGCTGGACCTCACCGACGACGGCAACGAGCACTTCGCCAAGTTCCTGACCTTCCACCGCCTCGTGCCCGAGCCCGAGGTCACCGGCGCGCTCGCCCGCGTGCTCCAGGTCAACAGCAAGAACGAGGGCCAGGGCATGGCCGGCTCGCTCTTGGAAGAACTCACCCGCACCGGCACCCAGGAGATCGACGGCCTGCTCTCCTCGCTCATCGACGCGACGAAGTTCGGCTACGTGCCGCTGGAATACTACGACATCGACCGCGCCGTGGTCCGGATGCTGCCTAACCACCTGACCTTGGGCCGGTTGATCGTGCCCTTCGACATCGTCAGCCGCACGATGATGGTCGCGCTCTGCAACCCCTTCGACGCCGCCGCCAAGCAGGCCGTGCAGAGTTCGCTCGACTACCACATCCAGTGGTATCTCGCCAAGCCGGCGGCCATCACCCGCGTCCTGCGCGACGTGTACCGCCTCGACGCCCGCGACTGATCCCCTCTCCCTGTTCTCCCCTTTTTCCTTTTTCCATGAGCGCAAAATCCTTTGGCGAACGCATCGCGGACATTCTGATCGAAGACGGCCTCCTCTTGCCCAGCCAGTTGGAGGAAGCGCAGGAACTGCAAAAGAAGCAGGGCGGCCGGTTGCTCAAGCTGTTGACGGACAATCAGTTCGTCACCGATCAGGACATGGTCATCTCCATGGGCCGCTGCCTGGACAAGCCGCCGGTCAACCTCTCGAAGATCCACGTCCCCGAGACCGTCATGGGCCTCGTGCCCAAGGACATGGCCAAGAGCTACAAGCTCGTGCCCATCGCGGTCCTGGGGAACAAGCTCTTCATCGCCATGGCTGACCCCATGAACGTGCTCGCGCTCGACGACCTGCGCACCCGCACGAAGATGGACATCGTGCCGATGATCGCCACCGAGCGGTCAGTCAACGAGGCCCTTTCCGGCGTCCACTCCGCCACCGGGGCCATCGACGAGGTGATGAAAAAGGCCGCCGCCGACGCGGCCGAACTCGACGCGGCCGGCGACAGCGTGGAGGTCGCCAGCAAGCAGCGCGAGGACATCGACCTCGACCGCCTCGCCGCCGACAGCGAGGACGGTCCGGTCATCAAGATCGTCAACTTGATCCTCGTCCAGGCGCTCAAGGACCGCGCGAGCGACATCCACATCGAGCCCGGCGAGAAAAACGTGCGCCTGCGCTACCGCATGGACGGCAACCTCGTAGAGGCCAGCGGCCCGCCCAAGAGCCTGCAACTCGCCATCGCCTCGCGCATCAAGATTCTCGCCGGCCTCAACATCGCCGAGCGCCGCGTGCCGCAAGACGGCCGCTTCCGCATCCGCGTGTCGGGCAAGGAGGTCGATCTGCGTATCTCGTTTCTGCCGACCGTGTACGGCGAGAAGATCGTCATCCGTATCCTCGACAAGGGCGCGCTCACCGGCTCCATCGACAACATGGGTCTGGACGAGATGACCCTGGACCGCTTCAAGAAGGCCATCGACGCGCCCCACGGCATGATCCTCGTCACCGGCCCCACGGGTTCGGGCAAGACGACGACGCTCTACTCGGTGTTGAGCGAACTCAACAAGCCCGAGTACAACATCGTCACCGTCGAGGACCCCGTCGAATACCAGCTCATGGGCATCAACCAGGTGGCCGTGAAGGCCGACGTGGGGCTGGACTTCTCCAGCGCGCTGCGCTCCATCCTGCGTCAGGACCCGGACATCGTGATGATCGGGGAGATCCGCGACAACGAGACGGCCGACATCGCCGTCAAGGCCGCCCTCACCGGCCACCAGGTGCTCTCCACGCTCCACACCAACGACGCCGCCGGCGCCATCACGCGCCTGGACGACATGGGCATCGAGCCCTTCCTGATCTCCAGCTCCGTGCTGCTGACCTGCGCGCAACGCCTCGTCCGGCGCATCTGCCCGAACTGCAAGGAAGAGTTCCACCCGGAGCCCGAAATCTTCGATCGCCTCAACCTCGAAGCCAACGACAGCGACACGTTCTTCCACGGCGCGGGCTGCGACCGCTGCAAGCAGCGCGGCTACCTGGGCCGGGCGGCGATCCTGGAGGTGCTGCCGGTCTCCGAGGCCATCCGCCGGCTGGTCATCAAGCGCGCCTCCGCGGCCGTTTTGAAGAACCAGGCGCTCTCCGAAGGCATGAAGACTTTGCGTCTGGCCGGGATTGACAAGGCCCGCGAGGGCGTGACAACGTTGGAAGAGGTTTGGCGTCTCACCGCGGAAGATAACTAATTATCTCACGCTTAAGCGGTTACATCATTCTTTCCCACCTCACTCCGCCTTATGGCTTTTTCGCTCTCCAGTTGGTTCAAGGGTAAGCCGTCCGCGCCCATCACCCCGGCCGAGAAAACACCGGTCCCGGCACCCGCAGCACCCGCC
>CAXUIU010000260.1:0-5671 GCA_964250955.1 uncultured Chthoniobacterales bacterium | reverse complement strand
CCCCCGCCTCCGGGGGGGCGCCGCTCTCCGGGGTGGTTTAAACCCCCCCGGGGCCCCGCGCGGGCGCCCCGCCGGCGGCGGGCAGCACGGCCGACGGCCGGTTGCAGATCGTCTTCCGGCGCGACGCGTCCCGGCCCGAGCTTTCCTACGTCGTGGAAGGCCGCGACGACCTCGCGGCGGGCGCGTGGCTGGCGGTGGCAACGAGCACCGGCGGCGCGCCGTTCGTTGCGGTCGGCGGAGCTGTGGCCAGCGAGGTTGGGGACGGCAGCGTGCGCACGGTGACGGTGACCGACACTACCACGGCGGGGGCGGGCAAACGACGGTTTCTGCGCGTACGGGTGTCGGAGTAACTGGGTACCTCCAACACATCCCCGCGCGGTCTCAGACCGTGCTCCGGAGTTCGAGCTGCGCTTCCGTGTTCATGTCCAGTACCTGCACCGTGGTCCGTCCAACGGCGGTTCTGCCGACGAGAAAAATGCCATCCCAAGTGAAGTGGTCGTCCCACTTCTGGCGGCGTGGATGGAACAACTCGGTCAATGCGCCCGTCTCTGGATCGATTCCGGCGAGATTCGAGCCTTTGTGAAGGTTGCAGTCAATGCACGCCAGGCAGAGGTTTTCTTCGTCGTCGGTGCCGCCGTGCTTGCGTGGACGAATGTGCTCGACATGGAGAGTGGCCAATGGAGAATCCTCTTGCCGTAGCCGGCAGTATTCACATTGCCCAGCTGCCCGCCGACGCACCAGCGTCCGCGTAGTGGCGGTCACGAGGCAACACCCGCCTGCATTGCCCGCGCTTCGCGGCGTAGGACGGCGACGAACTTGTTCGCCTGCACGTAGCCGGCATATTCCTCGCGCTCGGCGGGAGTCAGCTCGTCCTCCGTGGATTTGGCAGCGAGAAATTCTATCCGCTTTCGCAGAGCGGTGTCGGGCACGATGGACAACACTGCCGCCTCCTTACCAGGAAGCAGAAGCCGCAGGACGGGACCGATGCCACGCAGAAAGGCCGACCGATTGCTCACGCGCAACACTGTACGACGACGACGGCCAGCGAGCAAGGTCTTGGGGCTGCTTCACTGCGCCCGGTGCTCGCGCACTTCCTTGCGGCGTTTTTCCTCCTCGTCGCCGACGAGCTTCATCAGCGCGCGGAATCGCTCGATGGGAACCTCCAACACCTCCCCGCGTTGCGCCGCCGTCGGCTGGAAGTCCGCGTCGGGCAGCGTGGGCAGGACGCGGTCTTCCTCCACCGCGTAGGTGCTGTGGCCGTTGATGTCCTTGGCCTCGAAGCGCGCGAACTGGTTGTCATCCTGGCGGACGTAGATGCGCAGTTCCTTGTTCTGGCGCTCCGCGCCGTTCTCGTCGGGCGGGTGGAACTCCAACACCCGGCACGGCGCGTTGGCCACCGTCTGCATGCCGTGGTCTTGGATCTTGACCAGGTAGAAGCCGATCCAGAAGAGCGGCTCGGGCACGGGCAGACGCAGACCGGCAAGCGGCTTGCGGTCGGCGGCGGTCGGCGGGGTGGCCTCGACTTTGGCGAGCAGCGGCGCAAGCTTGGAGGCGGGCGCGGCCCAGGCGGTCTGACCCTGGCGGCAGACCGTCAGCACGGTGCCCAGCGCGGCGTACTGGAAGAGGATTTTGTCGGTGGGAGCCGTCACCAGGCGCACCCCCAGGAGGCTGCCGCGCAGTTCGGGCGGGTGCAGGTCCGAATCGAGCAGGCGGACGCGCAGGACCCAGGCGTGGTTCTGGCCGTCGGTGGGATGCGCGAAGAGGTGGACCTCCGGCTCAATGGCCCGACGCAGCACGGCCTTGGGGCTCTGGTCTGAAGCCGGCGGCGGATCGGTCGGGGCGGGATTGGCGGCGGGAGCCATCGCCGCGAGCGCCAACAGCAGCGACGCACCGGACAGGAACGCACGGGGAAGGAAAATCATGGGTCGAGCGAGGTCGTCAGTGGATACCGCTGCCGCCGCGCGGACGGATGCCCGGAAGCCACGGCAAAAGCGTGCAGATTCCTCCCTCGCCGCTTGGGAACAACTCGTCAACAACTCCGCTCCTGGGAGGGAGAAAAACCGGTGCGGTTTGTGAACACATTCACCACCTATTTTTATTGCTGAAATCGGTAAAATCGGCTTAGAATGTGGGCGTATTTTTATGGCGGCAGAACTCGCTTCCCAGTCCAAGCGCAACCGTACCCGGAGTCCGTCGTACCCGTACCTCGATCTGCCGGGTGCGTTGGAGAAGGCTGCCGCGCTCTGGCAGGCGGAGGGCAAGCACGCCACGTCGGTGAGCGTGGCGATGCAGCACTGGGGCTACAAAGAGGAGTCAAGTACGGGATACTCCTGCGTGGCGGCGCTCAAGAAGTTCGGCCTCGTAGACCACGAAGGTATGGGCGAGACACGCCAGATGCGGCTCTCGGAACTGGCCCTGCGCATCCTCCTGGACGCCGACCCGCAGTCGGCTGAGCGCCGTGCGGCGTTGCGCGAGGCGGCGCTGGGCCCACGGGTCCACGCCGAACTCTGGGAACGTTACGGCAACGACCTGCCCTCCGACCAGTCGTTGAAGCGGTTCCTCGTGCTGGAGCGTTCCTTCAACGAGGCTTCCGTGGACGAACTCCTCGCCGAGTACAAGGCGACGATGGCCTACGCCGGTCTGGCCGTGCGTGCGGCGGTCGAGGCGGCGGGGCGCGGCCCGCGACAGCCCGCGCCGGGCATCGTGGCCCCAGCGCCTGTGCAGCTCGCCCCGGCGGCCCTGCCAGAGGCTTCGATGGCCTCCCGCGCGGTTCCGGCCGCCAACGAGCGTCCTGCACGCGCCCTGCCGCCCCGTGCGGTGGGTCCGCCGTCCGCACCGGCCCAGATCCCTGCCACGCCGCCCCGTGACCTCTTCGACGACGAGGACGATGCCGCTTACCGGGATGACGAACGCTACGCCGAGGAGCCAGCCTCGCCCCCGCGCCGTGCCGTTCCCGCCGCTGCTGCCAGCCCGGCCCGTCCGACGCCTCCTGCCGCTCCCGAACCGACCGAGAACGGCAGCCCGTGGTCCTTGCCGCGGCGGGAACTACCCGTTCCGTTGGACAACGGGTTGGTGGCCAGCGTGCCCTATCCGATGACGGAGGAAGATTTCGAACTGCTCATCGGGACGCTCCAGCTCTGGAAGAAACGGCTCGTGCAGCCGCCCGCGCGCTAACACGGCGTAGCAAGATCGCCAGGCCAGGGAGATCGTGCCCACGAGGGTTTCTGACCCCGCGTGGCAAGTTGTGCACAAGCTCTGAGGATTGGATTTTTCTAATCGAAGGAAATCCTCTCAGTCATAAGGGTGTGAATAACTTGTGCGGCTCGTGTTCCACTGCGACCAGTGCGACGTTCCACAAAAAATAAATGCTGAGAACAACTTCTTAGCTTTATCGACTAACATCAGTAAAAATATCAATAAAACGTTTTTATTGGCTGCTCGCAGAACTTATTGACCAGTTATGCCGCCAGTTGTTCGCCATAAGATGTGTTTACTGGGAGTGCTTGCTTTGGTGTGTCGAGCCTTATGGGAAGACCTGGAGTTTTTATCGTGTAGCCTGGATCTCGCCACGACACGGCGACGCTTGTTGATAAATGCCGGCTGTTTATCGCCGCAACGCCTCTCGCCCAGGGCTGAAAAGAGCCTGTGAACAACTCTGTCGGATGGATCAGGAGGCTCCGGCTCTTTCGATGTTGCCGTCTTGGGCAAACCCGACTGGAATTTCGTCCGCCGTTTCCCGCCAACGCTGGAGGCGCAACGCGTCGATGGCGGCGGCGCTTTCCGCTTGCTGCTTGCTGGGACCCGTGCCCTCCCCAAGCGTCAATCCGTGCCAGACGACGCACGCCTGGAAGCTGCGGGCGTGATCGGGTCCGTTGTGGGAGAGGATCAGGTAGGTCGGATTCCGTGGAGCGGAGAGGTCCGAGGTCCGCGGCGGCAGCGCCTGGAGCGTTTCCTGGAGCCGGCCCTTTGGGTTGACCTCAATGGGCGGCTGGTGGTGGACGCTGGCCACTTGGTCGCTCGCCTGTTCCATGACGAAGGAGCGCACCGCTTCCAGACCGCTGTCCAGGTACATGGCTCCCACCAGCGACTCGAACGCGTCGGCGAGCGTGGACGTGCGCTTGCGCCCCCCGCTGCTCTCGTCGCCGCGGCCGATCATGAGGTAGTCGCCCAGGTGGAACTTCCGCGCGTACTGCGCGAGCGTCTCGCCGGAGACGAGCCGGGCGCGCAGCTTGGTCAGTTGCCCCTCGCCGGCGTCCGGGAACCGCCGGAACAGGTGCTCGCTGAAGAGCAGTTGCAGGACGGCGTCGCCCAGGTATTCGAGCCGCTGGTTGTCGAAGTGAACCTGCTGCGTCTCGTGCCCGAGGCTCGGGTGCGTCAACGCCTCGGCCAGCAACAGCGAGTTGCGGAACTTGTAGCCGATCTGTTCCTCGAGGGGGTGCACGGAACGAGGGACTGCTTAGACCAACGCGTCCGGGTTGAGCGCCTGAAGTTCGCCGGGCACGAACAAGCCGTCGCGGCGCACGACCTCGCCGTCGAAGAGAATTTCGCCGCCGCCCCACTCCGGGCGCTGGATGCTGACCATGTCCCAGTGGACCTGGCTCTTGTTGCCGTTGTCGGCGTCCTCGTAGGCCTGGCCGGGAGTGAAGTGGAAACTCCCGCTGATCTTCTCGTCGAAGAGGATGTCGCGCATCGGGCTCAGGATGTGTGGGTTGAAGGCGAGGGAGAACTCTCCGATGTAGCGCGCGCCCTCGTCGGCGTCGAGGAATTCGTTGAGCTTATCCTCCGGGTTACCGGTGGCCTTGACGACTTTGCCCTTCTCGAACTCCAGACGCACGCCGTCGAAGTTGACCCCCTGGTAGATCGTCGGCGCGTTGAAGGTGATCGTCCCCTCCACGCTGTCGCGCACCGGGCAGGTGAAGACCTCGCCGTCGGGGATGTTGTGCGTGCCGCCGCAGGTGACCGTGCCGATGTCCTTGACGCTGAAGCGCAGGTCCGTGCCCGGGCCGCGGATTTCCACGCGGTCGGTGCGGTCAAGCCGCGCCTTGAGCGCCGCCATGCCCGGCTGCATCTTCGCGTAGTCGAGCGTGCAGACGCGGAAGTAAAAGTCCTCAAACGCCTCGCTGCTCATGCCGGCGAGCTGCGCCATGGCGGCGGTCGGCCAGCGCAGGACGCACCACTTGGTCTTCTTGACGCGGTGGTCGATGACCGGTCGGAGGGTCTTCATGGCGAGCGTCATGCGGTCGCCGGGCACGTCGGAGAGTTCGGTGATGTTGTGGCTCCCACGGATGGCGACGTAGGCCTGCATCCGCTGCATGCGAGCGAGTTCGGTCTCGTTGAGGAGGTCGTACTGCTCCTGCTGGGCGCCGGCGAGAAGTTCGCGCGTGACGCGGGCCTGGTGGAGTTGGACGAAGGGGAACGCTCCCGCTTCTCGCGCGGCGCGCACAAGGGCCAGAGTCATCTCGACAGGGGTGTCGAACATGTCCAAAAGCACGTTTTCGCCGGGCTGGAGCTTGGTCGAAAACCGGGTCAGGAGACTGGCGAGTTGGGCGTAACGTGGGTCAGGCATGGCGGGACGAAAATTAACGAGTTATTCACCGGACCGCGAGTGAGTTCGTCGCGCGCTTGTGGACAAGCTGTGAAGAAAACCCGGCCGGCGGAGCAAAGTAGCGCA
>CAXUIU010000259.1:0-5673 GCA_964250955.1 uncultured Chthoniobacterales bacterium | reverse complement strand
CGCCCGCGCAGACCCGCCCGCCCTCGAAGCGGCGCAGCGTGGCAGCGAGGAGCGCGGGGGTGACCAGCGTGTCGGCGTCCACGAAGATCAGCCACCGGCCGCGGGCGGCACGGGCGGCGGTGTTGCGCGCGCGACTGATCTGGTTGTGAGGCTCGTGGACGACGCGGGCGCCGCCGGCACGAGCCACCTCAGTGGTGCGGTCGGAGGAGTTGTTGTCGCACACGACGACCTCGTAGTCCGACCAACCAGCCGCGGCGAACGAATCATGGACCCGCGCGAGCACGGGCGCGAGGTAGTTTTCCTCGTTGTAGGCGGGGATCAGGAGGCTGACGGCGGGAAGATTATCCATAGAGACAGGCACGGCGCGCGCGACAACATAACGCAAAACCCTTGCTGTCGCCGGGGCGCTTTGCCTAATTTCCCGTTCTATGGAAGCCCCCGAAGTCCCGCTCGAAGCCGCGCAGGAACACATCAACGAACACGCTGGCGGACACGAAGGCGGCGAGGGCACCCCGCGGGCACGCTGGATTCTTGGCGTGGCGCTCTCGTCGGCGATCTTCGCGGCGCTGGCGGCCGTGGCGTCGCTCATGGCAGGCCACCACATCAACGAGGCCCTCATCAGCCAACTCCAGGCCAGCGACCAATGGGCATTCTACCAGGCCAAAAGCATCAAGGCCGGCGTGCTCACCGCCAAAATCGACACGATCAAGGCACTGGGCAAAGAGCCGCTCGAAAAAGACGTGGAAAAAGCCGCCGACTACACCAAGGATCAGGACGAGATCAAGGAGAAGGCCACCGAGTTCGAGCACGAGCGCACGCACCACATCGAGCACCACGAGGGTCTGGCGAAGTCGGTGACGATGTTCCAAGTCTGCATCGCCATCGCCGCCATCGCGGTGTTGACCGGCCGCCGGAAGTTTTGGTGGGTGAGCCTCGTCTTCGGCGCGGTGGGGGTTTATTTCATGGTCGTGGGGCTATTCTTCTGAGCCGCCGGGGCGACGTTGCGGGCTGCGGTGTCGCTTGTGGCGACGTTGTTCAGAAAAGCAGGTTGTTTCTCTGCTCTCCGGCCACGTGCCCGCAGGGCAGATTGCAACGCGGCACCGCAACCCGCAACGTGCCGCAGGCACACCGCAACGGCGGTTCCGCCGCCCCCCCCCACTCAAAGTTGCTCGACGTGGTAGCCCCGCGCGCGCAGCAACGCCGGCACTCCTTCGTCGCCGGCCATGTGCGCGGCGCCAGCGAGGACCATCCATGTCTTGCCCGAACGCAGGTAGTTTTCCAGCTTCGGCACCCACGTCGCGTTGCGCTCGGAAAGCATCCGCCGGCGCACCCCGGGCGCGTCGCGGTAGTCGTTCTCCACGACCTTCTCCAGGCCGGCCAGATCACCGCGCTTCCAGCACGCGACCAACTGCTCGAACACCTTGCCGTCCGTGTTCAGGTGGATGAAGGCCAGCAGCAGCACCGCCTCGCTGTCCGCGTCGTTCATCTGGCCGAAGACGGCGATGTGGTCGCGGAAGGGCACCAGGCCATCGGTTCCTTTGTGGTCGTGCTTGGCTTTTTCGATGAAGTGCCACTCGACCCCGGAGCGCGAATTGATCCCTTGCACGCCACCGGGGGACTCGAGTTCGAAGGAAATCGCCCAGGGGCGTAGGTGCTCGATGCGCTTTTCGGGTGCGGTGGAGCCGTGGGCGTTGCTGATGACGCGCAAGAGGTAGGCGTACGTGCGCGGATCGACGTGGTCCTTCAGCTTGCCGTCGTGCGGATACTGCGCCGCCGCACCCAGCGCGCGGCTGAAGTCGTTGCCCTTGGCGGTCAGGTCGGTCTCGAACGCCAGCGACGTGCTCGCCTGGTACGCTTGTTCGTACGGGGCGGGCAGCGGGTAGTCGCTCGCGCGCAGGGCGTGGATCGACCCGGCCAGGTAGAGCGTGTGGCCAGCGTCGTCGGTGACCTTCCACACGCAGCAGAGCGCCGAGGCGCGGGGGGCTGACGCGGCGGCCAGCCAAACCGCCAGGAGCAGCACAAAGCACCACCGGCAGCGCGGAGGACGAACGGGAGTGAACGGTTGGATCATGGCGCACCACGCATAACAAGCCCGCGCCCCGTTGGCAACCCGCGGCTTGCCACGGCGCCCCCGTTCGGATACAACCCGGCACCGTGAACGATCTTCCCCCTGCCCCCCGGTGGCTGCGCCTCGTCGGCTGGACGGCGTGCCTCGGCCTGTGCGGCCTCCGCCCGACCGACGCCCGTGCCGCCACGACCGCCGCCACGAATGCGCCGCCGTCCAACACCGCGTCTTCCACCGACCGCCTGATCGACCGGCTGCCCGACCCGTCGAAGTTCGAGAAGTCGCCGCTCGAATCCGCCGTCGAGGACCGCGCGGAATCGACCCCGGAATACCGGCGCATCGTTCAGGACCTCAAGGCGCGCAAGATGTCCGAGGCGCTCAAGGATTCCCGCGTCCTGGCCACGCGTTACCCGGATTCGCACCCGCAGGTTCACCTCCTGCACGGGGTTTTGGCGCTGGTGACCAAGCAGTACGCCGAAGCGGACAAGGCGTTCCGCGTCGACGTGACGCTCCAACCAAAAAGCGGCGTCGGCTGGTTGGCCGTCGGCGCGGTGCAGTACTTCCAGGCCCACTACCAGGAGGCGCTCGTCGACACGCGCAAGGCGGTCGCCGTCGATCCGACGTATTCCGCCGGTTGGTTGGCGGTGTCTGATTGCGAATACCACCTGCACCACCTCCCGCAAGCCGTGGACGCCGCCCGCCACGCCACGCAGACCAACCCGCGCTCGGTGGCCGCGTGGTACGCGCTCGGGCGCTACGAGTTGGTCCAGCACCAGTTCGACCGGGCCGGTGATGACTTCCACCGGGCGGCCGACCTCGCACCCAACTCGCTGCCCATCCAGGGAGCCGTCGGCATGTGCTTCATCGAGGGCGGTCGGCTCGGCGACGCCATCCCGCCTTTGGAACGCGTCGTCAAGCA
Source organism: uncultured Chthoniobacterales bacterium (assembly GCA_964250955.1). Classification (GTDB taxonomy): domain Bacteria; phylum Verrucomicrobiota; class Verrucomicrobiia; order Chthoniobacterales; family SZAS-18; genus CAHJWO01. The sequence goes on along the minus strand of CAXUIU010000259.1, from coordinate 2,689 downwards.
GGCGCCCAACGACGTGGTCGCGCAGACGAAGCTGGCCTACTGCTACATGGCCACGGGCCAGCCCGCCCGCGGCGTGGAACTCTGCCGCCGCGCCGTCCGCACCCAGCCGCGCTACGCCGCCGGCTGGGACATGCTCGGCCAGTGCTACCACCGCGCCGGCCAGAACCGTGAGGCCGCCGACGCCTTCCAACACGCGCTCAGCCTCGCCCCTGGAGACCTGAACATCCGCACTCGGCTCGACGAGGTTCGTCAGGCCGGGGGCGGACGGGGTTAGAGGAAGTCGGTGGCAGGTTCGCCGCGACGACCAGCAGCCCAGCGGCTACCGGTTCAAAGAAGACCCGCCTTACTTCGTGAAAACCTGCTTGGCGGTGTAGTCGTAAAAGTAACGCACGCCGTTCGTGTTGTAATGCCCCGGGTTGGTGCTGTCCGGATAGTAGTACACTACGCTGCGGCGGCTGAAGTCGTACAGGTACGGAAAGCCGAAGCTCGGGCTCGTGTAGAAGAACGTGCCGCTCTTGAAGTCGTACAGGTACACGCCGCTCTGGCCGTCGTGCGCGTCGAACACGTACTCGTAGCCCATGTCGAAGTGGTAGATGTAGCGCGGGTCGGAGAGATACGAGAAGTAGCCAAAGAAGTTGCCGTTGGGGAAGGTGAGATACGAGACGCCGTTGCCCAGCGAGACCGCGCCGTTAAAGAAGGCCGCGCTGCTGTTGCTGTTGGTCGGCGTGGAAGAGGCGACGGGATCGTTCGTCGTAAAGTCCACCTTCACGTTGGTGCCGGCGGTCCACGAGACCGTCTTGACGCGCGGGCTGCCGAGCGGGCCGCCCGAGGCTGTGATCGTCATGGTGCCGCTGCCGCTGGTGGGCAGGGGAATGACGAAGCCGCCGCTCGCCGAGGTCGCGGCGTAGTAGGTGCCGCTGTCCGGGGTGATCGACACGCCGCCCAAGCCCTCACCGGAGCTATACGCGCCGTTGCCGTCGTCGTCGCTGTAGACCACGCCCACGAGGTAGGCGTTGCCGCCGCTCTGCGGGGTGCCAAAGTCCTGCGTGACGATCATCGGGCCGACCTTGGAGTTCGCCGTGGGCACGCACGAGATGCCGACCTCCCGGAAGTCCGGGTAGGAGCTGTTCGTGTTCATGATGTTGGCGCGGTGGTCGAGCGAGGGCACCCCCCAGTCGGCGTTGAACCCGACGTGGCAGAAATACGCGTTTTTGGCGTAGGCGTAGACGTTTTCACCGACCATGCTCCACTTGTAGCCGGTGTTGGTGATGCGGGCGTCGAAGGTGGTGCCGTCCGTGCTGTTGTGGCCCTGGAAGCCGTTCGTGGCCTGGTCGACGGACTGTTGGTGCGCCGAGGTCGCCAACTGGGCGCTGAAGGCCAGCGGCTGCTTGGCCTGGTAGGTGGCGAACTGCGCCGCCATGACGACCGTGTTCAGCGAGTAGTACTTATAATACTGGAGAATGTTCGGATCGGTGATGCCAGCCAGGCGCACACCTTCCGCGACCGGGTTAGCACGGGCGATGTTGATGAGTTCGAGCATGTACTGCTCGTCCCCCGAGGGATCGGGCTGTGGGTAAGCAACGTTCGGCGCGCCGAAACCGCAGGTCACAGACAGTGCGAGCAAGGCGACGGCAGGGGTCAGCGTCCGGAGGATGAAGCGATGAGAAAAGTTCATGGCGTCGGGCGAGAAAGGATGGTCAGAAGGTGATGGAATCCCTTACTGCAAGCTCAGTGCCAAACCCGATTGGCGAGTGGATGTTCTAGGGAATTGGCGCAATTTTCTTGGAGAACTTTCCCCTTAAATCACTCACATAGAACGTTTTATCTTGTTTACTATTCGAAGGTTGCAAAAAGCAGCAACTTTGTAGTATTCTTTTCAGAAGCTATAGTTTATCAATTTTGAGATATGATAACTATTAAATTTGCTACTTACTTATCGTTTTTGCGAGACGAGAAATGCTCCGGCGAGAAGTTGCCTTGACCAGTGAGGTCACCGCCGATCGGGTTAAACTCGTGCGCGCTGGTGAGGTGGAGTTGATCCTCTTCCGTGTGGGTGACAGCTACCGTGCCTATCGCAACGTCTGCCCGCATGCCAACGCGCCCCTACACACCGGCCGCGTCGCCAACGGAACGCTCCGCTGCCCGTGGCATGGCTGGGAGTTCGACCTCGTCACCGGCCGGCACGTCTTGCAACCGGCCTGCACGCTGGACGCCTACTCGGTGGAAGTCGAAGGGGAACGGCTGTTCGTGACGACCGCTTGAGCGCGGCGGCAACCGGGCCTACACTCGCGGTCCCGTTTCCTCTCGCCATGCTCGACATCAACCTTTTTCGTAAGCAGCCCGACCTCGTCAAAGCCCGCCTCGTCACGCGGGGCGGCTCCGACGCGGACGCGGTCGAAGCGGTGTTGGCAGTGGATGCGCGCCGCCGTCGCGCCGAGACGGATTCGCAGGCGCTCCTGGCCGAGCGCAACCGCCTGAGCAAGGAGATCGGTGCCAAGCGTGGCAAGGGCGAACCCACTGCCGACGCCGAGGCGCAGGTCCGCGCCATCGGCGACCGGATCGCCGGACTGACCAAGGAAGCTACCGACGCCGACACCGAACAGCGCGACCTGCTCCTGCGCATCCCCAACCTTCCCCACCCCGACTGCCCCGTCGGCCGCGACGCCGCCGACAACCCCGTCGTCCGCAC
>CAXUIU010000258.1:303-5682 GCA_964250955.1 uncultured Chthoniobacterales bacterium | reverse complement strand
CCCGCGGCGGGAGGTGCGCCGCGCGTCGGCGTGGCGATTGGGGACCAAGTGCTCGACCTCGCTGCCCTCGAACGGCGAGATTTCTTCTGGGAAGTGCCTGGCTTCGGTGCAAATACGGTCTTCGATGAACCGGCACTGAACGGCTTCCTGGCCCTTGGTCAACCGGCCTGGGCGCATGTGCGCCAGATCGTCAGTGGCCTGCTCGCCGCCGATACACCCACCCTACGCGACGACTCTGCCCTGCGTACTGAGGCGTTGTTGCCGCAGACAGCCACCTTCATGCATCTGCCCGCACGGGTGGGTGACTACACAGACTTCTATTCTTCGCGCGACCACGCGACGAACGTCGGCACCATGCTGCGCGGCGCGGACAACGCGCTCATGCCCAACTGGCTGCACCTCCCCGTGGCTTACCACGGGCGTTCGTCATCGCTGGTCGTCAGCGGCACGCCGGTACGCCGCCCCTTGGGCCAGACGAAGCCACCAAACGCCGACGCACCCGTCTTCGGACCAAGCAAGTCCTTTGACTTCGAGTTAGAGGTCGGCGCGTTCGTCGGTCCCGGCAACGCCTTGGGCGAGCCCGTCGCGGTGGACCAAGCAGCCGAGCACCTCTTCGGCCTCGTGCTGGTCAACGACTGGAGCGCGCGTGACCTCCAGGCGTGGGAATACCAGCCGCTCGGCCCTTTCCTGGCGAAGAACTTCTGCACGAGCCTGTCGCCGTGGGTCGTCACGCTGGAAGCCCTGGAGCCTTTCCGCCGCCCCGCGCCCGCGCAGGACCCTGCTCCCCTGCCCTACCTGCGCGCCGCGAACGACTGGACGCTCGACCTCGTCTTGGAAGCCCACCTGCAAACCCCGCAGGCCGCCGCTCCCGAGCGCATCACGGCCACGAACTTCTCCCACCTCTACTGGACCTTGGCCCAGCAACTCGCCCACCACACGGTCAACGGCTGCCCGCTCCAGCCCGGCGACCTCCTGGCCTCCGGCACGGTGTCCGGCCCCACGCCGGAGTCGCGCGGCTGCATGCTGGAACTCACTTGGCGCGGCGCGACCCCCCTCACGCTCGCTGGCGACGAAACCCGCGCCAGCCTCCAGGACGGTGACCGCCTGACGCTCACCGGCTGGGCGCAAGGCGACGGCTACCGCGTCGGCTTCGGCGAGGTGACCGGGGAGGTCCTGCCCGCCCCCGCGCCGCGTTGACGCCGCCTCTGCCCCGGGGCATACTGCGAGCGGTGTCTGCCTCTCCCCCCAGTGCGAGCCACGCACCCGCCTCGTTTGCTCCGCCCGTCCGCTCCCTGCAAGGCACGGTGCTCGTGACGCGGCGCGTGCATTTCAACGCCGCCCACCGGCTCGACAACCCGCGCTTCGACGCCGCCTGGAACCAGCAGACCTACGGCGTCTGCAACAACCCGCATTGGCACGGCCACAACTACGTCCTGGAAGTCTCCGTGCGCGGCCATCCCGACCCGAATACAGGTTATGTCGTCGATCTCGGCGCATTGAAAAAGCTCTTGGAAGCCGCCGTCGCCCCTTGCGACCACCGCAACCTCAACATCGAGGTTCCCTTCCTGCAAGGCGTCATCCCTTCGACCGAAAACCTCGTCATCGCGTTCTGGAACGAGATCGCCCCACGGCTGCAAGGCGGCACGCTCCACTGCGTGCGGCTCTACGAGTCCGAGCGCAACTTCGCTGAGTATCTCGGTCCTGATTTTTCCGTATGAAGCCTTCTCCATCGTCTCCCGCCGAGGCCAGCTACGGCCGTCCGCCGCGCGCTTTGGACGATCCGCACCCGCCCGCACCCGACACGCTCCGCCACGAGTACGACGCGGCGTTCGCGGTCACGGCGGACTACCAGGCATCCCTGCCCGACCTGATGTCGCCCGAGCACAACGACGCCGCGCACATCCTTGCCCCGATCCAGCAGGTCGGCATCGCCGGCTTCCGCCTGCCGCTGCACTACGCCGCGGCGGACAAGGAGAGCAGCCTCGCCTTGGAAACACGCGTCAGCGGCACGGTGTCGCTGCCTGCCCACCAGCGCGCGATTAACATGTCGCGCATCATCCGCACGTTCTACGAGTTCGAGGCGGAAGTTTTCTCGTTGGACACGTTGCCGAAGGTGCTCACGCGCTTCGTCGAAACCGTCGGCAGCCCCTCGGCGCGGCTGCGGCTGGATTTTTCGTTCCCGATGCTCCAGCGCAGCCTGCGGAGCGGGTTGGCGGGCTACCAATACTATGATTGCGCGTTCGAGGCGCAACTCACGCGCGGCGCGGATGGGCAGGAAGAGAAGCTACGCCGCTGGATACGGTTTGATTTCGTGTACTCGTCGGCGTGCCCGTGTTCGTCCGAGTTGGCCGAGCACGCCCGGCAGAGCCGCGGGGTTTTCGCCGTACCGCATTCCCAGCGCAGCCGGGCGCGGGTGTGGGTGGAGGCCGCCGTCGGCGCGTCGCTGGGCGTGGAGGATGTGCAGGCCGCCTGCCTGCGCGCGCTTCAAACGGAGACGCAGGTGATGGTCCGCCGCCCCGATGAACAGGCGTTCGCCGAACTCAACGGCGCGCACGTCAAGTTCGTCGAGGACGCGGCGCGGCTCTTGCACCGGGAGTTTTCGTCCGACGGGCGGGTGCGGGATTTTCAGATCATCTGCTCGCACCTGGAGTCGCTCCATTCGCACGACGCGGTGGCCGTGATCTGCAAAGGCGTGCCGGGCGGGTTCCGCGGGGACTTCACCGGGTTCGACGAACTCGTCTGCTGATGCCCGCGGTCCTCGTCACCGGGGCCTCGCAAGGCATCGGCGCGGCGATTGCGGAGATGTTCGCTAAGGAACTCGCCGACCGGTGCCGTCTGCCGCTCGTCGCCCGCAACGCCGCCAACCTCCGTCGCGTGGCGGCACGCTGCCGGCGGGCGGGCGCACGGGCAGTGGAGACGTATCCCTGCGACGTGGGCGATGCATCCGCGGTCGAAGCGATGGCGACACGGGTACGGGTGGACTTCCGGCGGGTGGACGTGCTCATCAATAACGCCGGCTATTTTGTGCCGACGCCGTTGCTGAGCATGACATCGGAGGAGTTCGACGCGGTGATGCACGCGAACCTGCGCAGCGTGTTCCTGGTGACACGCGCCTTCGCCCCGGCGATGGCGGTGCGCAAAACAGGTGACATTTTCGTCATGGCGTCGGTCGCCAGCGTGCGCGCGTTCCCGGCCGGCGGGGCATACGTGACGGCCAAGCACGGCGTGTTAGGCTTGGCGCGGGCGTTGCGCGAGGAACTGCGCCCGAGCGGCGTGCGCGTGGTGACGGTGCTGCCCGGCGCGACGGTGTCGCCGTCGTGGGAAGGCTCCGGGGTGCCGACTGCGCGCATGATGCCGGCGGCGGACGTGGCGCGCGTATTCTTCGACGCCTACCGACTCAGCCGCCGCACGACCGTCGAGGAGATCGTCCTGCGGCCACCGCTCGGCGACGTACAATGACCAACCCACGTCCCACCCGGTGACGTGTAATGCGCCTCAACTTGGAGAAACCATTCGCCAAGGTTCGTCGTATCTAGAGGGCAGTCGCGTAAGCAGTAGAAGTCCAAGCAGCAGATCAACCTCCGAAACGACAAACCCACTATTATGGCACAATCAGAACTCGACGGTACCATCTCCGCTCTCCAGGGCGGCATCACCTCCCTGAGCCCCACCACGGCGGTCTCGAACATCGAAAGCTGGGAGTCCCAGCTTCAGGCCAGCGGCGACCCCAAGCTCAGCGGCATCGCCGCCGACCTCAACGCGCTGAAGGCTGAACTGACCAGCGGCAAGCTCGACGGCTCGGCCATCGGCCAGCTCCTGAGCAAGCTCGGCACGGCGACCACCGGCGTGGCGGGTCAGGCGGAGGCTTCCAGCCAGTCCAAGCTCACCACCCTGGGCAGCTTGCTGACCAAGGCCGGCAGCGCGCTCGGCGGCAACGCCTGAGGTTTGCAGGCTTTCTCTTCCTTCCTCTCTGCGGAGAACGAAGTTTGAGAAAGCCTGTTGCAGCGTACGCTCGTTAAAATGCTGCCAGCCGTCAGAAGCTGGCGGCATTTTTGCGCGTCTTAGAGCAACCGGTGTCTCTTCGTCCAACCCTCGAAGCCGTTTCTTAACTGCTCGAAGGAGTCGATCACGAACAGGGTCGGCTGCATGTGCCAAATGTCGTATTCCTGCTTGGCCACCTCTCCCGGCACAAAGGGCCGCTTCTCCACGGCGTCCGTCAGGCTGTGGCGCACTTCGCCGTACGACGACGTGATGCCATTGCCGTAGATGCGCAGACCCTTCGAAGTGTTAATAAGACCGAACTCCGCCGTAAACCAGTAGATGCGTACCAGTCCCAGGCGCACGTCGCCGACTGCGTTCGGGCTGGCGGCGGCCTGGCCAATCTTCTGGAAGAAGCTGGCAAACTCCTCGTGCACGATCATCGGCGTGTGGCCGAACACGTCGTGAAAGAGGTCCGGCGCGGGCGTGTAGTCCATCTCGGAACGCGGACGCAGGTAGTCCGTCGCCGGGAAGACCCGCCGCGCCAGCTGCTCAAAGAAGTCGCCTTCGTGCAGCAGCCCGGGCGAGCGGGTGAGCTTCCAGCCCGTGGCTTTTTCCAGCGAGGCACTCACGTCGCGCAACGCCGGGACGCGGTCTTCAGGCAGGTTGAGCATCGCCAACCCATCGATGTACTCCTGACACGCGCGGCCGGGCATCAACGCGCGCTGGCGGGCATAGAGTTCCTTCCAGACCTGGTGCTCGTCGGACGAATAGTTTGGATACTCGATCTCGGAGCCTTCGGGAATCGGTCCGTCGAGCGTGATGGGCACGCAGCGCGGATCGTCGTGCGAATCAGCGGAGGGCTGGTCCGGGGCGTCGGCGGCGGCTTGCGCGACGGCGGAGTCGGGATCGTTTTTGGCGAGGGTGAGGGTGGCGGCGTTGATGGGGGATGGTAGGGAGCGGTCACTCCGAGGATACACGCTGGCAAAGACCCCCGCCAAATTTCAGGACGCGGGATGCCACGCCACGCAATGCAGCATTGATTTGGGACGCGTCGGAGACACGTCGGGATTGGTCGGCCACGACCGGCCGCTCGGCGGCCTGCCCAGAGAATGGGTGCCCTGTTATCTACCACCGTCCCGTCTGTGCCCAGCGGCGGCAGCGCACGAACCGCTTGGGCGTACGCCAAGTGTCGGCCAGATACCGGTCGCCGAGTTGCTCGAAGAGCTTCCCCGCCACCGCGCGGTCCTCGGCCAAGACCGCTAGGTGGGCGCTTCCGCTGAGGATTTCCAGTGACTCGGGGTACTTGTCGCGCATCTGCGCGAGGCCGTCGCGTGTGGTGAGCCAAGACGCCTGCGTGTCGCGGAACACATTGTCGTAGTAGCCGTACAGGTCCATGAC
>CAXUIU010000258.1:0-293 GCA_964250955.1 uncultured Chthoniobacterales bacterium | reverse complement strand
GCGTAGGTTTCCGCCCCCAGGCCGTCGGGACGCCAGGAAGCCGCGTCGGCGTACGCTTCCCAGTCGCCCGCCTTGCCGTACCAGCGCGGCAGCGGCGAGTAAGCTCGCGCCGTGTCGTACCCCCAGAACTTCGGCTCAGCGACCGTTGCCTCGGCCATCAGTTGATCGTACCCGTACTTGGATAAGTGCGCGCCGAGCGCGACCGTCATCCCCACCCGCCACCACATCGGGTCACGGTCGGGCCGCGCGCGGGCTTCCAGGAGGACGGTCTGCGCGGCCTAGAGGCGTTCCTC
>CAXUIU010000257.1:0-5682 GCA_964250955.1 uncultured Chthoniobacterales bacterium | reverse complement strand
GCTTCTGGACCCACTCGGGAGTCCAGCCATAAATCTTGACGTGATGAACGAGGCGAGCCCCCTCGTCGAGAGTACGCTCCGATAGCTCGCCTCCGCCCCAAGCATCGGTCATGAGGTGGTCATGATCGCAGACATCCTCGTCGAGCTTGTACCGGATGTGGGTGAGCGACCGAATCAGATGGTCCAACCCTGCGGCGTCGGCGTGGATGAAGACCTGATCGCCGTCTGTGTCCGTGGCGAAGCTCAAAGTGTAATCAGGAATCGGCATAAATGGATCTGGGCCTAACAAGTATTAGACGCCACAATGGCGCTTTGTTTTGCGCCATTATGGCGCCTATTCTGACATGTTACGAGGAGAGAAGCCGGAAAACACGCCGTCCTGCTTGACTAATGCTATACAAGATTTCGTCTTTTGACGAGAAAGAGCCATCGCATGACATTAGATCAGTCTGCGCCAAGCGAAATAATCTGATTCGACACCTCGAACGTCAGCCCGTCCGTTTCCGGACCTTCCTTATGGCACCGCCGGCTTATTCTGGCGGTACTTCTCGTCTTTGGATTGCTTGTTGAGCACCTCATAGAGTTCGTTGAGACGCCGCTTGCTGAGTTGGTTGAAGATGAACGCCGGGATGCCCCCTCCGCCGTCCGTGAACAGCGTGTACGTGCCCCTCGTGCGCTCGCCGCTGTCGATAGGCTCCAGCAGCCAGGAACCCTCGTTGTTCTTCACGCGCACGGTGCCCGATTTTTCGTCGGGACCCTGCGCGTTGGCGGCGCTCCAGTGGCTGCCGTAGACCGTTCCCTCCGCGGTCTTGTGCGAGTCGTCGCGGATGAGCAACGTGTAGTCGCGCGGGTCAATAAGCGGCGGGGTCATGCGCGTGTAGACGATCAACGAACGCTTGGCGGCATTGCGGGAGATGAGCTTGCTCTCGACGATGTAGGGCATGAACGACGGGTAGCCTTCCACGTCGTCGAGCACATTCTTGATGACCCAATTCGGCGCTTCGAGCGTGCCGACGGCGCGCGTCTCGCGGATGGAGGTACCGGGCCGGTTGCGCCCGTAGATCGTCAGAGAGCCATGCTTGTCGAGTTGTTCCCAGCCCTCGCCGCTCGGCGGGTCGGCCGGGCACACGCGCGGCGCGCAGAACGCCGTGACAACGACTGCGAAGAGGGCGAGGCCCAGCCGGCGGCTGGTCGGAGAGGAGGCTTGGAACAACATGGGAGAGGACAAAGGGAGAACGCACTATCGAATCGGTTGACGGACGCTGATCGGTCCCGCAAAATTCATTGTCTATGGCCTCCACCCGCCGTCATACGCTCGACATCCGTCTGCCGGAGGGCGTGGTGTTCTCGCTGCCGCTGGCCGGGCCGGCGACGCGGTTCGTGGCGTGGCTGATCGACCTGGTGTTCACGGTGATCGCGCTGCTCGTGTGCAGCCGGGCCCTCGGGTTTTTCGGGCTCGTGTCGGGCGACGCCGCGGCGGGGGCGTCGGCGGTGATGATGTTCGTCGTGCCGATCCTCTACGGGATCGTCTTCGAGGGGTTCTGGCGCGGGCAGACGCCGGGGAAACGGGCGCTGCGGCTGCGCGTGATGGACGCCGGCGGGCTGCGCCTGGACGTGCGGCAGGTCATCATCCGCAACCTCCTGCGCGCCGTGGACCTCCTGCCCTGGCTCTACCTGGTCGGCGGCGTGGCGGTGCTGACGACGCGCCGCGCGCAACGCCTGGGCGACCTCGCTGCCGACACGGTCGTCGTACGCGCCGAACGCCCTGCCGCGCCCGACCTCGCCCAGATCGCCAGCGGCAAGTACAACACCCTGCGCGACCATCCCGTGCTCGCCGCGCGCCTGCGCCAGCGCATCCCTCCGGCCGAGGCCGGCCTCGCGCTCCAGGCCCTCCTGCGCCGTGAGGGGCTCGACCCCCGGCCACGCGGGGAACTCTTCGCCCGACTGGCCGCGCGCTTCCGCGCCGCCGTGCCGCTGCCCGAGGAGTTGGCGGAGGGCGTCACCGACGAACAACACGTCCGCAACGTCGTGGACGTGCTCTTCCAGGCACGCGGCAAGGTGAAGGGATAACGGCCTCGCGCCGGCCGCCTTGACGCCCGTTCCCGTGTGACGCGGCGCGTGCTTGCGCCTGATCGTCCACCAGCCGCGACCCTGCCGTGTGGACGGGGCTTGACCTCCCCACGCGGTTTGTTAAAACCTCTCGTCAAGCCACCGCCGGTTCATCGATGGCGGCGCGGACCTTCCCCTCACCGGGAGCCCGCGCCGTAGACCCGGGTCGGGTGGCTTTCTTGTCTGACATGGCGGGAAGGGTGCCCGGCGAACGAAGCCTTCCACCCTGACCCATCGATGCCACTCCGAAAACTTCCTCCGCTCGCGCTTTTCTTTTCTCTCGTCGGCCTGTCGGCCGCGCAAGATCTCGTCCGGCCGCCGGACGGGCCCGCCGACGCGCTGGACGGCCAACCATCGCACGTCGTCATCGTCGGGCGCGCGGACGACCTCGTGGGCGTGGCGACGAGTTCGAGCGAGGGCGTGGTCAGCGCCGCCGACCTGGCCACGCGGCCGATCCTGCGACCGGGCGAAATCGTCGAGACGATCCCGGGCGTCATCGTCACCCAGCACAGCGGCAGCGGCAAGGCCAACCAGTACTTCCTGCGCGGCTTCAACCTCGACCACGGCACGGACCTCGCCACGGACTTCGAGGGCATGCCCATCAACATGCCCAGCCACGCGCACGGCCAGGGCTACACGGACCTCAACTTCCTGATTCCCGAACTGGTCAGCGACGTGGCCTACAAGAAGGGCAACTACTACGCGAACGTCGGCGACTTCGGCAGCGCCGGGGCGTTTTCCTTCCACTATTTCTACGAACTGCCCGCTGCGTTCTTCAAGGTCGAGGGCGGCGACAACCGCTACGCGCGCGTCGTGTTCGCCGAGTCGCCCCAGGTCGGCCCAGGGCACCTGCTCTTCGCCCTGGAACTCAAGCACGACGACGGCCCGTGGGACCACGGCGACGACTACCAGAAGATCAACGGGGTCGCGTCCTACTCGGTCGGCGACGCGCAGAACGGCGCGAGCTTGACCGCCTTGGCCTATCACGGCGCGTGGAACTCCACCGACCAGGTGCCCGACCGCGCCATCGCTTCGGGCCTGATCGACCGCTTCGGCGAGATCGACCCCAGCGACGGCGGCAACAGCCAACGCTACGGCCTCAACGGCGAGTGGCACCGCGGCACCGACACCGAGCACACGCAGATCTCCGCCTACGCGGACTACTACGACCTCGACCTCTTTTCCAACTTCACCTACTTCCTGGACGACCCGGTGCACGGCGACCAGTTCGAGCAGAAGGATCGGCGCGTCTACCTGGGTCTCAACGCCAGCCAGACATGGCACTTCAAACTCTTCGGCTTCGACACGGAGAACACCATCGGCTTGCAGGAGCGCACCGACTTCCTGCGCAACGGCCTCTACCACACCGAGGACCGCGCCCGTCTGGGCACCACCCGCCAGGACGTGATCCAAGAGACGCGCGTCGGTCCGTACTTGGAGAACAAAACCCAGTGGCTGCCGTGGCTGCGCACGGTGGCGGGGTTCCGCGCGGACGTGTTCGTGTTTCACGACGACGACACCTTCGACCGGGTCAGCGGCGGCGAGACAGCGGCGATTGTCAGCCCGAAGTTCAGCCTGATCCTCGGCCCCTGGGAAAAGACCGAGCTGTATCTCAACGGCGGGTACGGCTTCCACTCCAACGACGTGCGCGCCACCGTCGGCCCGCCCATCCCCGGCGTGCAGGGCACGGGGGGTGCCACGCCGCTGGTGAAGTCCCGCGGCGCGGAGGTCGGCGTGCGCACGACGGTCGTGCCCGGCCTGCAAACTTCCGCGACGCTCTGGCTGCTCGACCTGGACAGCGAACTCGTCTTCGCCGGCGACACGGCCGACAACGAGCCCAGCCGCCCGAGCCGGCGCTGGGGCGTGGAGTGGGCCAACTTCTACACGCCGACGCCCTGGCTGACCTTGGACCTGGACTTCGCGTATTCCAACGCGCGTTTCCGCGAACACGACCCCGCCGGCCCGTGGGTGCCCGAGGCTATCGAGACGGTGCTCGACGCCGGCGTGGCCTTCCACGACCTCGGGTCCGGTTGGACGAAGGGGTTCTACGGGGGGTTGCGGCTGCGGTTTTTCGGGCCGCGCACCCTCATCGAGGACCGCAGCCAGCGCTCGGACGCGACGACGCTTGTCTACCTGCAACTCGGCTACCGGTTCAACACGTACTGGGAGGTGAACTTCGACGTGTTCAACCTCTTCGACAGCCGGGACAGCGACATCGACTACTATTATGCGTCGCGCCTGCCGGGCGAACCGGCGGAAGGCGTGAACGACATCCACACGCACCCGACCGAGCCGCGCGAGTTCCGCGGCGGGGTGACGTACCGGTTCTAGTTTGCCGGTGCGCGCCAGGTTCTGCTATCTTGGCAGGCCATGTACCTGCCGACGACGCACCAGCACATGACGGCGGACGAGTTCGCGGCGCTGCCGGAAGGGCCGCCGTATTTTCAACTCGTTGAGGGAGAACTCTACTTTATGGCGACGCCTTCCCGCTCGCACCAAGAGATCGTCGGCAACCTGTTCTTTGCCCTCAAAGCCCACCTGCGCGTCAATCCTGTGCTGGGCCGAGTTTATCTGGCTCCCGCCGACGTGAGATTGGATGATGGCAACGTGTTTGAACCGAACATCTACTTCGTCAGTTAAGAGCGATCACCTATTCTGACTGACGAGGGAGCGTCGGGTGCCCCCGACCTCGTCGTGGAAGTGCTCTCGCCTTCCACACAGCGACTTGACCGCCGAGAGAAGCGCCCCGTTTACTTCTGCGCTGGTGTGCGCGAAATCTGGTTTGTGCTCCCGGAGCGCCAAGCGGTTGAGGTTCACCTCTCCGACTCTGACGGCCCGGCACGCACACTCTCTGCTGAAGACAATCTGACAACCGGCCTCCTGCCCGGCTAGTCCGTGCCAGTGGCGGAACTCTTCGCCTGACACAATGAATTGCGGGCGTTTCTGCCGATTGCAGGGCCGGCGTACCGTTTGCTTCACGAACTAGCCTTCCGTCCCCCGCCGCTCCATCAGCGACCCGGGCTTCACCGGCGCCTCGAAGCCGAATTGCCGGTACAACCCATGCGCATCCCGCGTCGCCAACAGGAAGCGGCGTAACCCTTGCAAATCCGGATGCGCGAGCATCGCCGCCAGCAGCCGCTTCGACAACCCCCTCCCCCGGTGCGCTGACAGCACGAACACGTCCGCCAGCCACGCGAACGTCGCCCGGTCCGTCACCACCCGCGCGAAGCCGACCTGCGCCCCTTTCCCGTCGTAGACGCCGAAGCACAGCGACCCTGCCACCGCGCGTTCCAGGGTCGCGCGGTGCATCCCCTGCGCCCAGTAGCTTTGCGCGCTCAGGTAGCCGTGGACGGCATCAAGGTCCAGCCGGGCGGGGTCGTCGCTGACCGTGTAGTCGTCGTCGGTTTTCATGCTCCGGCCCCACGATGCCGGAAACGGTCCTTGCCGGCAAACGGCCGCTTTTCTTCGGTCGCTTGTGCGCTACTTTGCTCCGCCGGCCGGGTTTTCTTCACAGCTTGTCCACAAGCGCGAAGCGAACCTGCCACCTGGCCGGTGAATAACCCGTCAATTTCC
>CAXUIU010000256.1:0-5696 GCA_964250955.1 uncultured Chthoniobacterales bacterium | reverse complement strand
CGACCTCAAAGCCGATGCCGCGGCTGCCGCCGGTGACCACGGCCACGCGGCCGTCTAGGGAGAAAACGGGAAGAACACTCATGTCAAAGCATGACTTGGGATATATCGGGTAAGCACGGATACTCCCTGCCAAAGAGTTCTGAATGGATAGATGAAGTAGTGAAGTCGATGCAAGTGTTTATGAGGAACAAATACACAGGTGGCAGTGAAATAAGCCCAGGAGGCCGGTGCGGTGACGGCACCTGGGTATCGCGGCTCAGGCCGGTCAGTTCGTAATGGACCCGCGGCGACGGGCGCGCGCTCACGCTGACGAGCTTCTACTTGCATTCCACAGCCTTTGTCCATGAGCTTGGAAGCGTCCGATGGCCTGATTTAACTTGCCGTCCCGATCTTCGGGCCGCGCGATCTCCGACGGGTTTGGACAGGCTGAATCGCGTGCGCCGGCGAGTTTTTGTTAACCACCATGTTTGCTCGCGCACTCAAGGAAGCTCGTGGCGTGAAAACGACAGGCGCTTCGCAGCAGGCGAGGCGATCTCCGACGGTCATGGAACCTCGTGCGCGGTACTGTCTGGGCGGGCAGCCCTGCACACGTTTGAAGGCGTGGCTGAAGGCACTTTCCGAAGAGTACCCAAACTCACTCGCAATGGCAGCCAGGGTGCGCTCCATGTTCCGCAAAGCCCGCCCGGCCCTCTGCATTCGCCAGCGCAGCAGGTACTCGAGCGGTGCCGCGCCCACGAGGGTCTTGAAGCGTAGGGCAAAGCCCGAACGCGACATGCCTACGGCGGCAGCTAACCCGGGCAGTGTCCACCGCTTCCCGTCGTCGCTGTGCAAGAGACGTAACGCCGCGCCGATTTGCCTGTCCGCAAATGCGCCGAGCCAACCCACCGCCGAACACGCCTGAGAGGCCGCGTAATCCCGCAGCACCTGCACGAACAACGCTTGCGCCAAGTTCTGCGTCATCAGCTTGCCTCCAAGTTGGGACGAGGCTACCTCTTCTGCCAGCGCTCGCAGGGTGGAGCGGAGCGGCGGCGGTTGTCGGGTGGCTGCCAGGTGCAACCGAGGCGGCAGCAGGTCCAGGAGCAACGCGCCGTTGGCTTGAAAGTTGAAGCCGCCGCCAATCAAAGCGGTCTTCTGTCCGGTGCCACAGCGGACCACGCCGTCGCTGCCTCGGTGGCGGGCAAACAGTTCGGCGGCATCCTTGGCCTCCGCCGTGCGGTCGCTACAGATTTGGTGGGGGCGAGTACCCATCACCAGGAAGCAGTCGCCGGGGGCTAGCCAAATGGGTTCTTCGCCGGTCTCGGTGGCCAGCCAAGCACCGCCCTCCACGACCACTCCGAAGGTGATCGGCAGGTGACTGGCGAAGCGGATGGCCCAAGACCCCCCGGCTTCCACGCGCACGACGGGCGCACACTCCAGCCCGACAAGGGAGAGAACACTGGAAAGAGGATCGTCGTCGCAGTTTGGATGAACGCTCATGTTTGGTGGACGGCAAAGCATAGACAATCCAAGCCTTGCAGTAAATCCTCCTGCGACCCGGCAGAACCGGTGGATCACACCCGGACTTCTCCCGAGACCCCGCCATGCAAAACCAGCGCATCATCATTCACCGGCCCGGTGGACCGGAAGCCCTGCAACTCGTGAGCGAGGCGCTGCCAGAGCCCACGGGCCAACAGGTGCGGGTGAAGATCCTCGCCTCGGGGGTGGCCTACGTGGACGTGTACCTGCGTGGTGGCTTCGTCCCGTTCGCCTCCTATCCGGTCACCCCCGGCTATGACTTTGTCGGCGTGGTCGAGCAGGTTCCGGTCGGTTCCTCGCTCTACAAGCCGGGAGACATGGTGGCCGGCATCCCGACGCTGGGCGGCTACGCACAGTCCCTCTGTATCGACCAGAGCCGCTTGGTCACCGTGCCGGAGGGGCTGGACCCGGCGGAGGCCGTCAGCGTGATCCTCAACTACACGACGGCTTACCGGCTGCTGCGGGATGCGGCCAAGCTCCGGCGCGGCGACTCGGCGCTGGTGCACGCCGCGGCGGGGGGCGTGGGGAGCGCATTGGTGCAGTTGGCCCGGACGCTAGGCGTCGAGGTCTTCGGCACGGCCGACACCCGCAAGCTTGGCTTGGTCGAGCAACTCGGTGCCACGCCCATCGATTACAAGCACGTCGATTTCGTGTCCGAGATGAAACGCCTGCGGCCCGGCGGGGTCACGGCGGTCTTCGATGCCGTCGGCGGCGCGCACCTGCTGCGTTCCAACGCGGTGGTCAAGAAGGGCGGGACGCTGGTGTCCTACGGGATCACGGCCGCCGTGCAGCAGCGCAAGCAGCCGACGTTCAGCTTGCTGCGCACCCTGGCCGTGTTCGCCCGGCTCAAACTGACGCCCGACGCGAAGAAGTTCGTGGTGGGCAGCATCGGCGCGGAGAAGGATCGCACGTCCACAGCCTTGAAAGCCGACATGGGCGAGATGCTGCGCCGACTCCAGCGCGGCGAGATCGCGCCCATTATCGCTGCGCGGCTGCCCTTGCGGGAAGCTGCGCGCGCCCACGAACTGCTGGAATCATCCCAAGTGACCGGAAAGATCGTCCTGGTTCAGGAATAATCCAGCAGGGTCGGAGCATCGCGCGATGGGATGCTTGCCTGCGGAGTCATCTCCTTGACGGCTCCGCGATACCCAACGCAGAGGCTTGCACATACAACCATCGGCGTTGGTTGACAATGTACACCAGCAGGCTGAAGGTTGACATCGTCAACCTTAAGAAAATCATCATGCCAACCACTCTCATCACCGGCGGTCACGCCGGCATCGGCTTCGAATGCGCCAAGCAGCTTGCTTCCCAATGGCGTCACCATCTGGTCCTCGCCGGTCGCAGCCCGCAGCGCATGGAAGCCGCGGCCCAGCAGCTCCGAAGCGCCCACGATGTCCAGGTTACCACCCTGCCGCTGGACACCTCCTCGCTGGCCTCGGTTCGGGAGGCCGCCGCCCGGTTCCGCGAGCTGCTCGACCGCGGCGAGATCGACTCCTTCCAGGCCCTCTTGTGCAACGCGGGCGGCCGACACAACGGGCCGCTTTCCTACAGTCCCGAGGGCTACGAGACCACGTTTGCGACCAATTGCCTCGGGCATTTCCTGCTGGTGGAGCTGCTCACGGATCATCTAGCAGAGAACGGGCGGATCGTGTTCACCGCGAGCGGCACGCACGATCCCGACACCACGGACGGCAAGATGGTCGGCATCGTGGTCGAGCCTGATGCGATGGCACTTGCCAACAACGGGAAGGATGGCCAGAAGCCAGTCTCCGCAGGACAACGCTACTCGACCTCCAAGCTCTGCACGATCCTTCATGCCTACGAACTGCACCGCCGCTTACGGCGCTCCGGGAGTTCGGTTGCGTCGCTTGCCTTTGATCCCGGGTCCATCCCTGAGACCGGGCTGCTGCGCACGATGCCCAAGCCCGTGCAAGCCCTGGCGAAAGCGCGCTTCATGAAGTGGGTCATGAAACGCGCGGGCGTTACGCAGAGCACGGTCAGCTTCTCGGGTGCCTCCTTGGCGAGGCTGGCCGCCGATCCCGCGTACGCGAGCGGTTCAGGCAAGTATTTTCAGTCGCAAGAAGGCGTGCTTCGTGAGAAAAGATCTTCCAAACTGTCCTATGACGAACCGCGAGCACTGAAGCTATGGAACGATTCCAAGACGCTCGTTCGGTTGCGAGAAAACGAGGAGTCCGTTCCGTTGCGCTGACCACGGACCGCAAGCTGATCCTCGCCGCGGCGGCGCTGCTCGACGCTGGCGGCGAGGACGCCGTAACGCTACGCGCGGTCGGTCATGCGGCCGGCATCTCGCACAACGCGCCCTACAAGCACTTTGAGAACCGAGACGCGTTGCTGGCGGCCGTCGCCGCCGCCGACTTTATCATGCTGACGGAAGCATTCAGGTCGGTCCGTCAAAACGCCGCCAAACCTGCCACGAAATTGCTGACCGCTCTCCAGGTCGTGATCGACTTCAGCGTCGAACATCCGGCCCGTTATCGACTCCTCTTCAACGACCCGGCGATTGCCGCACGGAAGGGCGAATTGGAGAGAACCGCTTTCGCGGCCTTTGGCGAGTTCATCGGGATCGTGGAGGAAGGTCAGGCGGCGCAAGCCCTGCCGGACGTACCAAAGACGACGCTTGCCGGGCTGTTGTTCGCGACAATGCACGGCCTGATCGCTCTGAAAGCAAGCGGCCGGATGCATCCAGAGAAAGGACTGACCGGAGTGCAGAGCAGTCTTGAGTTGATGATCGGCCTCTTGTCCCCTGAGCGGAAGAAAGTCCGCAGCCACGGCAAAACGTCAACGCGAAAACGAGCGGCCTAGCAGACCTTTCCTGCTAGATGATGGTGCGATTGCGGACGCAACGACCATCCGCAGGGTGCCGCCTGAGGTAGCAGAGAAAACGCACGGGCAAGACACTCCTCAGCATCTGCTATCCCCACGGGCGCAGGGTCCGCTAGCCGTAGCGTGGATGTTTTTCGCTCAGAACGCGCGTCCGCTCGGCCGAGCGTTGTTGGGATGTCGAGTTCAGCTTCTCCCGGTGAGCCGTTCCCAGTTGCCGTGTGCCATCATCTCCTTTTCCTCGGCCGAGAGCGCCGCCTGCTCGACGAAGTCGCGCGCGCCCCGGCCCGGTGCGATGATGAAGGGGTAGTCGGTGGAAAACAGGATGCGCTCGACACCCATCACCTGCTTGGTCCAGGCAAGGTAGTGCGGGCTGAACATGCCGCTGGGAGTGACGTAGAAGTTCTGGCGCACGTAGTCGCGGATGGGGCGTTGCAGACCCTTGGCCTGTTTGGACATCGCGTCGATGCGCTCCAGGTAGAAGGGGACGGTTTCACCCCAGTGCCCCAGGATGATCTGCAAATCCGGGCAGCGGTCAAAGACGCCGGAGAGAATCAGCCGCACCGCCTGGATGCCCGCTTCGATGTGCCAACCCCAGCCGTAGGTTGAGAACAGCAGGTTGAACGCCTCCTCGTAGCCCGAGTAGTACGCCTCACGCACCGCCGGGGCAGGAGTCTGCGGGTGCAGGTAGAGCGGCACGCGCAGCCGCGCCGCCGCCTCGAAGATCGGCCGGAAGACCGGGTGGTCCATGTTGCGCCCGCCCGTGCGGCTGCCGAGCAGCGCACCCCGGAAGCCCAGGGTGGTGACCGCGCGTTCTAACTCGCCGGCCGCCGCCTCCGGGTCCGGGGTCGGCAGCGTGGCGAAACCCTCGAAGCGCGTTGGGTTTTGCGCGATGGCCGCCGCGAGCCGGTCGTTGGTTTGCCGGGCCAGCACGATTGCCTCGGCAGCCGTCAGGTTCTGCAAGGCCGGCGGGGGCACGGAGAGCACCTGCACGTCCACGCCGCTCTGGTCCATCTGGCGCAGCCGCGCGCCCGTGAAGTCTTCCAGCTTGGCCTTGATTGGCGGCGCTTGGATGGCGTCGGCGTTGGGATCGCGCTCGGTGGTTTGCGGGCTCGACCACGCTTGGTTGAGGTCCTCGGTGGTGAAATGTTCTTCCAGGGCGATGAGCTTCATGCGGCTAGCCGATGTTCGTTTCGATGGTGGTGAGTGCGTGGGTCAATGGTCACAGACGCAGGGCGCGTTGCGCGTTCCCGGTGGCGACCTTCGCGAGCGTGCTGGCGGGCAGCGGCGCGCCGTCGAGCCAGTCGCCCGCGTCCTTGCTGGATTCGTACGGATAA
>CAXUIU010000255.1:2692-5715 GCA_964250955.1 uncultured Chthoniobacterales bacterium | reverse complement strand
GGTGGCGCTCCTCGGCAAGAAGGAGACGGACAAGAAGTACACGAGCTTTTCGGGCTACGTCGGCGGCCACAAGTCAGAGACCGTCAAGCAGCGCCGCGGCCGTCATCCGGAGAAGCTGGTGGAGCTCGCCGTGCGCGGCATGATCCCGCACAACCGCTTAGGCCGCTCGGTTTACACGAAGCTGAAGGTCTACACGGGCGCTGACCACCCGCACTCCGCGCAGCAGCCGGCCACGACCACCATCTAACTTTCCTTTTTCCACATGGCTCAAGAAAACGCTTTCGTCGCCACCGGCCGCCGCAAAACCGCTGTCGCCCGCGTCCGCATGACGGCCGGCACCGGCCAGATCAAGATCAACGGTCGGACGTTCGAGGAATACTTCCCGACGACCCCGCTCCAAACCACGGTGCTCAAGCCGTTCGAGATCGCCAACGCCAGCAAGACGTACGACGTGACGGTCAACGCCAGCGGCGGCGGCATCAACGGGCAGGCCGGCGCGGTGCGCTTGGCGGTGTCGCGCGCGTTGATCCTAGCCGACGAAACGCGACGCCCGGGCTTGAAGGTCGAAGGTTTGCTGACCCGCGACCCGCGCATGAAGGAACGGAAGAAGAGCGGCCAGCCGGGTGCCCGCAAGCGGTTCCAGTTCTCGAAGCGCTAAACCGCGACAAACAGTCCAGTTTTGCAAGGCGCGGGGTCTTTGGCCACCGCGCCTTTTGCTTTACAGAGTCTGTCCGCAGATCACGCGGATTTCAGAAAGGAGGAGAGATGTTGTTCCTCCCCTCTTCTCATCTGCGAAAATCTGCGGACAAATTTCGGTGCGCTCCCTACCGGCGGAACTGCTCGAAAATCCGGTTGGCCTCGTCGAGCGTCTCCTTGCTGCCGATGTCGAACCACGTCCCTTTGACCGGGTAAGTGTACACGGCTTTGCGCGGGTAGAGCCACTGGATGAAGCGGCCCGGCTGGTCGGGGTTGTTGCCCTCGGCGATGTAGGTGTTGAACATCGGCACCGTCGCCTTGGCGAAGTAGTACAGTGCGATGCCCGTGATCGTCCCGGTCGGGTTCGCCGGCTTTTCTTCAAAGGCCGTGATCCGGCCGTCCGGGTCGAGCGTCACGCTGCTGTACTTTTTGATGGCTTCCAGGCTGCCCACGTCGTAGGTCGCCAGCACGGCGTCGCGGCCCCGGGTCTTCTCAGCAAAGTCGGCGAGCGGCTCGCTGAAAAGATTGTCGCCGGCGACCACCAGGAGGTCGTCGTCTTCCAGGTGCTCCTGGTTGACGACCAGATGGATGTCGCCGATGGCTCCGAGCTTGTCGGCGTCGTTGGTGGAACGGTCGTTGACGATCTTGAAACGCATCCGCGACTCGCGCGCGTTGTATCCATCGGCCCACGCCTGAAAGTCGGCGGCGAACTTGTCGTTGGTCACGATGTAGACCGTGCCGATACCTTCGATGGGCGCGAGGTTGTCCAGGACCCATTCGACCATCGGCTTGCCGGCCACGTCGAGCAGCGGCTTGGCCTTGTGGAGGGTCAACGGATAGAGGCGCGTGGCGTAGCCGGCGGCGAGGATGAGGATGTTCATAGGAGCAGGTGTTTAGCGGAAGTGGCTGCCTTCGGGCAGTTCGACGTAGTCCAAATCGACGCCGTAGGTCTCGCGCAGACCGAGCAAGGCCGCGAGCGCAATCGGCACGACGAAAATCCCCGTCAGCGCCGCGGCGTGGGCGGGAGAATGCGAGCCCTTCAACGCCAGGTAGAGCCAACTGATCGGGATGAGAGACCCGCGGACGAAATTGGGCACAGTCGTGGCCGTGGTCGCACGCAAGTTGGTGCCGAACTGTTCGGCCGCCATCGTGGCGAACACCGCCCAATATCCCAACCCGATGCCCAGGCCGAAGATGATGGCATAGAAGGCCGTGTTGGTCACCCCGCGCGCCGAAAAGTACGCCCACAGGAACCCCGAACTGACTAGGATGCCGAGGGCAACCACCTTTTTACGCGAGTGCAGCAGTTGGCTCAGGGTGCCGGTCAAGAAGTCGCCGAAGGTCAGGCCGAAATACGTCCAGAGCACCCCGTCGCCAGCCGTCACCTCGCCGTGCACGCCGAGTTCCTTGGCGAACTCGGGGCAGTAGGCGATGACGATACCGACAGCGTACCACAGCGGCAGACCGATGAGGATGCAGCACAGGTAACGCCGGAAGCGGCTGAAGTTGGTGAACAGGCTCAGAAAATCGCCTCGGCGGACCTCGTCGTACGCCTGGGCGCGCTTGAACATGACCGATTCCGACACGCCCATGCGCAACGCCAGCAGTGCGAACCCGAGCGTCCCGCCGACCGTGTACGCCACGCGCCAGTCGAGCAGCTTGCCGGTCAGCCCGGCCACCACCGCGCCGAACACCCCGACGGTTGCCACGATCATCGTGCCGTAGCCGCGCAACTCGCGGGGGAGGATTTCCGAGATGAGCGCGATGCTCCCGCCAAGTTCGCCCGCCAGCCCGACCCCGGCCAGCACGCGCCAGAACGCGTACGCTCCGTAGGATTGCACGAAGGCGTTCGCCAAGGTTGCCCCTGAGTATAGCGCGATGGAGCCGAAGAGCAGGATCGTGCGTCCCTTGCGGTCGCCGAGGATGCCCCAGAGGATGCCGCCCACCAGCAGGCCGGCCATCTGCCAGTTGTAGAGGTGGACGCCGGTGGCGATGTCCGTGATGCCCAGGTCGGCGAGGCTCCGGGCGCGTACGATCTGAAAGAGGAGCAGGTCGTAAATGTCCACGAAGTATCCGAGCGCGCCGACGAGCACGGCAGGCTGGAGGAGCAGGCGCAGCTTGGAGCGTTCCGAAGGGTCCATGGTGGGGAGAACGAGCCACCGTAGGAACGAACCCGGTAAAAGTACAGCGTCAGAAGAAAAGATACCGGTTGCGATGTGCCCTGCGGGCACGTTGCGGGTGGCGGTGCAGGCGGTGCCTGCGTTGCGGTGCGCCAGGCGGCGCCTTGGCCGGCACCGTTGCCCCGCAGACCCGTCGGCCAACGAGCG
>CAXUIU010000255.1:0-2682 GCA_964250955.1 uncultured Chthoniobacterales bacterium | reverse complement strand
TGCCACCGGGCCCTCAGCCACCACCGCAACCCGCAACGGCGCTTCCGCGCCACGCAACCCGCAACGTCGCCGCAGGCGACATCTTGAGACCCGGCGCAAAAGAAGTACATTCCCGGCGTCATGCCCACCGACCGTCCCAAAGTCATCACCCTGGGTCATTCGCCCGATCCGGACGATGCGTTCATGTTCTACGCGCTGGCCGCGCACAAGATCGACACGCGCGGCTACGAGTTCGAGCACACGCTCCAGGACATCGAGACGCTCAACCAACGTGCGATGCGCGGCGAGTTGCACCTCTCGGCCATCTCCTTCGGAGCGGTCGCCTACGTCCTCGACAAATACAGCCTCCTGCCCAACGGCGCGAGCATGGGTGACGGCTACGGGCCGATGGTCGTCGCCGACGCGACGCGCACGGAGATCCCGCCGGCTGTCCGCGCGGGCGACCAGGCGGCCGTCGTGGAGTGGATCAAAGGCAAAAAGATTGCCATCCCGGGCCTCAAGACGAGCGCCTTCATGTCGTTGCGGCTCTACACGCAAGACTTCGAGCACGTCGTCGTGCCCTTCGACCAGATCTTCGACGCCGTGCAGAGCGGCCAGGCGGACGCGGGGCTCATCATCCACGAGGGTCAGCTCACCTACGCCCGCGACGGGTTCACGAAGATTGTGGACCTCGGCGAATGGTGGAAGAACAAGACCGGCCTGCCGCTGCCGCTCGGCGGCAACATCGTCCGCAAAGATCTCGGTCCTGAGGTGCAACGCGAACTCTCCTCGATCATGCGCGAAAGCATCGATTACGGGCTCGCGCACCGCGCCGACGCCGTGCAACACTCGATGCCGCTGGCCCGCGGGCTCGACGTGCCGCTCGCTGACCGGTTCATCGGCATGTACGTCAACGACTACACGCGTGACTACGGCGACACCGGCCGGCGGGCGATCAACCAGTTCCTGGGGGAGGCGAGTGAGCACGGCATCATCCCCGCGCCGGTAGAGTTGGAGTTCGTCGAATAGGGACGTGCCACGCGCAGGGCCGCCGGAGGGTTGACGCGCGTTTTCTTTCGACCGATATGGCTTCCCTGATGATGTCGGCACTGACGTTCGCCGTCGGCTTTCTGGCGGTCGCTTCCGCCGGGCTGCTGGCGTGGGGCTGGCACCTGCTGGGAACCTTGCGCCGGCTCCGTGCCGAGCGGGCACATTCCCACGTTGCGCTGGACGAAGACCTGCGGCGCGAACTCGCCACCCTCCGCCGCTCTCACGCGCTGGTTCACGAACGCTGGCAGCGCGTGGAGGCCCAGGCGCTCGCCGCCGAGCGCGAACTCGTGTCACTGACCTACTCGGTTTCCCACGACCTGCGTGCGCCGTTGCGCGGCATCGAGGGTTTTTCCCAGGCCTTGGCCGAGGATCATGCCGCCGACCTCGACGGCACCGCGCAGGGTTACCTCGCCCGCGTGCGCGCCAACGCCCAGACGCTCCACGGCCTCGTTGATGATCTCCTCGCGCTTGCGCAGATCGCGCGCGCGCCGTTCCACCCCGAATCGGTGGACGTGAGCAGCCTCGCCCGCGAAGCCGCCGCCAAGCTCGCTGCCTCCGAACCGACGCGCACCGTGCGCTGGGAGATTCCCGCCAACGTCCTCGCCGTCGCCGACCGCGCGCTCCTGGCCGAGGCGGTGCGGCAGCTTTTCGCCAACGCTTGGAAGTTCACCGCCGCGCGCGACGTGGCGCTCATCGCCTTCCGCGCGCTGCCGCCTGAGCCCGCTCGTCCCGGAGCGGCCGTGTACCAGGTCTGCGACAACGGCGCTGGCTTTGACCCCGAGTACGCCGGGCGGCTTTTCGGGGCGTTCCAGCGCATGCACGGCTCGGAGGAGTTCCCCGTCGGCCGCGGCATCGGCCTGGCCACCGTGCAGCGCATCGTCCACCGCCACGGCGGCGAGGTGTGGGCAGACGCCTCACCGGGGCAGGGGGCGCGCTTCTCCTTCACCTTGACGGCCGCCGGCGCGGTGGGTGCGACGGAGAAAACCCTTGCCGAGACGACGGTCGCGCCGCTCGGGGCCAGCCATGGCGCGACGGACCCTTCTCCTCGTACGACGACTGTATGAGCGCCGCCGCCGACCTGTCCAGCAGCGCGCTCGTCGGCAAGACGATCCTTCTGGTGGAAGACAACCCGGACGACGAGGCGCTGACTCTGCGGGCCTTCGCGCGCAACGGCATACGCCAGGTTCACATCGCGCGTGACGGCGTCGAAGCACTCGACTATCTCTTCGCCCGCGGCCCGCACGCCGGGCGCGACCTCGCGCGGCAGCCGGCCGTCACCCTGCTGGATCTCAAGCTGCCGCGTCTGGACGGCATGGAGGTGCTCCGCCAACTCCGCGCCGACGCACGCACCCGCGCCCTCCCTGTCGTGATCCTCACCAGTTCGCGCGAGGAGCAGGACTTGGCGCGCAGTTACGGTTTGGGGGCTAACAGCTACATCCGTAAGCCCGTAGACTTCCAGCAGTTCGTCGAGGCCGTGCGCCAGATCGGCGCGTACTGGCTGATCCTCAACGAAAACCCGCCCCTCCAAGCCGCATGACCGGCCGTTCCTCGCACCTGCCTGCCGACGTACCCGCCGCCGGGACGGGTTCCGTCCCCCATCCCCTGCGCGTGCTGCTCATCGAGGACAACGAGGACGACGCCGCGCTCATCCTG
>CAXUIU010000254.1:3019-5729 GCA_964250955.1 uncultured Chthoniobacterales bacterium | reverse complement strand
AGGTTAACTACCCCAGTACCCAACGCTGCGCACCGGATGCCTTACGCCCACTAATCACCTTGGTAGATTCCCCCCCCCCCCATCCGTCTTCTGACCGCCGTGCCCATCTGCGACGGGCACGACAGCGCCATCAACACCATCAACCTCGAACTCATCCGTCACGGCCTCGAAGTCGTCTATCTCGGCTACCACCGGCCGGCGGCGGAGATCGTGCGCGCGGCGGTGCAGGAAGACGTGCGCGCCATCGGGCTGTCGAGCTACAACGGCGGACACGTCGAGTTCTTCGCGGAGGTGCGTGCGCAGTTGGACGCCGCGGGGGCGCGTGGGGTCGGGCTCTTTGGCGGCGGCGGCGGCACGATCACGGCGGCGGACGCCGAGATCATGGGCCAGCAGGGTGCGGACCGCATCTTCTTCGCCGGCACGCCGCTCCACGACATGCTCGGCTGGATCGGCGAACGCTACGGCCGCCACCCGGATGCCGGGGCCGAGAAGGCTGACAGCGACCTCGCGCTCGCCCGGCGACTCACCGAGGCGGAGGAAATCTTCTCGCAACCGGTTGCCAATCCGCTGATAGGTTCGGCCGCACCGGTGAAGTCTAAAACCTGCCGCGTGGTCGGCATCACCGGTCCCGGCGGCGCGGGGAAGACAACCATCATTGATGAACTCGTCCTGCGCTTCCTGCGCACACGCCCGGCATCGGCGCGCATGGCGATTCTCTCGCACGACCCGAGCATCGGGGGCAGCGGCGCGGGCGCGCTCCTGGGCGACCGCGCGACGATGATCTATTCGCAGCATGACCGCGTGTTCATGCGCTCCATGGCGACGCGCGGGCAGGCCGGCGGACTTAGCCCTTCGACGGGTCGGTGCCTGGAAATCCTGGCGGGCAGCGGCGAGTTCGAGTTGGTCATCATCGAGACGGTCGGCACGGGGCAGGAGGCGCTGCCGTTCTCGGGTGAGTTGGTGGATTTCCGTATCCTCGTGATGAACCCGGACTACGGCAGCCGTTTGCAGTTGCAAAAGATTGCGATGTTAGACGCCGCCGACCTCGTGGTCGTGAACAAGTCCGACCTGCGCGGGGCGCGCACGGCCAGCGCGGAGGTCGAGCGTCGACTCGCCTCTAACAAGCGCGGTCAGCACGTGCTCGCTACCACCGCCACGCGCCACCGCGATGCGGGCGTGGACGAACTCTTCGCCCTCGTCACCGGAACCGGCAGCGGGAACTAGCGCGGAGAGGAGCAGCGCCGTGACGGGACCGGGCTGCCCGCCGCGCCGTTTCGCACGACAGCGCGATCACGACCCGGGCAATGTCACCTTGACGTTCGGGTCGTAGCGGTACGTTCTGGTTTCGACACTGACGCGGGTCACCCCTGGTTTTTGCCGGTCGGATCGGTTTTCTTTCCACTCAATTTTTAACGGGCGGTGGTTCTCCTTGGCGATCCACACCCGCAGGTGCCCGCCCTCCAGAGCCCAGGCCGGCACCATGCCCCTCAAGGCATCTTCCCGGAGGATGTTCAGCGCGTACGTCTCCGCCTCGATGCCCTCTACCTTCTCCGTGCCGAGGAACGGAGTGTGTTCCTCGCTGTATTCGAGCAGGGATTGCAGCGAGGTTTGCTTTAGCTGGTCCATGAGCGTGGCGTCAGCGTCGCCTGGTTCCTGACCGTAGCGACCTTGGTAGAAGACGAACTCGCGCTTGCCGTCGGTGATGATGCCATTTCTCCCGTAGGGTCCTGTGCTTTCGACCCAGAGTGCCTCGTTACGAACCACGCGGCCCTCGCCGTGGCTTTTTTGGTGGGTGTTCAAATCTTCCCCCTCGCTCGTGTACTGGTACGCAGGGACGTTGAGCAAGAATCGCTGCGCGTCACCGACGGGACCGGCGGGCACCGGTTGTTCGGCGGCGACCTTCCAAGGTCAAAAGGAGTGTGGGACGGCCGCGGCGGGGGTGATGAGGATTCAGACCCTGCGGCGCGGGTGTCGCGTTTTTCTTCCGGCCGAGAGCAGGCGGCAACAAGCAGGCAAACGACCGCCAAGAAGATGATGGGCGTGGCAGGTGGTTTCATCTGACCCTCTTCGGAGCAATCCCTCGCAGTAGCAGAAATGCCGTGGCCTTGTCGAGGCGGAATTTGCTGGCGTGACGTGGCCGGAAAGTTTTCGCTTTCTTCCACCATGAACCACTGGCTCGTCAAACAGGAACCGGAGGACTACGCGTTCGCGCAGTTCGTGAAAGACCAACGCACGGATTGGACGGGCGTGCGTAATTTTCAAGCCCGCAACTTCCTGCGCGCCATGGCGACCGGTGACGCCGTGCTCTACTATCACAGCGGCGGAGAGAAGGCGGTCGTCGGGGAGGCTGCCGTGTCGCGGGTGGCGTTCCCTGACCCGACGGCGG
Source organism: uncultured Chthoniobacterales bacterium (assembly GCA_964250955.1). GTDB lineage: Bacteria > Verrucomicrobiota > Verrucomicrobiia > Chthoniobacterales > SZAS-18 > CAHJWO01. The sequence continues at coordinate 3,343 of CAXUIU010000254.1, read as the reverse complement.
GTCCCGACGAACAAAAGGGCGCGTGGGTCGCTGTGGAGTTGCGGGCGGGGGAGGCGTTCAGGCGCGCGGTGTCGCTGGCGGAGATGAAGGCCGACCCGGCGTTGCGGGACCTGCTGCTCGTCAAACAATCGCGGCTGTCCGTGTTGCCGGTGACGCCTGCCCAGTACGCGCGCATTTTGCAACTGGCGGATCGAATGGAGCAATGATGCGCCCGCTTTTATCGATTCACGGGTGCGGGCAAGCTTGGGGCAGGCTCGGGCCATGCACCCGAAAACATCCTTCCTTCCACGTTGGCCGCAACTCGCCGTCGGCGGCGCGGTCTTC
>CAXUIU010000254.1:0-2919 GCA_964250955.1 uncultured Chthoniobacterales bacterium | reverse complement strand
CTCTTCCGTACCCGCGTGCGCTACTACTCCGCCGATGAGCCGCAGTCCCTTAACATTAACCTCCAGCCTACTCCGTAGCCGTTGCTCCTGGCCTCGCGCTCCGCGTCGCCGAACTTGGCGGCGTTGGACGCCGCGACGCAATGCCTCACCGTGTTGCCCCTGAGGAGGGGACGTGGTTGATTGCTGCTAACCCTCTCCCCCACATGCCCTCCCAAACTCCCCTCGGACAGGTGGCCGACGCGCTCGATGCCTACGGCCAATTCGTCACCGCGCAGGTTGCGCGGGCACGTACTGACGAAAGCTTCGCCGCCGAGATCAACGCCCGCTGGCAGACCGCGCAGAAGAAAGTCACGACTTCCGTCACCCCGACGGGCCTGACGCTCCCGCGCCACGCGCTGCCGTTCCTTGACGAAGCGGGCGCCATCGCGCGCTATCTGCTTGAAGAAGGTCTGCCGGGACAATTCCCCTTCCTCAACGCCGCCTACGCAGAGATGTACCTGCCGCCCGAGCCGAAGGCAAATGGCACGAACGGCAACGGCAACGGCAAGGAGAAGGAGAAGGACAGCGCCGACCGCATCGAGAACATCGCCGCACCCGCCCCGGCCGGTGCGGCGGTCGGCTCGGGCGACGCGGAGGAACCCACGCGGCTTTTCGCGGGCCTGGGTACGACCGAAGACACGAACGAACGCTTCCACTACCTCTCGCGCCACCAGCGCAGCAAGCGGCTGTCCACGGCGTTTGACGGCCCGACGCTCTACGGCACGGGCTGCGGCGCGGACGGGGTGTTCGGCAAGATCGGCGAGGGTGGCGTGGCGCTCGACACCGTGGACGACATGGAGCGGCTCTACGCCGGGTTCGCCCTGGACCAGCCCAATGTCTCGGTGTCCATGACGATCAACGGCCCTGCGCCCATCATCCTGGCGATGTACGTGGCGGCGGCCAAGCGGCGTTTCGGCGCGGACGTGGCGCCGAAGCTGCGCGGCACGATCCAGGCCGACGTGCTCAAGGAAGTGCAGGCGCAGAACGAGATGATCTTCCCTGTGGACGCGTCGCTGCGCTTCCTGGGCGACATGGTGGAATACACGACGGCGCACATGCCCAAGTGGTATCCGATTTCCATCAGCGGCTACCACATCGCCGAGGCGGGCGCGACGCCCGTGCAGCAGGCGGCGTACACGCTCTCCAACGGCTTCGCGTACGTCGAGCTTTTCAAGGAACGTGGCATGGACGTGAACGCGTTCGGCCCGCGCCTTTCGTTTTTTCTCGACTGCGGATTGGACATTGAGTACCTGGCCCTCGCGCGGGTCTGCCGCAAGATTTGGGCGGTCGGGATGCGCGACGTGTTCGGCGCAGACCGGCGCGCGCAGATCTTGAAGTTGCACACGCAAACGAGCGGGCGCTCGCTCATCGCCGCCGAGTGGAAGAACAACCTCTCGCGCACGGCCATCGAGCTGACCCTCGCGTGCATGAACGCGACGAACTCGTGTCATTCCAACGCCGCGGACGAGCCGTTCACCACGCCCAGCGAGGAGTACGCGCGTCTCGCCGCGCACTGCCAGGCGATCCTCTTGGAGGAAAGCGGCCTGTTCCGCCACATGATGAACCCGATGGCGGGCAGCCCCGGCATGAAAGCCGTTGGCGACGCCGTGGAGGCGGCGATCCTGGAAGAGTTCCGCGAGATCGACCGGCAGGGCGGCGTGCAGGCGGCCGTCGAGCGACGTTACCAGCGCAGCCAGATCCAGGCGAGCGCGCACACGATGGAACGCCAGATTTACGACGGCACGCGGCCCGTCATCGGCCTGAACCGCTACTTCAATTCCGAGGAAAAGTGGCCCGAGGTCAGCATGATCCGCACGCCGAAGGATGCCAAGCAGCGCCAACTCGACCGGCTGCGCGATTTCGAGAAGAGGCACGCGGCAGACAGCGAACGCGCCCTCGACGCTCTGGCGCAAGTCGTGGAAGACGGCGGCAACGTGTTCGCGGAACTCATCAACACCGTGGAGCACTGTTCACTCGGCCAGATCACCACGCGCTTGCAGGAAACTGTCGGCCGCTTCCGGCCGATGGTGTGAAAACAGTCGGCAAGGCGTCGCTTCTTAACGGCTTAGAAGCTGGAACAAACGCTCGTTCAGGTAAAAGTTCGTCCGCCCCACCTTGATCTTTTTCACGAGGCCGATCCGCTGGATCTCCTTGAGGTATTTGGCTGCCGTCAGCCGCTTTACGCCAAGGTCCCGTTCTACAAACTCTATTTTTGTATAAGGGTGCCGGAACAGGTTGTTCAGCAATTCCTGACGATAGATTTTGGGTAGGTCACGCCTCAACTGCTGCTTGACCTCTGCCATCAGCAGGCGAATGCCGTCGACCCGCTCCAATGTCTCCTGTGCGGTTTCCTCCACCCCGCGTAGCATGTACAGCAGCCACGATTCCCAACTTCCAGTCTCCCGAACCGCCTGTAGTTCCCGGTAGTAGTCTGCCTTTCGTCGTACAATGTATCGGCTCAAGTACAACACAGGCAAATCAAGGAGGTTGTGCAACACCAAGTGCAGTAAGTTCAGGATTCTCCCCGTCCGACCATTGCCGTCATAAAAAGGATGGATGCTCTCAAATTGATGATGAAGCACCGCCATTCTTACTAATGGGTCAAGGTCATCTGGCTCGTCGCGGTTCATGTACATCACGAAGTTGTCCATCAATCGAGCGACCTCATCCGGGCTCTGTGGCGGCACGTAGACCACTTCTCCGGTTTTCTCATTCTTCAGGACGGTGCCCGCCTGCCTGCGCAGACCTGCCGTGTTCCCTTCCAAAGTGGCCTGCATAGCGAGAATATCTTCCAGGCGCAAGATCCGCCGTCGTCGCAGTCGTTGAAATCCTTCCTTCAACGCAGCACCGTAGTTCAACACTTCTTTAGCAGCCGGACTA
>CAXUIU010000253.1:0-5749 GCA_964250955.1 uncultured Chthoniobacterales bacterium | reverse complement strand
TGCCCCCGGCCACCGGCTACAGCATGACCGCCGGCGCCACGGCCGGTTCACAGGCAGACACCACCACGACGGCGTACGACAGCTACTGCCTGGGCGACCTGGAGGGCGCGCTCGACAGCATCTTCTACCATCCCAACACCGGCCCGTACATCTGCCGCCAACTGATCCAGCGCCTCGTTGAGAGCAACCCGACGCCGGGTTACCTCCAGCGGGTCGTGGCAGTGTTCAACGACGACGGCACGTCCGCGCACGTCCGCGGCAACATGGCGGCCGTCGTCAAGGCAATCCTGCTCGACGGCGAGGCGCGCAACGTCTCCCTGGCGCTCGCGTCCACGACCGCTGGCAAGCAGCGCGAACCGATCCTGCGGGTCACCGGTCCGGCGCGCACCTTTCTCTTCGCCGACAACACCGGCACCTACAGCGAGGCCGGCGGCATCGGCATGACGATCTCGACCACCAACCCGCACCATTACACCGCGGGGGACAACGTGTGGTTGAACTTCGGCGTGAACACCAGTGCCAGCCCGGGCACCAACCCTTCCTCGGGCAGCTACCCGGTGGCCTCTGTCCCGGACGCGAAGACATTCATCGTCAACGCGCAGAGCCTGGTGAGCGTTTCTTTCGCGCAGGCGGCCGGTTCCAACACCCTGACGGTCAACACCAGCGGGCCGGCGGTCGGCGGCGAGGTGTACCTCAAATTTGTCTCGGCGACCGGCGGCAGCGTAGCGGACGGGATCTACACGGTGGCGGCCGTGCCGAACTCTTCGTCCTTCACGATCACCACGACGGGAACCGCGCCGGCGACCGCGGTCAGCGGCACGGTGGTCGTGCCGAAGTTCAGCGCCCTCGACACCATCACCAACCCGAGCGGCGCGACCGCGAGTACGATCACGGTCGCCTCGTACACCAACCACAACCTCAACGTCGGCGACCGGGTCTGGATGGTGTGGCCCCCGGGCAAGCAACTCACCGATTCCGAGTGGACCGTCGCCAGCGTGGTCGACGAGCGCCACTTCACCGTCACCACCTCGACGAAGTACACCGCGGAGACGAGCATCGGCACGATCACGGCCTTCCCGCTGGCGACGCCCCCCATCACGCGCTCGGGCAACGTGGCGCTGCCGGGAGGCAAGTTCGACATGGGGAACACGAACGGCAACATCGTGCAGACTCCGCTCGACGCGCCGACCGTGTTCAATTTCTTCGATCCTGACTACCAATTTCCCGGCGCGCTGGCGGCGGCCAACGTGACGACGCCCGAGTTCCAGTTGACGACGGATTCTAACATCATGACGCTGACCAACACGGTCAACTCCATGATCCTGTCCTCGGGCAACACGACGGGCCTGAGCAACTTCAAGTCGGGCGCCATCAACTTTGACCTGAGCCCGTTCATGGGCGCGCCGTACGTGAGCGTCAACACGACCTCGACGACCAGCGGCACGAAGGTCACCGCCGTCACGACGACGACCGTAGACGCCACGGCGCTCGTCACCAAACTCAACAGCCTGCTCACCGGTGGCACCATGACGCAGGCTACGAAGGACACGATCACGACGCTGCTCAACAACACGACGTACTTCCCGCCGACGCAGTCCGCCACCGGCACGACGACCGTGCCGCCCGTCGCGCCGACGCTGCCGACCACCAGCGCGCGCGACAAGGTGCGGGCCGCCGTCCAGCTCATCCTGGTATCACCCGAGTACGCCGTGCAGAAATAACCGCGAACTTTCCACTTCCCATGCCCAAGCGAACCGACGACGATCTCCGCTCCGATCTGCGCCACCTCTCGCGGCGCACGTTCATCCGCCAGGGCCTGTGCGCGGCCGTCGGCACGGCGGCGTTGACGAACACGATCCGCGACCTGCGCTTCATCAACGCGGCGCTGGCGCAATCCTCAGGCATCAGCGACTACAAGGCGTTGGTGTGCATCTTCCTCAACGGCGGCAACGACTCGAACAACCTCTTCATTCCGACGCTCCCCGCCGAGTACGCCAACTACGCCACCATCCGGACCCCCGCCCTTGCGCTGCCCAATGCCGATGGCTCGGGGGCGACGGCGCTCGCGCTCAACGCGCAGTCCAGCGACGGGCACACCTACGGCATCCATCCGGCGTGCCCCGAGTTGCAGGCGCTCTTCAACGCGGGCAAGATGGCTCCGGTTTTCAACGTCGGCACGCTGGTTTACCCGGTGACCAAGGCGCAGTACCAAGCCGGCAGTGTGCCGTTGCCGCCGCAGCTTTTCTCGCACGCCGACCAGCAGGTGCAGTGGCAGACGAGCGTGCCCGACCAGCCGCCGACCACCGGTTGGGGCGGACGCTGCGCCGACCTGCTCGACGCGTACAACCCGCACAACGGCAACACGGCGGTGCTCTCCATGTGCGTGACCCTGGCGGGCTCGAACACCTTCGAGGTCGGCGGCACCGTGCAGCAGTACGCGGTGTCCAGCGGCGGCGTGGTGTCGCTCGCCACCAACCTCGGTCCTAGCACCGCGCAGACCGCGCGCACGAACGCGCTCACCAGCATCCTCGGCATCGACGACGTGCAGCAGAACATGCTGATGTCGAACTATTCGCAGGCGCTCGAACACGCCCTCGCCAGCGGCACCGGTCTGACGACGGCGCTCAACGCGAGCCCGATGTCCTCGTACTGGAACGCGGCCACGACGTTCCCGACGAGCCTCACCGTGCCGAACGGCGGCGGGACGTTCACCTCCAGTCTGATGTCGCAGCTCAAGATGGTCGCCAAGATCATCGAGGCCGGTTACCGCGCGAGCACGAGCTCCTCGGGCATCGGCATGAAGCGGCAGATTTTCTTCGTGCAGGTCGGCGGCTATGACCTGCACACCGGCCAGACGGGCAACGCCGGCCAGACGACGACCAACAACGCGAAGGTCATCATCGGGGCGCAGGCCAACCTCTTCACCGAACTCAGCCAGAGCATCAACGCCTTCCAGGGCGCCATGACGCAGATCGGCACGCAGTACGGCGACGCGGCGTTCGACCAGCGCGTCACGTCGTTCACGGTGAGCGATTTCGGCCGGACGTTCCCGAGCAACAGCCTCGGCAGCGACCACGGCTGGGGCAGCCACCACATGGTGGTCGGCGGCGCGGTAAAGGGTCAGCGAACGTACGGGACGTGGCCGACACTGACCGTCGGCGGTCCGGACGACACGAGCACGGGCCGGTGGATCCCGACGACGGCGGTAGACCAGTACGCCGCGACAATGGCGAAGTGGTTCGGCGTGGACAGCACGCACATGCCGACGGTGTTCCCGAACCTCGGGCGGTTTTCGACGCCGTACCTCAGTTTCCTGTGAGGGCGCGACCCGGCGACGGTTGGACAACTGGTCGGCGCGACGCGAGTGTCTTTGTGCGATGAAACCGCGACGCGCGCCCACGGCAATCCTGCTGTTGTTCGTGGCGGCATTGGCGGCTTGGTGGGCGTTTCGTCTCACTCCCCCGCCGCCCGTGGGAAACGCTCCGACCTGGCACTACGCGGTGGGCGCGCTCCCCACTCCGATGCCGTCCGCTTCGCCCGTGTCCGCCGACGCTCCGTCGGATATGCCGCCCCCGTCGTCGGCCGTACCGGTCTCGACCCCGACCCTGGCGGTAGTAAGCTCGTCCACGCCTGCGGTGGTCGCACCACGCGCGGAGCCGACCGCCATTGTACCGGATCCTGCCATGCCCGCCGCGACGCGTTCAAGCGACGCCTCGGTCAACGCGATCCGCGTGCGCCGCATGGTCACCGACTACCACACGCTGACCGGCGAGAACCCCGTCGGCACCAACACCGAGATCATGGCCGCGGTGATGGGGAAGAATCCAAGGCAGGCCGTCCTCGGTCCACCAGAAGGTTTTACGCTCAACCAGCAGGGCGAGTTGGTCGACGACTGGGGCACCCCCTATTTCTTCCACCAGTTGAGCCGGGACGTGATGGAGATTCACTCGGCCGGACCAGACAAAATCATGGGGACCGCCGATGACATCGTGGTGCGCTAGAGGTTGTCGATGGCTGGCGGCCTGGGTGATGCTTGCCAGCTTGCCGTTCGGAGTGGCTGGGCACGTGCCGGTACCCGAGAGCGTGCTGAACCCGCAGTCCGCTCCGGAAGCGTGGAACGTCCTGCGGCTCGCGTCCACGAACCTCGACCGTTTGATGGCCGAGGGGCGACTGGAAGAGGTTCCCGACCAGGCGTCGCTGTGCCCCCCGTCGTTGCGCCTGCTCGCGCGCTTGGCGGAATCCGCGGCCAAACGGCAGGAGATGGCGGTCGGCGTCGTCCGGGCAGGCGCGGTGATCGACTCGCTCGCCCAAGCGTGCGTCGCCGGGGACCGTGCCGGGGCGGGTGCAGCGTTGGCGAAGTGGCACACGGCGCTCAATGCCTTGGCGGCCGGCGAGGACCCGGGGACCGTGCAGGCCGACGTGTTCCTTTGCCCCATGCACCCCGACGTGTTGAGCTTGGCCGCCGGCTCGTTGTGCCCGAAGTGCGGGATGGCGTTGAAGCCGCGGCGGGTTCCTTATAGCTTCGTGTACGCCGCGCCGCCGGGTGAGCCGTCGCTCACGATGACGGTGGACGCCGACGGGCCACCGACAGCCGGGCAGCGCCTGCGTGCGAGGGTCCGCTTGGCGTGGAAAGACGGGATACCGGTATCGGACGGTGACCTGTTGGTGGCGCACACCCAACGAATTCATCTACTGATCATCGACCCGGCGTTGGAGGACTATCACCACGAACACCCGACGGCGACCGGCGTGCCGGGTGAATATGAGTTCGCCTTCGAGCCGCAAAAGACTTCCGCCTACCGGGTCTACGCCGACGTGGTGCCGGCGGCGACGGGCATCCAAGAGTACATCGCAGCGGACCTACCCGCCGTTGCGACGACTGGCCGAGGTTCGACCATGATCCGGAAGGAAGCCGACATGGTGGCGGTGGCGGGTGGCCTCCGGTTTCAAGTGACGACTGGAGAAGCCGACGGGAACACGTTGCATGCTGGTCGGGCGCAGGCTTTGCAGGTCACGGTGACCGAAGCGGACGGCCAGCCCACCCGTAGACTCGAACCCCTGATGAACGCTTTCGCGCACCTAGTCGGATTTTACGACGACGGACGCACGGTGGTGCATCTGCACCCGATGGGCGTGGACGTGGAAGACCTTGCAGCGTGTGGTGGGCCCGTCTTGGACTTTCGATTCTACCCTCCTGAACCGGGTTTTTTGCGGCTGTACTGCCAGGTTTCGATCGGTGGGACGAGTGTTTACGCGCCGTTTGGAGTAAACGTCCTGCCGTGACACGGACGCGAAAACAGTGCGTATTTCCCGCTTGCACGTGGGTGGGGGTGGTGTCACTGTCCGAGCGAAAACCGAGCGAGGGCACCCACGCATCCCGGCTCGGTTTCGTCAGTCATCATTCCAGCGTAGCTCAGTGGTAGAGCGGGCGACTGTTAATCGCCTGGTCGTAGGTTCGAATCCTACCGCTGGAGCCAATGCGCAATCCCCTGACAAAGAAGCATTTGCGGAAGCCAGATGCGCCAAAATGGCGCGACTTCCAGCGAAACCTCCAGCGGTTCGCGAAAGCTCTAAGTACCTGGCTACTAGGTGGCCACTACTCTGAACGTAGCCGCTCACAACCGGCTAACGCTTCCAGCGGTTCGTTTTCTATCATCTTCGCAGGCAACCATACCCGTGAAGGAGAACCACCGTGCCTGATGCTCGCTACCGCCTCTTCTGCCGCGCCAGCGGCACCTACTACCAGCAG
>CAXUIU010000252.1:0-5761 GCA_964250955.1 uncultured Chthoniobacterales bacterium | reverse complement strand
GCGGCGACCAGCAGGCCGACCCCACGCACGGCAGCGACGCCGTGCAGGCGGGCGTCGTTGAGTAGGGCGACGAGTTGTCCCCCGCGCTCCCGGCTGTTGGCGAGCAGGTCCTCGTCCTCGATGGTGGCGAAGGTTTCCAGGCTCACCGCGCAGCCGAGCGGCGTGCCGCCGAAGGTCGTCCCGTGCGAACCGGGGCCGAGCAGGCCCGGCAGCGTCGCAGCCGTGCCGTCGGTGAGCGTCACCTCGCGCTCGCGCACCCAGAACGCCCCCATCGGAAACCCGGCGGCCATCCCCTTCGCCCACGCGATGCCGTCAGGCACGACCTCTGGGCAGCCGAGCGAACGCCACGCGCACCAGTCCCCCGTCCGGCCGAAGCCGCACTGAATTTCGTCAAAGAACAGCAGCAGGTTGCGCTCGTCGCACAACCGACGCAGGCCACGTAAAAACTCCGCGCGTGCAGGCATCACGCCGATCTCGCCCTGGATGGGTTCGAGCAGGATTGCCGCCGTCTGCGGGGTCAGCGCCGCCTCAACGCTGGTGAGGTCGTTGAATCGCGCCTTGATAAATCCCGGTGTCACCGGGTCGAAGCCTTTGCGCACCTTCTCCTGCCCCGTGGCCGCGATCCCCGCCAGCGTGCGGCCGTGGAAGGAATCCTGAAACGTCAGAACCTCGAACCGTCCCCCGGGACGAGCGTCGTGGCCGAACTTGCGCGCGAGTTTGTAGAGCCCTTCGTTCGCCTCCGCGCCGCTGTTGCAGAAAAACACCTTCCCCGGGTGCCCCACCAGCGAGACGATCTTTTGAGCCAGGAGTCCCTGCGGCCGGGTGTAGTACAGGTTGGAGGTGTGCGTGAGTGTGTTCGCCTGCCGCGTGAGGGTATCCACGATCCGCGGGTGACCGTGCCCGAGCGAGGACACGGCGATGCCCGCGCCGAAATCGAGGTATTCCTTCCCCGCCTCGTCCCACACGCGGCTGCCCTGCCCGCGCGCCAGGTTCAAAGAAAAACGCCCGTACGTCGGCAGGACGAACTCCCGGAACAACTCCTGGGTCGGCTCGGTCGATTCTACAAATGTCTTGTGCATGGCGCGATGAGGCGAAAGGCGCACCATTTACCGGATGGCCTGGCCCTTCAACAAAACTTATTTGCCGCCGGTGACCGTGTAGCCCTCCCTACGGAGATCCTCGGCAAGCCCCTGCTCCATCTCCGCCGCAGCGTGGAAGGGCATCGGGTTGAAGCACTCGTACATCTCCGGCAGCAGCCGGATGCCGTACCGGTGCACGGTCCAGGCGGACTTGTGGCCGCGGCGGTGGTTGGCGAAACGCTCCTCCGGGTTCAGCCCTGTCATCCCGACGTACACGCACGGCTTGGCCGGGTCGCGGTGCGGGTTCAGCCGCCGCACGGACGGGTGCTCGGCTACCTTGGGGTCAAGCAACACCACGTAAACATAGTGGTGGTAGCCGTCCTCCGGCGACGCCTTCTTCCTCGCCGCGCGCGGCCGGGCCATCAGGCTGCCAACAGCTTCCTGGGGTCCTGGTACTCCATGCCAAGCCCCTCGGCGACCGCTTCGCAGGTGACTTGCCCGTCCATGACGTTAATGCCGCCCAGGAGTGCCGGCTGCCGCGCGATGGCGTCTTTCAAACCTTGGTCAGCCAGCAGTTCCAGGAAGCGGCCGGTGACGTTGGTGAGCGCCTGGGTAGCGGTACGGGCGTACGCGCCGGGCATGTTCGCCACGCAGTAATGCGTGACACCTTCCTCGATGTACGTCGGGTCGTGATGCGTGGTCGGCCGGGTCGTCTCCGCGCAGCCACCCTGGTCCACGGCGATGTCGACGAGCACGCTGCCGGGCCGCATCTGCTTGAGCATCTCGCGGGTGATGAGTTTGGGTGCGCGCGCCCCGGGCACGAGCACCGCGCCGATGAGCAGATCAACCGTTGGCAACAGACTCACCAGATGCGCCTCGTTGGAATACAGCGTGTGCGTGTGCATGGTGATGTCGAGGAAGCGCATCCGCTCCAGGTCGACCTCTAGGATCGTCACGTCCGCGCCGACCCCGGTGGCCATGCGTGCGGCGTTGACCCCCGACGTGCCGCCGCCGAGCACGACCACCTTGCCCGGCAACACCCCCGGCACGCCGCCGAGGAGTACCCCGGCGCCACCATGGTGCTTGCTGAGCAGGTTGCCGCCGACAAACACCGACATGCGCCCGGCGATTTCACTCATGGGTTCGAGCAGCGGCAGGCGGCGGTTGATCTCGATGGTCTCGTACGCGATGCAGGTCGCGCCGCTCTTGGCGAGGGCGTCGGTCAGCGGACGGTTCGCCGCGAGGTGCAGGTAGGTGAAGAGAAGCTGTTTTGGGCGGAGGAGTTCGTACTCTTCAGGCAGCGGTTCCTTGACCTTCACGATCAGGTCCGCATCCTCGAACACGTCGGCGTGCGCCTTGACCATCGTTGCCCCGGCCTGCTCGTAGTCGGCGTCCGAGTAGCCGCTGCCTACCCCCGCGCCGTGCTCCACGAGGACGCGGTGGCCGCGCTTGGCGAGGCCGTACACGCCGGCCGGCAGCAGCGACACGCGGTTTTCCTGTTGTTTGACCTCTTTGGGGATGCCGATCTTCATAAGGGGAAAGGTAGCGGGGGCGCGACTTCAGTTCAACGACACGTCGTCAGGCAACGCGGCCAGGAGTTTGTAGGTCGGTCCGAGTTCGTTCATGATTTTGTACCAGACTCGCTCGTGGCCGAGAGACGCACCACCTCGTTTGTCGGGCTGCACGAGGACCCAGGCTTTCTGTTCGAGTTCGCCTTCGAGTTGCCCGGCCGACCAGCCGGAGTAGCCTACGAACGCCCGCACGCTGCCGGGCTGTTCCGTGGCGAGTTCGGCGACTTCGTCGAGCGAGAGGTTGCTCTGGAAGCGGTGCCCCGAGCGAGCCGCGCCGAGTTCGACGCGCGCGAAGGAAAGCTGGTCCTGCCCGACCGGACCACCGAGGAACACGGGGATGCTGTTGAGCAGTTCGCGCCGCTCGTGCTGCGGGAGGAGTTCGCCGGCGGTCTTGCCGAGCGGACGGTTGAGCACGAAGCCGAACGCGCCAACCTGCACCTCGTGTGTGGAGAGAAAGAGCACGCTGCGGCGGAAGTTGGGGTCCTTCAGGCTCGGTGTGGCGGCAAGCAGGAGACCCTGCCAACTCTGGCCTTCGTTTTCCGTGGGGTCGATGAAGCGCATCGGGCGGCAAAGGGGGCATCGTCCCGTCCGGTGGCACCGGTTGTGGAAGCGACGAAAATCAGCGCGCCGACGCGAGGTGGCCGTTGCCGCTCCCACCGCCGTTCGCCGGGAGGCCGCCGGGATAAATGACGAGTTGCGGAGCGTCGGTCTTTTGCATGACGAACGCCGGCACGCCGTAGCCGCCTTCCACGTGGCCACGGCCGACGAGAACGACAAGCTTTTCGTCCGGGTGCGCGGCGAGGAACTCCACGATCCGCGTCGCCATCGTCTGGTCCCACAGAAGCTGCGCGGCGTAGAAGTTGCGCATGTCCGCCCCGCCGTGCGGGGCGGCGGCCATCTGTTCGGAGAAATGCTCGAAGCCGCTTGGCAGCGGGCGGAACCCGGTGGGCACCATCGCTTTTTCGTTCGGGTCGAGCGGTTGACCAAGGGCAAGCTTGTGGCTGAGCGAGGCAGGGGCGTTGAGTGCCAGGCTCGGGACGTTTTCGGTCTGGGTCCAACGCAGAATCTTCTCGTAGAGCACCGACAGCGTCCCCCAGTGCGCCTGAAAATCGGTCTTTTGCAACAGTGCCTCCGTCGAGAGACGCCGGGCATCCCAGTCGTCGAGAAGCCCCTGCTGGGTCAGATCGAACATCTCCCAGCCCACGGTCACATGAACGCCGCGGGCTTTGAGACCCTTGAGCACGTCCCACTGGTACTCGTGGTCGGAGTTGCTGTTGTGCGTTTCGCCGATGTAGACCACCCGCGCGGGGGCAAGCTGTTCCCAGAAGGCTTCCTCCGCGGCGCTCGGCTGACGCGGGGCGTTGACCGGTACGGGACCGGCCTGCTTGGGCAGGGTCAGGCCGCGGTTGGCGCTGTGGCAGGCGCTCAGTGCGCACGCTGCCGCGAGCCCGAGGAACGCGACGGCCAGGCGTGGCGGGAAACACCTTTTCGGTCCGTGCATGGGAAGAGGGCGGCAAGCTAGCACCGCGCCGCCGGCTTGCAAACGGTCCGCGCCGACCGTATCCGTCCAGCGCCGCGCCGCGGGACGATCAACAAAGAACGCCGTCCCAATTACCGCTACGCGCAGGATTGACCCCGCCTTCTTCCATGGACCAAGTTTCCCGCCCCTCCACGCTCCTCGCCGTCTGCGCCGCCGTACTCGCCGTCGGGTCCCTCGGCTGGCTGGCCGTGCGCCCGGTGGACCCGCAGTCCGACGCGCCGTCCGCGCCTGCGCCCGCACCCACCGCGAAGGACGATCTCATCACCGTCGCCAAGGCGGCCGGCAACTTCACGACGTTCCTGAAGGTCGTCGAGGCCGCTGGCCTGACCGCCACGCTCCAGGGGCCGGGGACGTTCACGGTGTTCGCGCCGACGGACACGGCGTTTTCCAAGCTGCCCGCCGGCAAACTCGACGACCTGCTCAAGCCCGAGAACAAGGCCAAGCTCGTCGCGCTGGTTTCCTACCATCTCTCCAACACGAAGCTGACCGCTGCCGATCTCGCCAAGACCGACGAGGTCAAGACCATCGAGGGCACGCCCATCGACATCGACGTGACCCCCGACGGCAAGGTGGTGGAAGTGGACGACGCCAAGGTGCTCGGCAGCGACCTGGAAGCGAGCAACGGCGTCATCCATTCCATCGACGCCGTGCTCCAGCCCTGAGCATTTATTCGCCGTTGCCGTTGACGAAGTAGGCGAACTTCCAACCGCCGTTGACGAGTTGGACGCCGGCGCGGTACCCGGTGTATTGGCCTGCTGAAGCGAACTCCGGCGGGGCTACCATGAAGCCGTCGCGCGCGTCGCCGAACGGCACGAACGGCTCGCGCATGACGAGTTGCAGCTCGGGCCAGACGTTGTTCTGGTCCCAATACGCGAACACCCCCTCGCCTTCGAGGTCGGGGTTGAGGTGGTAGCCGAAGTTGGTGGTCATCATCCCGGCGATCTCGTGCACGTCCTTCGCCGCCACGGCCGCCCGCAGCCGCCCCAGGAACGCCTGGAAGGCCACGTCGCCACGCATGTCGCGCATGGTGGTGACCGGCTTTTTCGGCTTGGTTTTTTCCGCAGCAGCCGTCGTGGCGGGCTTCGGCTTTTCTGGGTCGTCCTCCGGGGTGGTCTTGCAGCCTCCTGCCAGTGCGAGCAAGGCCGTGGTGAGAAGGACGGGAGCGCGGAGGAGTCGGAGGTTCATGGCAGGTCGGGCAAACGGTGGCGGCGGCCGGTTCGTGGGAAGCGGAGGGTTTCTTCGGCGGTTTGGCTCGTTGGGCGCGGCGGCGTTTCGAGCCGGGCAGCCGGGCTAGGAATGGGTGCACGAAAAAAAGGAAGCACAACATCGCCAGCAACCGCCCCAACCCGCCCGAGGGACTGACCCGCCGGATGCGGTCAGCGCGGATGGCGTCGAAGACCCCTTCGGCTGTCGGCGCCGCGCCGTCCGGCAGACCCAGGAAGGAGTAATTCTGACCGAAGAACCGGCGCCGGTGCGCGTCCGAGGTGGCGAGCAGAGGTTTGCCGGTACGGTGGGCAAGCCGGACGGCGGGAACGTTCGGATCGAAGACGGGCACGTGGAAGTGGCAGAAC
>CAXUIU010000251.1:0-5812 GCA_964250955.1 uncultured Chthoniobacterales bacterium | reverse complement strand
CTTCTGCAAGCCCCGGACGAGCAGCGGCATGATGGCGGCCTTGGCGTCCTCGTTGGTCGTCGCCGCCAGGCTCGCCCCCGCGTCGTGTGCGCCGACCGCAGCGAGCCCCCGGGCCAGCAGGGACTTCAACTCGTCCAGGGCCATTACCGGGGCCTCCTCGCGAGCCCGCCCTGCCGCCCGGCGACGAGCCGGATCGGACACAGACGGAGACAGGTTAAGATCAGATCGACGCGTGCAAATGGCATGACGGATAAACTTTCTTGTTCCTAAAGATGATGAGCCGGGAGACGTTGGGATCGTCGCGCGACTCGGTTTTGGTTTCGGCGGTGAACGGATGACCGGCGGAGATGCCAGTCGGCGCGCTCGCTTCCTAATACGCCGGGAAAGTTGCGCTGCGTGTTACAAAAAGATCAAAGGCGTTTTCCTCGCGCCTCTTCCCGCACGGCATGAGTTTCACGCCCGCCTCCTAAGTTCCACTGGGGTCACGGCTCACAAATTGGATGGGCATTGAAGCTGGCATCTCCATCCGGTCGGCATCGTCCTCCCCGGACGTTTCTTCACCGAACCACGGTTTACCATTCTCGATCGTCGCAGGACTGCTGTCTCACCTCGCGTCTCCTGGAGATCCTCAAACCAAGAAAAAAGACTGCTTCTCCTCGGCGAGAGCTAATGGAGTCGCAGAACCTATGCTGGTTCCAAGAATTTTCAATAATAACGTAAATCTCGTTGCTGACATACAGGATAATTTACAATAAGACTTATTATAAAATATTTGAATAGAGAAATTTACAATTAAATCGTACTAAAAAGGGCATGGGTCCTAGCTAGCGGCTCGCACGCTGAAAACGAGGCGCTCGCGGCACCCTCCCACCTCGGCGAGTCCCTGCGGCTGCGTTGTTTATGGATCGACAGAGGCGCTCCCTCGTTCCTACTCTGTGGCTCATGACTGTTCTCCACCGCTGGTTGGCTGCTTGCCTGCTTTTCGTCCCCCTGACGTCAGCCGCGCAAAACGCACCGCCGGTCACCAGCACCTTTGCCGGCAACGCAGCGGCGCTGGAGGGCTTCGACGAGTTGATGGCCGAGACGCTGCCGAAGTGGAACGTGCCCGGCGCGGCCATTTCGGTCGTCAAGGATGGCCAGGTCGTGCTGGCCAAAGGGTACGGCGTGCGCGACCCCGCCACCGGCCAGCCGATGACCAAGGACACGCTCTTTCCCATCGCCTCCATGACCAAGGCGTTCACCAGCTTCGATGTCGGCCTGCTCATGGACGAAGGTCGGGTGAGCTTCGACGCGCCGGTGGCCGCCTACCTGCCGGGCTTTGCGCTGAAGGACCCGGCCGCCTCCGCTGGGCTGACCTTGCGCGACATGCTCTCGCACCGCTCCGGCCTGCCGCGCCACGACGCGATCTGGTACCACACCGCCGCGCTCACCCGCGAAGCCCTGCTCGCACGCATACCCTTTCTGGAGCCGTCCGCGCCCCTGCGCGCCAAGTGGCAGTACAACAACCTGATGTTCATCCTCTCCGGCTTGGTGGTGGACCGCGTCTCCGGCGGACCGTGGGAAAACTTCACCGCCGAGCGCATCTTCAAGCCCTTGGAGATGACGCGCACCACCCTGTCGCCCGAGCAGGCCGCCGTTGACCCGGACCACAGTGGCGGGCGCGGGATACTCTACGGCAAGCCGGTCAACGTGCCGCTGTTTCGCAACAGCCCGATCCTCAACCCGGCCGGAGGCATCTATTCGTGCGCAGGCGATTTGGCGAACTGGATGGCGGTCCACCTGACCGACGGCACCTTCAAAGGCAAGGCGATCGTCCAGCCGGCGACGCTGGCGGAGATCCACCGGCCACAGATGCTCACCGGCCAGACGGTGCGCGAGCCGGAAAACGTGCCCATCGGCTACGCGATGGGCTGGTTCAACAACCTCTACCGCGGCCACATGATGGTCTCGCACGGTGGCAACCTGCCCGGATCGAGCACGATCGTCGCGCTCCTGCCCGAGCAGCGCCTCGGCGTGGTCGTGCTGGTCAACTACAGCGGCTCCGAACTGCGCGACGCGCTGCCCAAGGCGATCTTCGACCGCTTCCTTGGTGCCACGGGCAAGGACTGGCTCGGCGAGGCGCTCGCGCGCAAGAACGCGGGCGAGGCCGCCGAGGTCACGGCACGCAGTAACAAGGGCGGCAGCCGGGTGCCGAACACGCAACCCAGCCACGCGCTGGCCGACTACGCGGGCGACTACGCCGACCCCGGCTACGGGTCGCTGACGATCCGCCTGGAGGGCGACCACCTCGTCGCCAAGTACAACGATGACAGCGCTCCGCTCGAACACTGGCACTACGACGTGTTCGACGCCGCCACGCACGACGTGGAGAACGCCTGGCTCGACGGTCGCGTGCAGTTCGTCACCGACCTGGCGGGACGCATCAGCGCCGCGCAGATCGTGCTGGAGCCTGCCGTCGGCCCGGTGGTGTTCAAGAAACAGCCCGACGCCAAGCTCTCCGATCCCGCATACCTCCAGACCCTGGTCGGCGCCTACGCATTGGCTGGCCGGCCGGTGTCGGTTTCGCTCTCCGGCCACAAGCTGACGCTGCTGGTTCGCGGCGGCGTGCCCACCGAGCTTCTGCCGAGCCTGGGCGGAGAGTTCGTCAACGCGCTGCAACTCGACGCCCGCATCGCCTTCCAGACCGATGCCACCGGCCGCGCCACCGGGTTCTCCATCACGGACACCGAGGGTGTCTACGAAGCCAAACGCGCGGAGTAGGAGGATCCCGCTTTCGACGGCATCACCCTTGCCACGCTTTCCCTGTGAAGACGGGTCCTTTTCTCTCGGTCGCCGCGGTTTGGATGGCATTGGCCATGCCGCCCGTCATGGTGGCGGCTGAGGCAACCGGCGGCGCCCTTTGTGCCGTGGTGCACGATTTGGAAAACCGCCCGGGGTCCGCTCTGATCGAGCAGACGTTGAAAGTGAGACCTGTTGCGTAGCCACCAGGGCACTTCCCACCGTCGCTCGAAGTTTTCTTTTGGCTAAAACACTTGTACTGGCGGAAGATTCACCCTGATCTGGCAACTTCTCGCCGGAGGAAGATAAGTTCAGCGAAGGCGCGAAGTGCATCACATGGCCTGACGATGCTTGCGAAGGACGGGTTAGCAGTGAAGGAAGAAGTCTTATTACAGCAATGCATCAACCATCGGGGGAGCAGCGTGCGGAGATCGAGCGGATTGCTCGCCGCCTGGAGGCCATCGTCATCAACCACCTGGAAGGGGCGCGACGCGTCCACCATCCGCTCACCTTGGAACAGGTGCTTGCGGTCATCGCCGCCTTGCGCGTGGAAGCCGAAGGCGAGAATCGTCCGGTGGCCTTTTCAGACGGCGAGGTAGCCTTCTATCTGATGGATGGGTTGTACGAGGAACTCTTGGGCGAGCCGAGCAACTTCTTTTCCATCAAGGAAGTTGCCGAGGGCGTGACGCGCTTCGAGCCGTTGCAGCGGGACTTCTGGTTGGCTTGCCTGGACAATTTGCGGCAGCGCCTGGAACGGCTAGGTCTGACGCTCGGATAGGGTGAGCACCAGACCGCCAGTCGAGCATGGAGGATGAAACGCCCTCAGCACAAACTGCGCGCGGCGAGCCAGTCGGCGATGGCTTGGTTGACCGCCGCAGGCGCTTCGAGCATCAGGCCGTGACCGGCTTCGATGGTGACTTCCGTCAGGTTGGTGCAATCCTCGCGCATCGGCTCGGCCAAGCGGCTGTGCGCGGTGGAGCAGATTTGGTCCCACGCCGCGTGCAGGAACAGCACCGGCAACGTCAATCGGCCGAAGTTTGGCGCTTCGTTGGCGTAGGCGAGGTTATCTTGGTCGTCCAAGTACCAAGCCGTCGCCCCGCGCATGCCCGATTTTCGCAGCGACGCGACGATCAAGTCATAGTCCTCCGGTGAGAGCATGGCGGTGTCGCGCGCCACCTTCGGTCCCTGCGTCTTGGCACTCAGCCAGCCGCCTTGCTCGCGCACGCTGGCCGACACGGCGGGCCGGCCAACGTCCCTGGGAGTGCCTCGCCGGAAAAAGGAAGCGGCGACAACATCCACGTTCGCCTCGAGCTGCGAGGTGGCTTCGCTGAAGTGCTCGCGGTACCACAGCCAGTAGTCCCACTGGCCGACCGGGTACTTGTCTTCGGGGTAGAGAGTGCGGTCCACCAGCGGCACGAAGTTGGGCATGGCGAAGCCGCGCGCAAAGTAGGGCACGGTCAGGTTGACGACGCCACGGCAACGCTCCGAATGGTGGGCGGCGAGGCCCCACACCGTCGGGCAGCCCCAGTCGTGCCCGACCCACACCGCCGGAGCACCGCCCAGCGCGTCGTGCAGTTCGACCATGTCTAAGACAGTCTCCCGAATGGCATAGGCCGCCGCATTCGTGGGCACCGAGGAGCCGCCGTAGCCGCGCATGTCGGGGGCCACGCAGCGCCACCCGGCAGCGGCGAAGTGCTCGATCTGCGGACGCCAGACGATGCTCAACTCGGGCCAGCCGTGGACGAACACCAGCAGCGGCCCGTCCGCCGGACCGGCTTCCAGGTAGGCGGTGCGATGCCGCGTCGTCTCGTGATACTGCGTGGTGAAAGCAGGGCTGTTCATGTCCAGAACTAGTGAGCGGGTTTGCTTTGGTTGTGGGGTGTCCGGCGGGTCGCAGACGCGCGGGTCGCGAGCGCTGATCGGCTGACTGGTTACCTATGCTTTTTCTCGCGCCTGCGGGTAGTCTGCTTCGAGGGTCGTTTCCTTCCACGCGTCGAAGTTGGCGCGCAGGCTGTCCAGGCGTTTGTAGGCCAGGTCCAGGGCCGGCGCGCCAAGCAGCAGACGTAGCGGCGGCGCGGGCGACTCGACGGCTTTGATGACCGCCTCGGCCCCGCGCATCGGGTCACCGGGCTGCTTGACCGAGCCGGTTCGCGTGCTCTCACGCCGCTTGCCCGAGGTGAACGGGAAGAAAAAGCGGCGGGCGTCGCGCTGTTGCAGTGCGCCGGTCATCCAGGGCAAAAGCAGGAGCGTGGGTACAAAGGGCGTGTCCACCTGCCCATGCACCCGGAAGGGCACCACCCGCCGCCAAGCAAAGGGCTGGTTGGTCAATGCCGTCAGCACGCCCGCCGCGCCACCGAAAAAGTAGCAGAGCGTGCGCGCACTGCCTTTCAAACCAAAGAGGCTCGGGGCGGAAAGCAGCGCCGCCACAAAGCCATCGTCGATGGTGCAATGCTCTTTGGGTCCGAACGGTCGTTTCGCCATCTCTCCTATCCGCGTGAACCCGTGCCGCGGACTCTCTTCCCGAAAGGAAAGTTCCGTCTTTCCTTCCTACCCTTCCCTCGCGCCTTGGGCATCGTCCACATCAAGCGCAGCAAACACCATTGGCATAGAGGCAGCCGCACGAAATCGGGTGTTTGCACCTGGAACTCGGACGATTTCCGCCGATCCGCCATGAGCAAACGGGCAGTCCGCCCGCAGCCTCCACGATGACAAAACGCGTCTATGATGCCCTCCACCCGCGTAGAGGACGGCAGGTGGAACCAATCGTCGTGCCCTCGGATCATTTCCTTAAACGGTTTGCGCTTGGCAGCTTCGTCCGGCCACGCGTCAAAGAAGACCCGTGTTTCTCCCTGAGGAAAAAGCTGATGGACACTCTTCGGAACGAACACGGATTGGTGTGGGTGTTAAGCAACCTGCGCACTTGCCAGACCACTTATCGATGAGCCTACCCCTCTCTTCTCCGCCTGCGGACCAAGCCATCGAACGACATGCGGCCATCGGCGACCGGCGTACCCCCGCCCGCGGGGCGGCGGGC
>CAXUIU010000250.1:344-5827 GCA_964250955.1 uncultured Chthoniobacterales bacterium | reverse complement strand
CATGCTCTCGTGCATCCTCGTCTGGCTCCAACGCTGAAACTGCACACACAGCCTAATCACCACATTTCCAGGCAGATCTTGAGGTGAATGTTGCTGCGCTGGAGCACGCCGCCGAGCAGGTCAGATTGATTGGAAGTGCCGAAACGAAGCTGCTTAAGCGTGGTTTCCTTGTTCCCGATTGCTTCCAGGAAGGCGAAGGGGAACGTGCCAGCGTCGAAAGGCTCGGCAGCGAGCTTGGAAACCGCTTCCTCGATTTCGACGGCGTTCATGGGCAACGCCAGAATAAGGGGGAAAGTTCCCGGGTGACAAGCGGTGTACCGATCAATCGTCCGTCGAGATCGCCCCTGCTTGGGGCGTGGTCACAAGACCGTTGCTTATTGCCCGACAACCCATGCGCTCTGCGACATCATCGACAAAAATGATTTGTTGTAGATTATGTTGTAAGTCTGAGGCGCAAACCGCCGTAAGTGCCTGCATATGAAGGGAGCGGAAGAGGTGGGATTCGAACCCACGGTGAGTTTAACCCCACGTTCGATTTCGAGTCGAGTGCCTTAAACCGGGCTCAGCCACTCTTCCTGTCCATTCTCGGATACTTACAAAAGTAATTTCGAACCCTGCCTGGCTTTTGTGGGGTCATTGTACACGGTCAGGACAGCAAAAGGACGAAAACTTATGCCGACTGACGCAATAAAATGCCCGCGTGAACGCCAACCAAGGTCCAGTTCCTCTGTAGGTACCCGAACAGCCGTTACTATGTCCACACTTTCGCCGCTGGCAAGGAGAAATGGACCAGCTTGAAGACCACCTGCTTTCGGTGGCCGTGAAGTTCTCCAGTGATGGGATGCCGTTCGCAGGCTTGGACCATCACGGTGCCCGCTTCCGCGTCGTCCGCTTTGTGGCGGCGCAGACCTGCACGGCCAAGAGCGTGCCTTGACTATCCACCGCCACATGGCGCGAGCGCTCCCCTTGACCTTCTTGGCGCCGTGCAGTCCCCGCGCCGCGCTTTTCGCCGCCGTTTTGACCCTCGTACCCCGTGTCCCACAGCGCAAAGTCACGGGGCAGCCCTCGCGCAAGCGGTAAAGCACCGCCTTCACCACCCGCCGCTTTGGATGCTTGGAGCGGGCGCCACGCGGATCGGGCCGCTCGAAAAACTTTTCTCAGCCGCTGCCACTGCCGGTCGCTCAGATCGCTGGGGTTAGCTCACGCAAATAATCTGCCAGCGCCTCAGAAGGCCGCCGACGCTTTAACTCAACAGCTTTTTCAGCACTCTGGATAACAGTATGACGCAGACGTTCAACGAAGCCAGAACCTCTCTTCCATCAATCCACTGGACTGCGATCTAGCGGCACGCTCAGCCGGTTGGTTACTGCCTGCACTGGAAAGAGGACAATCAACGCGACCGTCGACAAAATGATGATCATCCCCAGCAGGGTCGTGGCACTGACCGTCTCGCCCGCGAACGTCCAGCCGAGCAGCACCGCCACGCCCGGGTTAACGAAGGCGTACGTGCCCACCAGCGCCGGGTTGGCCGCGCCCAGCACCCAGATGTACGCACTGAAGCCGGCCAGCGCGCCGACGAACACCAAGTAGAAGAAGGCCCCGGCGCTGTGCGCGGTGATCGCGCCGGGGTGAAAGCTCGCGCCTTCGCCGTGCAGGACGGCAGCGACCCCGAGCATCGCGCCACCGCAGAGCATCTGCGTGCCGATGTTCAGGACGGCGGAGGCGGGCCGGTCGGCGCGCTTGGCGTAGAGGGAACCAGCCGCCCACACCGCCGCGGCGAGCAGGACCAGCACGCTGCCCGCCGAGAGGTCCGCCGGCGCGAGGGTGGCATTGGCCGTGGCCGGCGCGGGATGGACCAACAGGCAGACGCCCGCAAAGCCGCAGGCCATCGACAGGCAGGCTACCGCGTTCGGCCGCGGCGTCATGCCCGACCACCAGCCAAACAGTCCCATGAACATCGGCACCGTGGCCACCAGCATCGCCGCCAAACCCGAGGGGATGTAACGCTCGCCCAAGGTGACGCCGCCGTTGCCCACCAACAGCAGGCACGCGCCGACCACCGCCGCGTCGCGCCACTGCCGCCGGGTGGGCCACGGGGCGCGCTGCCAGCCGCGCGCGAAGGCGACCATCAGGCCGCCGGCCAGCACGAAGCGGCTGCTCGCCATGAGCAGCGGCGGGATCGACTCGATGGCCACGCGGATGGCCAGATAAGTGGAACCCCACACGACGTACACCACGGCGAGGGCCAGCGCGACTTTGGCGGTTTGCGAAGAGGCGGCCGGCGAGGGCTGGTCAAGGGTGCTGACGGTGGATGTAGCAGAAGGATCTTTTGGCACGCGCTGCAACGTAGCTCGCGCAACAGCATGGGTCGAATCTGTCGCCAGACACCGGCTTGCGACCGCGCCGCGCACCAGGCAGAACTGCGCACGGACATTGGCCAATCTAGTATCACTCCGTTAGCCGGTTGGAGAGCAGGTGCAGGCGGCAGCAGGGGCAGTCGGTTTTGGCGAGGGGGGCGAGCAGATGCTGGAGGCCGCGGCGGATGGCCGGCAGCGTGATCAGGCCGGGTGAGGATACCGGCTTTTCTTCGCCGCCGTCCGGGGCCAGGGCGCGGCGTTGTTCCAGAGCCAGGAAGCCGCAGGCAAGCATCACGAGGGCGGCGTGGTGGTGGAAGCCGCGCCAGGAGCGCCCCTCGAAGTGATCCAGGCCGAGTTCCTGCTTGTCCTCAGCCAATACGAGCGGTGGGTGGCACGGTGCGTGGGCCGGCGGGGAACCCGTACGTGGATGCCCACCAAACAACGGCCAAGGCCGGGAGCAACAGAGCCAGCAGCGTGACAGGAAATGAACCGGGTCCGCCATGGGACAACAGCACGCCGCCCGTCAACCCGCCCGCCGCGATCGCGGAGTTCCACACCGTGGTGACCAGTGCCTGTCCAAGATCGACGCCTTCGCCCGCCGCGTCCGCCACGGCGGTGCCTAGCTGGGTGCCCGCGCCGCCGAACGTCAGCCCCCAGCACGCGACCGCCGCGTAGACAACCGCCGGAACCTGTCTGCCCAAGCCCAAGGCAACGACGGCGGCCACGAAACCGCCGAGGCTTGCCAGTACCAGCGCTCGCAGGTGACGGTCGACCAACACGCCGGTGATCCAAATACCGACGATGGCGCTCAAGCCGAAGTCCAGCAGCACCCGGTCGACCGCCCGGCCCAAGCCCGCAGGAGCCACGAACGCAGCAATGTACGTGTAGAGAACGTTGTGGGCTACCATCCACAGGAAGATCACGCCCAGCACGGGGCGGATGCCCGGTCGCCGCAGAACGTGGACGGTGGAAAGCCGCTGGTCCGCCGCGACGCCTGGAAGATCCGGCATTTTCCAGCCCACCCAGCCAACGAGCGCCAGGGTCAGCCCGGACATGAGCAGAAAAGGGGTGCGCCAGCCCAACCAACCGCCCAAGAACGATCCGACGGGAACCCCGAGGGAGAGGGCGAGCGGGATGCCGATCATCGCCAGAGCCAGCGCACGGCCTTGCAGGGACTCGACAACCAGGCGGCGCGCGTAGCCCGCGATGATCCCCCACGCCAAGCCAGCCGCGACTCCGGCAAGGAACCGGGCGGTCAGAGTCAGCGCATAGCTAGCGGAAACGGCGGTGATGCTGTTGAAGACGAGGAAGCCGACGATGGCCAGGAGGAGCACCGGGCGGCGGCGCCAATCCTGTGTCGCTGCGGTCAATGGGAGCGAGGCCACGAGGGAGCCTGCGGCGTAGAGGGTCACCAACTGCCCGGCCAGCGCCGTGTCGACCCGCAGCCCCTCGCCGATCTGGGGCAGCAGCCTGGCGGGCAAGGTCTCCGTGAGGATGGCCACGAAGCCCGTCAGGGCGAGCGCCAGCAGGGCGGCCAGCGGCAGAGACCCAGCGCGGCCCGGGGTAGATGCCCGGCTATTGGGGCGGGATTGTCCATGCAGACGGGGTGAACAGACGCCCCAGGTTTGAGACACGAACGAGAGGGGGCGAACCCAGCGAATCAACTAGCTGGAAGTCCGCGCCGCGGCAGCCGCGGCGTAGGCAGGCACGTTCCAGTAGAAGGGCCGGAAGTCGGTGATCCTCCCCTCCTTGACGGTGACGACCTGCGTCATAGGCTCATTCATCGTCTCACCCGTAGCCCTGAGGCGGGTGACCAGGCGCCCAACCACGACCACCTTGTCGCCCTGTTCGAGGAACTCGACCTCCTGCATGTCCACCCGGTCGAAGACGGCGTTCATGGCCCGGGCCCACTCTTCGTAGCGGTGCGGTCCGACGTACTCGCCGCCCCAGGGTAAATCGGGCGATTGGTGGAGGACCACGTCGTCGGCTAGCGTGGCGGCGAACTCCTCGAAGCTGGCGCCGCCCGCCTGCATGTAGCGGCGTTCGGCCTCGTAGAAACGCTCCAGGACCTGTTTGGGAGTCGGTTGATCTGACATGGATAGAGGAGGCATGTTAAAGAGATGCAAGTGCAACGTCACCGGGAAAGACCCTTTCCAAGTGCGGGCAACATCTGCGCGGTGTCCCAGTGAAAAGGCCGCAGTTCGAGGATGCGGGCACCCCGCACCCGGAAGAACTGGAGCAGCGGCCAGTCTACCGCCTGGCCGCTTGCCCGCGCCACGGCGTAGACGTGCGAGCGGCTAAACACCACCTCGCCCGCCGGGTAAAACTCGGAGTCTCGTACTTCCAGCGAGGACCATTGCGTGCTGAATGCCTCCAGCCAGCGCGCGAAGCCCGCCGGCCCGTGCCACTCGCCGCCATAGGGTAGCGAGGCGGGTTGGTAGAGCACGCACTCGGGATCAAGCGTGGCGCTCAAAGCTGCGAAGTCACCCCCGCCCGGCGTGAGGTAGCCAGCTTCGGCCTCGTAGAAGCGTTGGATCGTGGCGATCGCCGGGTCGTGATCATTGTTGAACATAGAAGAGAAAGATCGGGGTAGGAGTCAGAAGGGAGAGGTCAGCCACCACGTTGGCCGCCTTACGCCAACTGACGGCGAAGAGAGTTTCAGTCTTGGTGCTCCGCTAACCAGCGGAGGGTCGGAGTTTTTCTCGTAGATCAAGCCGTGCGTTACCGGTGACGCCATGATCGGGAAGGTGTAGCTGCTCGGCGCAGACTCCGCCTGCTTTGAGAGCGGCCACGATGGCCGGGCTGGCGGCAGCGAAGGCGGAGGTGTCGCCCGTGACCACACAATCAGCAAACCGAGCAGGTTCGGCAGGCGCAGGGAGCCTGGCGGCGCGGCGCGCACTCCCTTGGGCATCGCTTGCGGCGGGTCGAAGAACAGTGGGACGGCGGTCAACCGCCAGCCACCTGCTCGGGCCCGACGCCGAGTGGGTGAGCAGGATGGCCGGTCCGATTCGGTCGAGCAGGCGTGCGAGGCGGTCCACGTCCATGTCTTCGGAGGCGGCCAAGTCGGCGGGCAATGAGCTGTAGCCGGCGATAAACTGGTCCATGGCTGCGGCGTCATGCTGATCG
>CAXUIU010000250.1:0-334 GCA_964250955.1 uncultured Chthoniobacterales bacterium | reverse complement strand
AGCGACGCGGAGGGACCCTCGACGGCCGGTACTCCGCCGGCGTGGATTCCTCGACCGTGCCCACGAAGCCGGCGTTGTTGACGAGCACGTCAAGGCCGCCGAACACTTCCTCGCCAGCCCGGATGACCCCGGCCGCCGCGTCTTCCCAGGTCACGTCAAGAACGGCAACCTGAACGGTGTCCGGGAACTGTTCAGCCAAGTCCTTCAGACCATCCGTTCGGCGGGCCGTCGCCACCAGTTTATCGCCGCGTTGCGCCACCGCAGTGGCGAGCTGTTTGCCGAAGTCGCTGGAGCAATCAGTGATTAGCCAAGTTTCTTGCATGGATGTGAAAGG
>CAXUIU010000249.1:463-5831 GCA_964250955.1 uncultured Chthoniobacterales bacterium | reverse complement strand
CCAGGGGTTCGAATCCCCTTACCTCCACCACCCTGTCGCCGCCTGGTCAGCGGGGTCAAATCAGGCTCCGTGCTCCACCAGGGAACGTGTCTGCTCCCACGTGCTCCGTTCCAAGATTTCGGTGGCTTGCAGCGCGGCGACGAGCCGGTTTTCCGCGCCGATTTTGACTAAGATGTTGACCACATGCTTCTTGATCGTGTTCAGGGAGGCCGACAGGATGATTGCTACCTCTTGATTGGTCTTACCGTGCGCCACCCAGTAGAGCACTTCGGCCTCTCGTGCGGTCAGCCCCAGACACAGCAAACGCGCCGGGGAGTTGGTGACAAACATCTTCTCCTCTAGGAGCAGCATCAGGCACCCGCCGGGCTGGCCGGGAGTAAAAAGCTGCGCTTCCAGCCGGCTTTCGGCCAAGTCGGTCTGCCAACGTCCACCGGCCGGACCGCTTGCCAGCCAGCGCGACAATGGCCCGGGCAAGATGTTCGGACCGGCTGCCTCGTCGGGGAAGTATCGGTCTAGGAGACGCCGCGCCAGCCGGGTGCAAAACTCGATTTGCCCCTCGTCATCCACCACGAGCACAGCCCGATCGAGTCCTTGCTGGAGCTGCGCCTCAGCCTCCAGGCGGCGGGCCATGGCGTGTTCGAGGAGTTCGTTCTTCTCGGCGAGCGCCTGTTGGAGGGCACGGATTTGCAGGTGCGAATGCACCCGCGCGAGCACTTCCTCTGGGTGGAGCGGCTTGGTGATGTAATCCACCGCGCCGACCTTGAACCCGCGCACCTTGTCCACGGGATCGTGGAGCGAGGTCAGGAACAGCACGGGGGTCTCGCGCCAGCGTGCGTCGGCCTT
Source organism: uncultured Chthoniobacterales bacterium (assembly GCA_964250955.1). Taxonomy (GTDB): domain Bacteria; phylum Verrucomicrobiota; class Verrucomicrobiia; order Chthoniobacterales; family SZAS-18; genus CAHJWO01. Next base: position 4,988 of record CAXUIU010000249.1, on the reverse strand, counting down.
GAGCCGGCGGCACGTCTCGTAGCCGTCCATGCCGGGCATGTTCACGTCCAGGAGGATGATGTCCGGCTGCATGTACGGCAACCGCGCCAGCGCGCCGTCGCCACTGGCGGCAAGGAGCACCTCGTAGCCTGCCCCTTCGAGGAAGGTCAACAAGACGCCCAGGTTGGCGGGCAGATCGTCCACGAGCAGAATCCGCGGGCGCGTCGTGCCCTCAACCAGATCAGTTGTTGCCTCTGGCGGTGGCTTGGAATTGGAGCAGTCGTTCATGGAGCCGGTCCATCTGGAAGCTGGCGATGAGCGGTTCGAGCGTGCGCACGAGCGTCGCGCTGCCCGCGGGTGCGTCGGGGGCGCGGAGCGTTTCGAGACGATGGCGCAGGCCGGCAATGTCGCCGCGCAGGGAGAGTTCGAGCAGGGCGGACACCGCTTGCGTCGACGGGGCAGCGTCGCCGCACGTCTCGGAATTTGCACCTGCCATGGCCGGCACCCCGCCGCCAGCGAATACCCAGCGCAATCCCAGCGCACGGCCCAGCGCGGCCAGGAGCCGGGCTTCCTCGAAGGGCTTGGGCACGAAGTCGTCGCAGCCGGCATCAACGGCCTGCTGGCGGTCGCTCTCGAACACGCTCGCCGAAACCGCGATGATCCCCAGCGCGCGCATGCCTTGCCGCCGACGCAAAACCCGCGCGACCTCGAAGCCGTCGGTCTGGCCCATCCGCAGGTCAAGGAGTACCCCCGCAGGCCACCGGTGCGCGCATTCGTCCAGGCACCGCTCACCGTCGGCGGCCTCCTCGATCTCGAAGCCCAGCGGCTGGAGAAAATCGCGCAGGACGCGCCGGTTCTCGCGTTCGTCGTCCACGATGAGCAGCCGGCGCGGTTCACCCTCGTAGCCGACGATCTCGCCCTGCCCCTCCGCCAACGGATGCACACTGGCCGGGACGTTCGCCGCCGACGCCGCCGACGCCGCGAGCGGCACCTCGAACCAGAACCGCGCCCCCTGTCCAAGCTGGCTGTGGACCTCGATCCGGCCGCCGAAGAGTTCGATGATCCGCTGACTGATCGTCAACCCGAGCCCCGTACCCTGCGCGGCCAGGATGCCGTCGCCCGCCTGGTGGAAGGCCAGGAAGATGTCTCGCAACTCTCCCGGCGCGATGCCAATCCCGGTGTCGGACACCTCGAAATGCACCCGGCCGTCTCCGACCGGCCGCACTTCCAGCCGCACGCTGCCCTGGCGGGTGAACTTCACAGCATTGCTCAGCAGATTGAAGATCACCTGCCGCAGCCGGCCCGGGTCCGCGTGGACGACCACGGGCAGGCCCGGCGCACGCACCGCCTGGAATTCGAGCCCCTTCTCCGCCAACCGCGGGCGGAACACGGCCGACACGTCGTCGAGGAGCTTCTCCAGCGAGAACGTGGACGGCACCAGCGTGAGCTTGCCGGCCTCGACCTTCGCCAGGTCGAGCACCTCGTTGATCATGGTGAGCAGGTGTTCGCCGCTCTGGCCGATGACGCCGAGCTGCTCGCGGTTGCGTGCGGACAGGTCGGGGTTCTTGGCGAGGATCTGGCTGTAGCCAAGAATGGCGTTGAGCGGCGTGCGGAGTTCGTGGCTCATGTTCGCCAAAAACGCGCTCTTGGCGCGGTTGGCGCTCTCGGCGTCGTCGCGGGCGCGGACGAGTTCGGCCTCGCGCGCCTGCAAGCCAACGGTGCGAGCCTCGACCAGGCTTTCCAGTTCGGCGTTGCGGCGGCGCAACTGGTGTCCGCGCCACCGCACGAGGCCCACCACACTTGCCAGCAGCGCCAGTGCGTAGCAGGCGTAAGCTAGGGGGCTAAGGTGCCACGGCGGCAAGACCCGGAAGGTCCGCGCTGCGACGCTGCCTAACTGCCCATCAGCGGTGCGCCCCTGCACCTCGAAGGTGTAACCCCCCGCGGGCAGATCAACGTAATCGACCTCCGTGCGGTCGCTCCACTCCGACCACCGGCCCGCGCCGGCGTTCGTGCGCAACCGCGTCTGGAAGGTCGGCGCGGCCCCGAACGCCAGCGTATCGACCGCGTACTCGAAGTGCACGGCGTCCCGCGCCGCCGGCAGGTCGGCCGCGCCAATCGGCGACGGCTCGCGGACGGCGTCCTCCTGGCCGGCGGCAACCGCGCGGCGGAGAACCGTCGTCAAAGGCCTTGGCGTGCCCTGCGCTTCCCATTGCGGCACGTCCAGGCGCACGACGCCGTTGCCGCTGGAACCGACGACCAGGATCGAACGGAGTTCTTCCGTGGGCGCGTTGCCCGGGAGGAGCCATTGGACGTGGCCGATAATCCCTTCGAGTGTCCGCGGCAGGTTGCGGAAGGTCGGTGCTTGACCATGCTCGCCAACGACGGCCTCACCGTAGATTTGTTCGCCGGAGATTTCCTTGCGGCTGGCTGTGATCCAGAGCGTGCGTTCGTCGCGGCCTACGAGGCTCTCGACACGCAGAGAACCATCGACGAACTGCGTCCCGTACTCCGCCGCGGGTACAGGGGTCCCCGTGCGTTCGTCCAAACGGTAGAGGCAGTAGGGGGTTTGCAAGAGGATCGGCCCGCCGTCGGAGGAGAGCCACACGGAAGGTTCCTTTTCCAGCGGCCCCGGCTGCCCCAGCAGCGAGGTGGCCACGGGCACGCTGCCGTCGGTGGTCGGGCGCGCGTGGTAGAGGCCGTGTTCGTTCGTGCCGATCCACACGTCGCCGGCGGCGGATTCGCCGAGGCCGTAGTTGGAGGTGGATTGGTCCATGTGCGCGGCGAGGCCGGCAGGAGCCCACCGACCCGTCGCCGGGTCCAGGCGCAGGATCGTCGCATGGCCGTTTTCCTCGCCGACAAGCACGCGCCGGGGGTCGAAGCGCGAGTGGTGAAGGTGTTCCTCGTTGGGGTCGGTCGTATACACCGGCACGAGGTGCAAGTCCTTGTCGAGGAGCACCACCTTGCCGAGACCGGCCAGGAGCAGGCCATTCTCGACCGAGACGGCGGAGGAAAACGTGTCCACGATCCCCGGCAGGCGTTCGAGGTGTGCGCCGGTGGCCGTGGCGGCGTCGGGGCCGACGACGCGGTACAACCCGCCGAGCGTCCCCAAAACCGTTGCGCCGAAGTGCTGCCCGCCGCAGGCCACCGTGGACAGGTCGTCGGCGGGACCCGCCTGGAGGATCGACAAGGGGGAGGCGATCTCCGCGCGCGTGATGCCCGATTGCAGACCGATCCACAGCCCGCCCTCCGCATCCTCGGACAGGCAGAGGATGTTGTTACCGTGCAGGCCGCCCGCGTTGTCCACGTGGGTGCGGAAGCCCCCGTCTGGCCCGAGGACGACCAGGCCGGCGGTGTTCGTGGCGATGGCCAGGGAGCCGTCGTGCAACGGCAGCGCCAGGTAGACGCCTTTGTCCTTCAGGAACGCGGCGAGCGGGTGGTCCCACGGCTTGACGACGCCGTCGCGCAGGAGGAAGACCCCATCCTCATACGTGGCGACGAACGTGTCGCCGTCCGGCCGGGCGATCACCGCGCGTACCGAGGCGTGGGAAAAGAGCGGGTCGGTCGAGGCCAGCGTGAACTCCTCGTCCTGCAAGCGCAGGAGGCCGAGTTCCTGGCTCTGGACGTAAAGGCTCCCACCTGTCCACGCGCTGCGCAGCCGGCTAGTGTCATGGAACCCCCACGACCGGAAGCGCCCGTCCCGCCAGCGCCACACCCGGCTCTGCCCGACGAAGAACACCCCCTCCGGCGTGACGTAGACCCCACGGATACCCCCGAGGTTGCGCTCGTCGGACGGGACTTCGTCCAACAGGGAGACGAACGTGCGCCCGCCGCCCGGGGCAGGTTGCAGGTAGCCGAGGATCTGGTCGCCGCCGACAAACACCCGGTCCGTCGCCGCGTCGTAAGCCAGGCGGCTGATCCAACCGACCTTGGCGATGGGAATCTTGCGCCAGGTCGAGCCGTCGTATTCGAGGACCACGCCGAGGTTGCCGACGTACAGGAGGCCATGCGCATCCTGGGCGACACTCCAGCACTGGGTGTCCGCGTGGTAGTCGCGCGGGGTGAAGGACTGCATGAACGGCTGGCCCGCTTCCCAGGTGGGTTCGTCGGCGGCGCGGACGGCGGGCCATGGCACGAGGCCGCTCAGGACGAGCAACAAGACCCAACCCCACCTCAGGAACGCGCGCGCCGGGATCATGCCGACTCAGTAGTAGGGTAAACAACGACGGGCGGCAACCCTAGTCACAACCGCCGGAGCGTTTTGCACCCGGATGAGCCTCTCCGGGCAAGCCACGCAAGTGGCCGTTCGTTCCACTGGGTAGGGATGCCTCCCCGAGGCAATCCCTGATTTCCCTAGGCTGCACGTTCCCTGCGACAAAAAATTTCGGGACTGCCTCGGAGAGGCATCTCGCGCGGGCGGTCTGGCGTTCAGCGGCAACGAAACGACCGCCTTGTCAGGGGCGAACACTACACGGGCGGGACGAACTTCGTCGGCGGGACCGTCACCGCGGGCAGCGCAGGGGCACTCGGCAGCAGCGTCACGCTGGGT
>CAXUIU010000249.1:0-453 GCA_964250955.1 uncultured Chthoniobacterales bacterium | reverse complement strand
ACCTTGCAGTACAGCGTAGCCAACCAGACCGACTATTCGCCGCGCTTCTCCACCGGCTCGGGACAGAAGTTCAGCTTCGACACCAACGGCCAGAGCGTCGTTCTGGCCGGTTCGCTGACGGCGGCGGGACGGCGGTTTTCAATCAGAGCAGGGGCACGATCACCAACGGCGGCTTGGTGGTCGGCAGTTCCAACGGGGGCGTCGGCACGTACAGCCTCAACGGCGGCACGCCACCGCCATGTGCAGACGGGCGGCGCGATCATCGACACGGCCGGCTACAACGTCACCGTGGCGCAACTCCTCGCGCACGACACGACCGCCAGCGCGTCGACGACCGACGGGGGTTTGACCAAGCAAGGAGCGAGCGTGTTGACCCTCTCCGGGGTTAACACCTACCACGGCCCCACGCAGGCCAACGCCGGCACCGAGGCGCTGAGCGGCAGCGGCACGGTC
>CAXUIU010000248.1:0-5854 GCA_964250955.1 uncultured Chthoniobacterales bacterium | reverse complement strand
TGGTTCTACCGCGCGGGGCATCTCGCGGCGCTGTTGTTGGAACGCCGTTCGCAGTGGGAAGCCGCCATCGCGGTCTACGAAAAACTCGCCGCCGCCGATGGGCCGATGAAGAGCGAGTTCGAGAACACGCTCAACCGCCGCCGGCTGGAGCACTTCGTCTGGGGCGGCGCGGGCACGCCCTGAATGGGTAGACGCGGAACCTTGACACGGAGGCACGGAGACCGGCGGAGGAAGAGCAAGGGAAGAATCAGCGCGACTGCTTGCCCCGGCGGGAAGAGTCAACGACCAAGGTCGGGAGTAGGGGCAGGAACGCCGCGACAGACGCGCTGGACCGTCGGCCGCGTAACGTGAGCGCGTACAGCGGGCGACCCATTTCCAGTCCACGCACCGGTACCGTGACGAGCGTGCCGCTGGCCAGTTCGGACTCCACGCACAGGCGCGACACCGCCGCCAGTCCCAGCCCCGCGGCCACGGCGCGCTTGATGGCCTCGGGGCTGTTGAGGACCAACGCCACGTTCGTCACGGCCGCGCCGTGCGCCGCCAGCGCGCGCTCGAACACCGCGCGTGTGCCGCTGCCCGGTTCGCGCAGGATCATCGGCTCCGCGCAGAGTCGGCTCACGGCGACCGGCTGCGACCGCGCGGCCAGCGGATGGTCCGGCGCGGTGATGATCACGAGTTCGTCCTCGGCGAAAACTTCGACCGCCAGTTCCGGGTCCTCGGGCCGGGTGCCTTCGGTTAGCCCGAGGTCGAGCGTGCCGTCGAGGAGGCGCTGGCGGATGCCCGCGGTGTTGTCGACCGTGAGCGTCAGTTCTACCGCCGGGTGGCGGCGTCGGAAGTCACCCAGGACGGCCGGCAAAAGGTAGCTGCCCACGGTGGCGCTCGCACCGAGGGCCAACCGGCCGCGCCGCAGGCCGCGCAGTTCGTCCATGGCACGTTCGGCCTCGCGCTCCAGGACGGCGATGCGTTGCGCGTAGCCGAACAGGATTTCGCCCGCGGGTGTCAGTCGCACGCCGCGCGGCAGCCGGTCGAAGAGCACTGTGCCCAAGGCTGCTTCCAATTCGGCCACCTGCATGGAGATCGCCGGCTGGCTGACGTGCACGGCCGCCGCCGCGTGCGAGAAGCCGCCGGCCTCGGCGACCGCCCGGAAAAGAGCCAGGTGGTTACGGTTGATCATCTCGCACTACTATCAGTTTTTCTGATGGCAATAAGATAGAAGATGTATTTTTCTGATGTATCAGCTTTGTCCAAATTGAGGCTGTCATGCAAGCCCTTCACGAACTCGCTGCCCCGCTCCCTTCCCCGCGCCCCACGCTGGCACTGGCCGCACGCCAGGCCATCTTCCTTTGCACCGCCGCCTTTTGCCTGACGCCCTGGGCTTCCCCGCCGCTCGCGCTGACTCTCGGCGCGGTGCTGGCCCTCACGCACGAGAACCCCTTCGCCCACCTCGGCAAGACCGTGTCGGCGAACCTCCTGCAAATCTGCGTGGTGCTCCTCGGCTTCGGTATGGACCTGCCCGTCGTGCTGCGCGCCGGGGCGAGCGGCGCGGGCTTCGCCGCCGTGACCATCGCGGCGACGCTGGGCTTAGGCTGGTGGCTGGGGAAGACTCTCGGCATCCTGCCCAAAACCAGCGCGCTCATCTCGGCGGGCACGGCCATCTGCGGCGGCTCGGCCATCGCGGCGGTGGGAAGCGTCATCGGCGTGGCAGAGGGCGAGATCACGGTGGCGATGGGCACGGTGTTCATTCTCAACGCCGTGGCCTTGTACCTCTTCCCGGTGCTCGGCCACGCTTTGCACCTCTCACAGGCACAATTCGGCACCTGGGCGGGGGTGGCCATCCACGACATCAGCAGCGTGGTCGGCGCGGCCTCGCACTACGGCCTGAGCGCCTTGCAGACGGCCACCGCCGTCAAGCTCTCGCGCGCCTTGTGGATCGTCCCGGTGGCCTTCGGCGCAGCCTACGCGTTCCGACCCGGCAAAGCGGCCACCGTAGACGCCGCCGGTGCAATCCCCGCCGAGAAGCCGAAGGTCAAGGTGCCCTGGTTCGTGGGCTTGTTCTTGCTGGCCAGCGTGCTGCGCTCCTCCGTGCCCGGCGTGGCCGCCGCCGCCCCGGCACTCTCGCACACGGCGACCGTCGGCTTGACGCTGACGCTCTTCCTCATCGGCGCGGGCCTCTCCGCCAAGACGCTGCGCCAGGTCGGCTGGCGGCCCTTGCTCCAGGGCGTGCTGCTGTGGGTGTTCATCAGCGTCGCCTCGCTCGGGATCGTCCTGCGCTTCGTCTGAGGGACCCTTTACTTCGGCGCGCCGGCCCTTATTTTGGCGGTCCCGTTTATGACCCCGCACCTCAAGCTCTTCACGCCCGGCCCGGTGGAAGTCTCGCCGAAAACCCTCGCCGCCTTCGCGCGCCCGATGATCGGCCACCGCGGGGGTGAGTTCAAGGCGCTCTACGCCGGGGTTCTGCCGCGTTTGCAGACGCTTTTCGGCACCCGGCAGCCCGTGTTCCTGTCCACGTCGTCGGCGTGGGGCGTGATGGAAGGCGCGATCCGCAACCTCACCCAGAAACGCGTGCTCTGCTGCATGTGCGGGGCGTTCTCCGATAAGTGGCTCGACGTGAGCCGGCGTTGCGGCAAGGAAGCCGACGGCCTCCAGGTCGAATGGGGCCAACCGATCCCGGCCGCCCTCCTCGACGAAAAACTCGCCACCGGCCTCTACGATGTCGTGACGATCATCCACAACGAAACCTCCGCCGGCGTGCTCAACTCCTTGGCCGACCTCACCGCCGTGCTGCGGCGCTACCCGGAAGTGGTCTCGGTCGTGGACACGGTGTCCTCGTTCTCGGCCTTGCCCATCGCCATGGACGAACTCGGCATCGACGTGCTCCTAACGGGCAGCCAGAAGGCGCTCGCCCTGCCGCCCGGGCTGGCGCTCTTCGCGTGTTCGGAGCGGGCGTTCGCGCGCGCGGCGCAGGCCAAGGACCGCGGATACTACTTCGACTTCCTGGAGTTCAAGAAAAACCAGGAAGGCGACATGACCCCGAGCACGCCGAGCATCGGACACATCTACGCGCTGGAATCCAAACTCGACGACATCTTCGAGGAAGGCGTCGAAAACCGCCACGCCCGCCACGCCCGTACGAACGCACTGGTCCACGCGTGGGTCAGGGAACAAGGCTTCGAGTTCTTCGCGCCGGAGGGCTACCGTTCGGTGACCCTGACGTGTGTCGCTAACAACCGGAACATCGACGTGGCCGCTTGGATCGGGCGCGTGAAAAAGAAGCATGGCCTCGTCTTCGACGGCGGCTACGGCAAGCTCAAAGGCAAGACGTTCCGCCTCTCCAACATGGGCGACGAAACGGAAGAAACCATCCGTGCCATGCTGGCGGCGATCACGGACTGCTTGGAGTAGCGGTCGGCGTGGGGGACGGAGCTTTCTTGGCGGCCACGGCGGCGTTCAGGTCGGCGGCGAGCGCCTTGACCTCCGCCTCGGTGAAGGCCCCGCTGATCTCGAAGCTGCCGTCGGTAATCGTCGCATTGACGACCGGTGCGCAGCGCAAGGTGCCGTTGATCAGGATGGCCAGCCGGCGGTTGAGGAACCGCGCGGTGATCTCGCCGAAGCGTTGGGTGCCGGCGGGGGTCAACTCCACGGAGATCATCCATTGATTGTCCTCACCCTTCGCCTCGGCGGACGCCAGGGCCGTCGTGTCGAGCAAGACCTCTGAGCCCAGGGAGAGCTTCACGGGGTCGCCGCCCCCGTCGTCGAGCACGTACTCGTTGCCGGTGGAGCCGAGATGCGGGGCGACGGCCCTGATCTCGAACGTCCCCTCCCCGGCGCGCAGACCGGACGCGGCCCCGAGCAAGAACACCCAAAGAAGCAGCCGGCGGAACGTGCTCATCTCTCCGCATCCCGGGCCGCCGGCAGCGAGGCGTTGAGGCGTTCGACGAGGTTGCCCGCCTGCCGCTGTGTGAAGGTGCCGCTGATGGCGATCTTGCCGCCGTGGATCGTTTCGACGATGCGCGGCAGGGCGTAGAGCTGGCCGCCGATGACGAAGCCGAGTTCCTGCCCGGCCCGCTCCTGGGTGATCTGCTCGAAGCGTTTCGTGCCCGCAGTGGTCAGGACGATCATGATGACAGGCTTGCCCTCCGGGCTGTAGTCGAGCGAGGCGAACTGGACCGCCGTTCCGTCAAGGAGAGGCGGCTCGACGAGCTGGGTGCTCTCCGCCTTGCCGTCCGCGCCGACCGTCAAGCCGAGGTAGGTGCGCGTGCGCGGCCCGGGATGGTCGGCAACCGCGTGCACCGTGAAGGTCACCGGCCCTTCCGCCCGCGCCGTGGCGGTACCCCACGCCACCAACGCGACCAACAGGAAAAGACGCACGACTTTCATCAGGCGAAGATCTCCGCCACCGCCAAGCGGAAGCCGGGCAGGTGCGGCTCGGCGGTGAGTTCGTCACCCATTCCGAACGCGCGCGGCGCGGCGTCCGGGCGGAAGACCGTCAGGAACTTCAACGCCGGTTCCACCCGCCACACGAGTGCGACGCCGGCTTGCAGGTAAGCCTCAATTTTGTCCGTGGTACCCTCGAAATCGTCCGAAGGTGACATGATCTCGACAGCGAGCAGCGGCGCGCCTTCGATGTATGACGCGCCGGGCAAGGTGGCAGCCATTTGCTCGGTCGTGACGTAAGCCACATCAATACCGACTTTGGTGAGTGGTTCGCGTCGCAGGCAAAACCCGGCTTCCCCGCCGAACACTCGTCCTGATGGGATCGCTTGTTGCCTAATCCAGAGTTTCAGGTGGAAAGCGATGTTTACCTCGGTCTCACTGTGGAGATGGCTGCACAGGGTCATGGGATTCTCGTAGAGCCGGCCGTCGATGATCCAGCGGTCCACGTCGTCCGTCATCGGCAGTCGGTCGAACTCCTCCGCCGTCATCAAACGCCGTTCCCCCGACGGCGGGGCTTCCAGGGTCGCGCTCATGGTTCCCAGCATGGACACGGCATCCCAGCACGTCAACATCACGCCAGCGACCCGCCTTACTTCATCGCGTAGCCGTCGAGCTGCGCTTTGAGCGTCGCCAGGTCAGCCGCGACGCGTTCCGCCTGCCCGGCAGGCGGCGCGGCGTCGGCCAGGGCTTTTTCCTGCTGGCCGAGGAGATGGTACAAGCGCGTCAACTCCTTGTACTCCCCGTCGCTCAGACGCTTTTTGGGCACGTTGCGGCTCGTGTAGAAATACTTCGTCTGCGGGTTGAACTCGCAGTCGGCCGAACGGTAGAAAACTCCCGGGGCCTCGTCCATGTTGACGTACTGACCTTTCCACAACTCTCGCGTGCCCTGGAGATTTTCGGTGTTGAAGTCCGGCTTGCTCGCGCCGGGGTGGTATCCGTAGTGGTAGGTCTCGGCCCCGGCGGGAACGCTGGCCACGACGGGAGGCACCTGGTTGACGATGCCCTGGATCTGGTGGGTGGTCTTGTCGAAGTCCGCCCGCGCGGTTTTCGCCGCCTTGTCCTTCAACCCGGCGGCCACCTTGTCGCCCGTGGCCTGTGCCAAGGTCGTACGCGCGAGCGCCGCGATGGCCGGGAACGACGGCGTCTGGCGGTACTGGTCGCACGCCTTGTGCAGCGGCGCCGCGAACGCCTCGCAGTCGCCTGCCGCCGCCGACGCTTGCAGGCTGGCGAGGGCGTCCGCGGCATCGGCGTTGCGGTTGGTGGCACTGTCGAGCGCGTCGAGCTTGGCCTTCTCGGCGGCGAGTGCGGTGATGCCTTGTTGGTACTTGGCGGCCTTGGCGTTGAACGCCCCCACGGCGGGTGACCCGGGCTTGAGCTTGCCACGCTCGGCGTTGAGTTGCTGGTAGAGGGTGGTTAACTC
>CAXUIU010000247.1:0-5854 GCA_964250955.1 uncultured Chthoniobacterales bacterium | reverse complement strand
CGGCCACATGGAGCGTCTCGGCGAACGCCCCCTCCCCCGCCGGCCGGAACACCACCCGGAACGCCTGCCGCGCGCCGCGCCCGAGGTTGTAGGAAGCGTCTCCCTCGACGGTCCACGGCGCGGGGGGTTCGAGCCGGCCGTTGGCGAGGCCGCCGCGGTTTTCGAGCGTGAGGGTCACGCCCGTGGATCGGCCGGCTTCCACCGCCCCGAAGTCCAGGTCGGCCGGGGTCGCCGCGAGGTCGGGGGCGCTGGCAGACCCGGGCGCGGAGACAGTCGGCGGGGCGGAGTCAGAGATTTCGAGGTCCACCGTCGCGGCGGCGGACACCGGCGTGCCCGGGGCCTGCGCGGCGAAGGTGAAAAGGTCGCGCCCGGGACCGTCGGCCGCGCGGTGGACGTACATCAAAACTACCCGGTTCTGGTCCAAGCGCCGCGGCGCGCCTTCGAACGCGCCGTGCATCGGCGGAGTACGCAGGAGGAACTCGACCGTGCGCCCCAGTGCGCCCGTGGCCTGGAGGACCACTTCCGCCCGTCCGCCCGGCTCCAGGCGCACGCTCGTGGCCATCGGGGAGGGCGGCGGGGACACGCGCCGGGAGAGTTTTTGCTGTTCACGCTCGCCGCGCGTGCGTCCCTTGGCGGGGAGCTGGATGTCGGCGGAGGCCAAAGGCAGCAGGCCGAAGGCAAAGGTCCAGAGACAAAAAGCCGCGGACAAAAGGAAGAGGGCCGACTTCCTGCTCTGCACTTTTGCCTTTTGCATTTTGCCTTTTACCTTTTGCCTTTTATCATGGTCCTCATCCGCCGTCCATCCATGAGACTTCCTGCCTGGTCCCGCCTCCACCCTGCCGCCGTGCTGCTGGCCCTGGGGATTTGCCTCGCCGCGACGCCGGCCCTCGCGCAACGTTCCCTGCCCACGCCGCTGCCCACGCCGACGCCGCGCCAGGGAGGCTTCTTCCTCTTCCGCTCCTCGCAGAAGCCGGCGGCCACCCTCATCAACCCCACGCAGGCCCCGGCCGTCATCGACCGCGCCACCTACGACCAGGTCACCCCGGAGAACGCGCACGTCGTCGTCTCCCTCAGCCGGCAGCGCGCCTACCTGATGGCTGGCGACGCCGTCGCCATCGACTCGCCCGTGTCCAGCGGGCGCGCCGGGCACACGACGCCCGCAGGCACCTTCCACATCATGGAGAAGGACCGCTCCCACATGTCCAACATCTACGGCAACTACGTGGACCACACCGGCCGCGTGGTGCGTAGCGGCATCTCTTCCAAGATCGACGCCGCGCCCGCCGGCTGCCACTACGAGGGCGCGCCGATGCTGTGGTTCATGCGCCTGACGGGCGAAGGCGTGGGCATGCACGTCGGGATTTTACCCGGCTACGCGGCCAGCCACGGCTGTGTGCGGATGCCCTCGGACATCGCGCCGATGTTCTACGAGAAGGTCAGGCTGGGCACGCCGGTCGTGGTGCGGGCGGACTAGCCCTCCGCCGGGGGCGGCGTTGCGGCAAGGAGACGGTGGCCGGGACGGAAACGCTCAACCCGGTCTTTGCCGGCGGTGACCCCAAGCCCCCCACGCCATACCCCAAGGGAATCAAAGCCCCTGCCGTGCGTGCTGCCTGGCTGGCGGCGCTTCGACGCACTGGTGGGCGGGGACGCTGACGGAGAAGGTTTGGGTGCAAAGCGCGCGTTTTGCGCTAAACTGCGCCCGTGCAGTCAGAAGAATTCCCGCCCGGGGAGAACGAGGAAACGCCGCCCGTCACGCAGGTTCAGCCGCCCACGCCCGACCCGACCATCAACGAGGCGGTCCGGCAGTTGGTCAAACAATGGGGCTACGACCATTCGCCCGAGTTGATCGAGGAGATGGTTGGCACCGTGCTCAAGATGGCGCAGGACCGCATGAGCGTCGCGGACCTGAAGATGTACAACCGCTCGCTCAAGGAATTGCGCTACGCCGCGCGGCTTTTCGCCAAGTACCGGCCGTTCCGCAAGGTCTCCGTTTTCGGCAGCGCGCGCACGAACCCCGAGGCTCCCGAGGCCAAGGCGGCGGAGCGTTACGCGCACCGCATGAGCGAGGAGGGCTTCATGACGATCACCGGCGGCGGCGACGGCATCATGGGCGCAGCGCAGCGCGGCGCGGGAGCCGAGCATTCCTTCGGGCTGAACATCCGCCTACCTTTCGAGCAGGGCGCCAATCTCACGATCAACGGCGACCCGAAGCTCATCAATTTCAACTACTTCTTCACCCGCAAGCTCAACTTCGTGAAGGAGAGCCACGCCATCGCGTTGTTCCCGGGTGGGTTCGGCACGATGGACGAGGGCTTCGAGGTGCTCACCCTGCTCCAGACCGGCAAGGCGAAGATGATCCCCGTCGTGCTCGTCGATGAGCCGAACGGCCATTACTGGGAGACGTGGGAAGCGTTCATGCGCGGACACCTGCTCAAACTTGGGTTGATTTCGGAGGAGGATTTCTCGTTGTTCCGCCTGACGCGCGACGTGGAGGAAGCCGTGGCGGAGACGGTTGGCTTTTACAAGGTTTACCAGTCTAGCCGCTACGTGGGCCAGCAGATGATCATCCGTTTGGCGCGCAAGCTGACCGACGCGACGGTGGAGGCTCTCAACGACCAATTCGGCGACCTTTTGCGCAGCGGGCGGTTCGTGCAAGGCGCGGCGTTGCGCCAGGAAAAGAACGAACCGGAGTTGGCCGACCTGCCGCGGCTGATCTTCACGCCCAACCGGCGCAACTTCGGCCGGATGCGCCTGCTCATCGACGCCATCAACGCGAGCGAGCCACCAACCGCTTAGGTGCCGCCATTCGCGGACGGTAAACGCAAGGTCACCTCCAAGCCGCCCGCTGAACGGTTGCGCGCTGCCACGGTGCCGCCGCAGGCTTCCACGCACGATTTGACGATGCTCAATCCCAACCCCACGCCGCCCGTGTCGCGCGTGCGGGAGGCGTCCACGCGGTAGAACGCGTCGAAGATCCGCGGGAGTTCCTCCGCCGGTACACCTGGTCCGCTGTCGGCCACGGAGATCGCCACCGTGCCGTCGGCCGCCGGGGTTCCGGCGTGCACGAGAATCGGCCCGGCACCGCCGCCGTAGCGCAGGGCGTTGCGCAGGAGGTTGCCCAACGCGCGGGCGAGGAGTTCCGGATCCGCGCGCACGGCGAGCGCGGGCGGGATGTCGAGGCGCACGTCTTCGCCGCCCGTCTCGTCACGCACGGCCGTCGCCGCAGCGGCGCGCACGTTCACGTCGGTCAGACGCACGCCGCCCTCGGCCAGGGACGCGCGCGAGAACGACAGGAGCCCGTCGACTAGGGCGGCGATCTGCGCGGCCTTCTCGGTCGCGGCGTGCGCGTAGCGGCGGGCGTCGTCATCGGTGGCGCGTTGTTCCATGATGCCCAGGGTGAGTTGGAGCCGGGCCAGGGGGGCGCAGAGTTCGTGCGCCACGTCGCTGAGGAACCGCTTCTGGCCGCGCAGGAGTCCGTCGAGGCGCGCGGCCATGCCGTTGACGGCGGCGGCGAGGGTGCCCAGTTCGTCGCGGCGGTGGGTGGGCACGCGCGTGTCGAAGCGGCCCTCGGCGATGCGGCGCGCGGCGGCGGTCACCTGCGCGATGGCGCGTGTCACCCCGCGCAGCAGCGGCAGCCAGAACAACACCGAGGCCACCGTCGTGCCCACCGCCAGCCAGACCCACGGCGTCGGGTCGAAGATCAGCCCGCCCATGCCGGCGCTGGAGGATTCGGCGACCACGGACAGGTCGAGCGTGCCGCCGGCCTGGAGGTTGTCCACGGTGGCGTTGAAAAGCAGCCAGTAACGCGTCGGCGCGCCCGTGCGCACGAGGGCTTGCTGGTCGCCGCGGCGCAACGGCGTGTGCGGCCAGAGACGGAGTGGGCGGCGGACTTCTGCGGGCAATTCGTCGTCGAAACCGAGCAGGTGGCGGCCGGCTTCGTCGTAGAGGGCGACGCGCACGCGGTAGGCGTCGGCGAAGCGTTCGACCACGTCCGCCCAGGCGTCGGGGGGCTGGGTGTTGAGGTCGTCGACGAGCAACGCGCGCAGGGCGTCCACGCGCTGCCGCGCGCCGCGGGCGAAGAGCCAATCGCTGTTGAAGTGGTACTCCGCGTTGAACAACAACGCGCACACGGCCACCAGCCCGACGAGGTTCACGAAGAACCACAGCAGGATTTTCAGCGGCAGGGGCAGGCGGGAAAACACGGCGGCGTTTTCCTGCTATCTAGCACGGGCGTACGGACCGTGCTTGCTTCAGGAAAGCGGCAAAGTCATCAGGTGCTCGTCGTAGAACCAGTCGCCTTTGGAAAACGCCTCCGGTTCGGTGCCGTACACGCGAAACCCAAACGACTGGTAGAGACGGATGGCGGCTTCTTGCTGGGCGACGACCGAGAGGTTGACCCGGCGGACGCCGGGAAGACCGGCCGCCCGGTTCAAGGCGGCGCGTACCAAGTCTCTGCCGCAGCCATCACGCCGAAAAGCGGGCAGGACAAAAAGCCCGTCGAGGTAGGCGCGGTGTTTCTCGTTGGCGGCCTCGTAGCGGGAAAGCCGCATGATACCGACGAGTTGCTCGCCCTGGAACGCTCCGAAGAAACAGCGATCATCACTGGCGGCGAGTCTGGCCGCCGTCTGGACGAGGTCCGGTTCGTCTTCCGGGTGCGAACCGAAGGTGAGCGGTATCTCTGCGAGTGCGTCGAGGCGGACCTGACGGTAAGCGGCTGCGTCGGCGGGCACCAGTGAGCGAACCGCCACACGCAGCGGCTTGGTCTCCGGGTCTTCGTTCATGGCACGAGGCGAGCGGCATTTGACTCTGCCAGACCCTGTCTGCTCAGGCGCGTGGTCAGGCTTCTGGTTGGTAGCACCTGAGCGGATTTCACCAACTGTCACCGCGCCGCGTCATCATGGTCATTTGACTGGAGCGTGTGGTTAGACGGTGTGGCTATCAAGGGGCAAAAGGGGTGGACATCCTTTTGGTTGGCGCTCGCCAAAGAAAAGGCGCCTAATTTTCTCGTTCATTGCGTTGACCCAAGAGTGTTGAGCAAACCATGGGTGAAGACGATGGGAGCCATGGTCTGGTGGTCTTCTCCGTCGAACACCTGCACCCGCATCTTCAAGCCGGGGTAGCGATGAGAAACTAAAATCTCGGCAAACGCCTGGGCGTCCCGCACCAGGTCATCACTATGTTGGTAGTGCTTGTCGTGCGATTGCGGCTTGAGCGTCTCGTAGCCGCCGACGGCGATGTACACGTCGGCAGGCAGGTCCTGGTGGGTTTGCACAAAGCTCTGCGCGCGGTCGAGCATCACCTTGTGATCAAACCAGAGCGAGGGGCTGCCGAGCACGTAGTGCTCGAACATCGTCGGCTCGGTGAGCAGGCAGTACGCACCGAACAGGCCGCCGTAGGAAAAGCCCATGTAGACCTTGCGGTGCGTGTCCACGCGGTAGCGGCTGGCCACCAGCGGGATGACCTCCTTGGCGATGAACTGGCGGTAGGCTTCCGCCTCACCGTACTTCACGGGGCGGCCGGGCATGTCGGAAACCGCGTCCTTGTCCCCATTGGCTGTGGGCGTGTAGTCGCGCCGGTGGCTGTACTCGGGCGTCTCACCCACGGCGTAGGAGAGGCCCACGATGACGGCTTCCTCCAGGCCGTGGCCGTGGTCGTTCAAGCGCCAGACCAAGCTGCGCAGCACCGGGAAGGCGTAGTCGGCGTCGGTGACGAACACCACGGGAAAGAGGTGGTCGGGCTGCTGCGGGTAGGAAAGCGGCAGGCTGACAAGGACCTGGTAGTCACGGTCCATTTCGGCGGCATGGATGGGCAAAACCTCCGTGTGGTCTAAAGTATAAGCCGGGGCCAAGCTGCC
>CAXUIU010000246.1:0-5888 GCA_964250955.1 uncultured Chthoniobacterales bacterium | reverse complement strand
GCGTTGGGGCGCTTCGATCCTTCCCAGCGCACCCACCTGTTTTGTCTCTGGGCGAACGATCCGCCGACGTTGGCGGCCTTCATGGAAAACCATCCCGCGTGGCAGGAGTCCGGCTGGCGGTGCTGGGCGCGGGCCTGTGCGACCATCGGCCAGCCGGCACGTGCCTGCCGGGTCGCCGCGCAGTTCGCCCCGCACCCCGTGGTGCCGCCCGAGCCCTCCGGCACGGAACGCCGCACCCTGCCCGAACTGCGCGCCGCCGTGGCGGGTTCACCGGGTGACGCGGGGGCGGCGCGGCGGTTGGCGCACGCGTTGACGGACACCGGGGACAAGGCCGGCGCGTGGTCGGCCCTGCACATCGGGGCCGTCCGGCCGGGCAGCCCGGCGTACCTCCGCTACCTCGAAGCTCTCGCCGCCGCCGATGCCGGGCGTTGGCCGGAAGCTTGGGAGGCGTGGACGCGCTACCTGGAAGCAGTGCCAGGCGAGGGGTGAAAAACGAAAAAGGCGGCTAACCCCCGAGAGAGCAGCCGCCTTAAACTTAGGATCGGTTGTTTAGAAGGTCAGCTTCGCACCGAGGCTGACGGTCGAGTACACCCGGCTGCCCACGCGGTCCACGCCGGCGACGGGTAGGTTGCCGTGCTCGGGGGCGGTGTCGTAGCCGTAGCCGCTCTCCAGGATCACGTCGATGTTGCGGGTCAACTGGAGGTCGTAGCCGAGGTTGCCTTCCACCGAGAACACCCACGAGTCGTCGTACAGCTTGAGGCGGCCCGTGTCCACGACGGCCGGGTTATCCGTGAAGAAGCGGATGTACTGAGAATCGAGGTACTTGCCGCCCGCCGAGAAGCTCGCGTACGGCTTGATGGCCCTCGGGATGTGCAGGATGTCGAGGATCGTGCGCGGCGTGGTGATCTTGAAGCCCGCACGGCCCGCGAAAGCCTGGTACTGGCCGACCCCCGCGTACAACGCGTCGTCACGGAACGCGCCGGCCGCATTCGTCGTCCGCACGAAACCCACGTCGGCCCGGCTGTCACCGCCCGAATGGCTGTAGGTGAAGCCCACGAATAGGCTCAGGTACGGCTTGACCTTGTAGCCGAGTTCCAGTCGGCCGTTGACCACGGCCGGGTCGTGCGCCTCGCTCCAGTCGCGGGCCTGGATGTTCGAGCTGCTGATTCCCAGGCCGGGGCTACCGGGACGCGCCGGCAGGAAGCCGTTGCCGTTGGAGATGAAGCTCGTCACCGCGGAGTCAAATTCGCCGCCTGCCATCAGGTCGACGAAGAAGCGGGGTTCGGTGACCGGTTTTTCAATGACCGGGTTCTTGTCCTTGGAGGAGGTCGTCGTGACGGTATCGCCCGCGAAAGCAGGGAACGCGGCTGCCGCCAAGGTGGCGAACAGCAGGGAGCCGGTCTTCAGGGAGCGAATGGATGGAAGTAACATGCGTATTTTGGTATTTTCAGCACCAACAGGCTAGGCCGTGGGTCGGTGCGGATTCGCAGATAGCTCAGGGGGTGGTCGTGCGCAACAGAGAAAAAGTTTGTCAAAGATCAGTCCATTTGGTAGTCGCCGCCCTCGTCCACCCGGACGGCGGGCACCTGTCGCGTGCGCTCAAATCGGTCGTAACCCGCTCGGAGAGAACGCCAAAGCTTCTCCAGGGATGGACGGCCAGCCCAGAGCGGCGCGAGGACGGTCCGCCAACTCTCCTCGTCCATCCGGCAGGGAAAAATATGCACCGCCGGCACGCTGCCAGTGCGGGCGCGGGCGTCGGCAGCGGCGAGGTAGAGTTCCTCCGCGACGGCGTCGCCCATCGCCAGACAGCCGACGGAAAGCGCGTTGCCGTGGATGAAAATGTCGGTGCCGGGGTGCTCCGGGTCGGTCGTCAGGAGGCGGTCGGCGGCGTTGGGGTAGTCCAGCCCGAGCGAGACGTGGAAGAGGCTGCGCGGGTTGAAGCGGTCCACGGTGTAGAAGCCCTCCGGCACCTGCCCGTCGCCTTCCTGGCGTTTGGGGCCGAGACCGCCGGAGGCGCACAAAACCGGGTAGGTTTGCACGAGGCGAAACGGAGCAGGGGCGGAGTGGGAGCGCGCCCACAGTTCGAGCCGGGCCTCGCGTTTGAAGACCCGCAGGTAGACTTCGCGCGCCGGGTAGTCCAGGCCCGCCGCCCGGAAGAGGGTGGTCAGATGTGCGCCGCGGCGGGAACGGGCGTCGGCCACGCGGTCGGTCGAGTCGGGCATCGACTCGGGCGCGTCGGCAGGTGGTTCGTTGGCGGACAGCGCGGGCAGCGGCAGGGGTAGGGGAGGAGGTTCCCGCCGCGGTGGGAGCGTTTGTTCCAAAGGAGGAATGGCTTGCTGAGCCGTCCCGAATGTTTCTACCGAAAGCACTACCGCGACGATAGATAAGCCGCAGAAAAAATAGGGACTGGCTCGGAGAGCCATCCCTACCTTATTGGACAACATCAGTCCGCGAACTCCTTGGCGATGAGCGTCGCGTTGTGCCCGCCGAAGCCGAAGGAATTGTTCACCGCCACGCGCACCGTCTTTTCGCGCGTCTTGTGCGGCACGTAGTCGAGGTCGCACTGCTCGTCCGGGTGATCGAGATTGATCGTCGGCGGCACGAGGCCATCTCTGATCGCCAGGGCGCACGCCGCCATCTCGATGGCTCCGGCCGCGCCGAGGGTGTGGCCGGTCATGGACTTGGTGGAGGAGACCATCAGGCCGCCCGGTTTGGCGTGTTCGCCGAAGACCTTCTTGATGGCCTTGGTCTCGCACACGTCGCCGATGCCCGTGCTCGTGCCGTGGGCGTTGATGTAGTCCACGTCCTCGGGGTTCACCTTGGCGTGGCGCATCGCCATCTGCATGCAGCGCGCCGCGCCATCGCCCTCGGGGAGAGGGCTGGTCATGTGGTAGGCGTCGGCGCTCAGGCCGTAGCCGGCCAACTCACAATAGATCCGCGCGCCGCGCTTCTTGGCGTGTTCGAGTTCCTCCACGACGACCACACCCGCGCCCTCGCTGAGCACGAAACCGTCGCGGTCCTTGTCGAAGGGGCGGCTGGCGCGCTCGGGTTCGTCGTTGCGGTTGCTGAGCGCCTTCATGGCGTCGAAGCCCGAGATCCCCAAAGGAATCGCGCTCGCCTCGCTGCCACCGGCCAGGAAGAGGTCGGCGTCGCCGAACTTGATGACGCGCCACGCCTCGCCGATGGCGTTGTTCGCCGTGGCGCACGCGCTGACGTGGCAGATGTTCGGCCCCTGGAGGCCGTACTCCATGCTGATGAGCCCGCTCGCCATGTTGGAGATCATCATCGGGATCATGAACGGCGACACCCGGCGCGGGCCCTTGTTCATGAGGATGGTGTGTTGCGTCTCCAGGGTGGACAGGCCGCCGATCCCGCTGCCGAGCATGCAGCCGAAACGGGTCAGGTCCACGGTGGCGAGATCGATGCCGCCGTCCGTGAAGGCCATCTTCGCCGCGCCCATCATGAGCTGCGTGTAACGGTCGGAGCGGCGGGCGTCCTTGGGGTTGTTGAAATACTGGGCGGGGTTGTAGTCGCGGACCTCGCCGGCGATCTTGCAATCGTAGTCCGTCGTGTCGAACGCCGTGATGTGCCCGATGCCGCTGACGCCGGCCAGGAGGTTGCGCCAGAAAGTTTTCAGGTCGTTGCCAATCGGCGAAACGACCCCCAGGCCCGTGATGACAACGCGGCGATCAAACATAGAACTTGCCTCTCCGAATTAGCGCGTGCCCATGCCGACGCTCTGGACAGTCTGGAACAGCTTGCCCTCGGTCTTGATGGACGGGGCGATGATGATCTCGGTTTCCTGGAATTCGCGGATGCTGGCCGCGCCGACGTTGCCCATGCAGGTCGTGATCGCACCGACGAGGTTCTCGCTGCCGTCGTCCACGCTGGCGGGACCGAAGAGGATTTGCTTGAGCGGACCCGTGGTGCCCATCTTGATGCGCGTGCCGCGGGGCAGGTTGGCGTGCGGGGTCGCCATGCCCCAGTGGTGGCCCTGGCCGGGAGCCTCTTGCGCCTTGGCGAAGGGGGAGCCAATCATGACGGCGTCCGAGCCGCAGGCGAGCGCCTTGCACACGTCGCCGCCTGTCCGCATCCCGCCGTCGGTGATGATGGGGATGTAGCGGCCGGTCTTCTTGTGGTGGGCATCGCGCGCGGCGGCACAATCGACGGTCGCCGTCACCTGCGGCACGCCCAGACCCAGCACGCCGCGCGAGGTGCAAGCCGCGCCCGGACCGACGCCGATGAGCACGCCGGCCACGCCGCAGTCCATGAGTTCGAGGGTCACGTCGTAGCCGACGGCATTGCCGACGATGACGGGAATCTTCACGTCATGACAGAACTTCGCCAGTTCGAGCGACTGGTACTCGGTCGAAATATGCCGCACCGTGGACACCGTGCTCTGCACGACGAACACGTCCGCGCCCGCCTCCTGCGCGATGCGGCCGTACTGCGCAGCCTTCTGCGGGATGGACGACACGGCGGCAACCACGCCAGCTTCCTTCATCTGCTTGACGCGCATGGCAATCAAGCCCTCCTGAACGGGCTCCTGGTAGAGGCGCTGCAAGAGGCCGGTGACCTCGGCCTTATCGGCTTCGAGCACCTGTTGGAGAACCTCCTGCGGGTGCTTGTAGCGGGTCTGGACGCCTTCGAGGTTGAGCACAGCCAGCCCGCCGAGCTTGCCCATCTCAATGGCGAAAGGCACGTCCACGACCCCGTCCATCGCGCTAGCGAGGATGGGGATTTGCAGCTTGATCGGCTCGGCGTCGCGGCGCGGGATCAGGAAGGTGGTGTCAACCTCGTTGGGGTTGATCGTCACCGAGCCGGGCACGAGGGCGATTTCGTCAAATCCGTAGGTGACCCGCGCTTTGCGGTTGCGGCCGATCCACATGCCCATAGGAGAAAGAGAAAAGGAAGAAACGTCAGGGGTTAGAGAGGATCGACGGCCACCCGTTCGTTGGGACGCCCGCAACGCGGACAAACCGGCAACACGGCCTCGGTACGGTCCTCGAATTCAAGCCCACATATCGCGCAACGCAACCAAAAATGCAACGCGCGCCGGGTCCGCCGTGCGCGGCGGCGGGCGTCGAGCCAAGCTGACGCGCCGACGACCAGCAGGAACGCCGCCAGGTACAAAAAGACGAGAACCGTCAGGTGGACGCGGATCATGGGTTAAAGCCTGTTGTCCTCCGGGCAGGCCGCGCGAGTGGCCGGTCGTCTTGATCGATAGGGATGAGGTTCCTAGGCAGCCCCTAATTTTCCTCTGGATGGAGGAACGTTCCCAGCAGCAGAAAAATCCAGGGACTGCCTCGGACCCTCATCCCTACCTTGGTTTGGAACGCCGCGCAACGCGGCGAGGCAGACGCGACCTTATTGGTACACGTCGTTGCCCCAGTAGAAGGTCACCGTTCCCCAGGTCGGGCCGGTACCGGGCATCCCGGCTTCGAGCGCAACGCTGGCCAGATAGCCGCGCGCGTACTCGTCGAGCGCCGCGCTGCCCGAGGTGCCTTGGCGGAAGACCAGCGGCGCACCGTCCTCCGCACGTACCCCGACCAGGAAGGTCGTCGGGTCCAGAACGTTGGACCCCCCGCTGACGCGGAAGCGCACCGGCGGCAGCGTCGTGCCCGGACGCAGACCCACGGGGCCGGTCAGCACCACGCGTGTCGTCTGGCCAAATTCCCGGATGCGGGTGGACGGGGCGGCGACCGGCGGCGGGACAGGCACGGGGCCGGGTGCATGCAGGCGCGGCGGGATAGGGTTGGCGGCGGTTTCGGTGCGGTCCAGGGGTTTGAAGGGCGGCTGCGCGGCGTCGTACGACGGCACGTGGCGGAAGCCCACGGCCCCCCGGGTCTGCGCGGCCACGATCCCCGCCAGCGACGCCGCGCCGGCCG
>CAXUIU010000245.1:5388-5918 GCA_964250955.1 uncultured Chthoniobacterales bacterium | reverse complement strand
GGGTGCAGCGCCGTGCCTCTCTGCTTGCTCCCTGCCACTCCCGTGCAAGTTAGCTGCCAGAACTGGCAAGCTGCGCCTCGGCAACGCGCCAACTGTCATACGCGGCCCTCACGCCGGGTGGGGTGTACGCGGCGGTGGTCTGCCACTACACCGCGGCGGGCATCAGCGTGCGCGGCTTTGGTCCCCACGCGTTGTGGGCCACGGCGGCCACCAACGCGCTCGACCACGAAGCCGACATCGCCAAGGTGCAGGAGTGGCTGGGACATGCCAACATCGCCACCACCCGGCTCTACGACCGCCGCCGGATGCGGCCGGAAGATAGCCCGGCCTTCAAGGTGGCCTACTGATCGGACGACCGCACCATCAAGGCTGCAAGACCATCTTGGGACGTGCTTTCTGATCCAGCGTGACGTGCCACTCGTACGCACCGATCCAGCCTCCCAAAGAAGGCGTGGAAGCGGCGTTCTGTTCCACCACCTTCAAATCCGTCGTTACTTTGAGCTTGCCGTCGATCTTGGCGTTCGCCTGCG
>CAXUIU010000245.1:0-5378 GCA_964250955.1 uncultured Chthoniobacterales bacterium | reverse complement strand
CTGCGTCAGTTCCTGGCGGGCTTTGTCGTCGATGTCCGCGCCAAGCATGGTGATCTTGCCATCGTCGCCGACCTGGAGCTGCACCAGGTCCAGAAAGATTTTCTTGTTGTTCTCGACGTTCCCTTCCTGCTGGAAGGAGATCTTGTAGCGCCCCTGTCCCAGGTACTCCGCGCTCTTGGCCCCGGACTTCAACAGGTCGGCTTCGCCGCGCTTGAAGTCGGCTTCATCCTTGGCGGAGAGTGGTCCTTTGTCTTTGATCGCCATCAAAGCTAATCCGTAAGTCACGACACCCTCGTAGGAAAACTTGAAGTACTTGTTTTTGTCGATATTCAGCGTGGCCGTGAAGCTTTCGGGGATCCAGCACGACGACAAGCTCAGGCAGAGAACCAAGAGCAGGGTGGAACGAAGAGCGGCTTTCATCGGAGCGTTCGTGCAAGCGGACAGTCGAAGGGTTCTTGGCCACCGGATAATCAGCCAAGTGGAACGGTGGAAATATCCAGTGTGCCATTGTTTGTAAAGCCTTTGGCGAGCAAGATGATCTTGCGTCGGCTTTGAGGATCAGCGGGTGGGCTACAAGAGAGCACAACCGTTACCGCCTACTCGTTGACCACGGAGGTCACCGCCGCGCTACCTGGAGTTGGTAAGGCGACTGGCGGCAAGGCGAAGCCACCGGTCGGCGCACTGCCCACAAAGCCCGGCGCACCCGGAAATCCGGGACCAAAACCTACCCCGAAGCCTGGGTCACCTAACCCCGCGCCCAGATCGCTGATGCCCGCCACAGGCGCGCCGGCCCGATCCTTGTAGTCTGCGGCGTCCTTGTAGTCGGTACGGTCCTTGTAGTCAGACCGATCTTTATAGTCGTAAGCCGACACACGCTGATCCTGCGAGCGGAGAAGGGCCGTCAACTCATCCGCGCAGTTTGGATAGAGGGCTGCCGCCGTGTCGGTGAGTGCGCTGGCTTGCTCGGGTGCGGCGAACAACGCGGCTTTGACGACGCGCACTACGAAGTCGCAGGACCGCTGGCGAGCATCCTTGTTCTTCGTGCCCTTTGCGCTGCCGCCGTCTGTCAGCGCAGCCGAAAGGATGGTGGGAGCCTGCGCGCGATGTCCGAGGATGGCGCGGCTAACCGCCCGACCCAACGTCTCGCCATCCGCTTGGAACAGGCTGGTGCCTTTGGGCAACTGTGCTTGGACGAGTTGAACAGCCGCAGCGGTGTCAAGGTCGGTGGATGCCCACACGGGCACAGCCAGTCCGACCAAACAAACCAAGAGAACCGTGCCAAGGGGCGCACGTAGTAAAGAAGAAATCATGAGTCAGGATCAAAACGCGAAGCGAGCCGTGGTCCTAGGAGTTCTAGCGACCATCAGGAAGACAAGGGTAGGCGCTGATGGAGTGACAGACGCCTACCCTCAGTCATCCAAAGGCAAGATCAGGCCGCCCGCCGCCGGCGCAGCGCCACCGCCGCCGCACCAGCCGTACCAAGACCTAAGAGCGCCCAGGTGGAAGGCTCGGGCACGCTGGTCAGCGTCGCCTCAAACCGCGCGTCACCGTTGGCGTTGGTCGCCAAGAACAAGCCGTTGACCGATGCCGGCGAAGGCAGCGCGGCGAAGTTGGGCACGGACGGGCCGCTGGTTTGCGTCAGGGTGCCGCTGATCGAGCCAAACGGGAACGGGGTCGTCGAGGTCAGCGACACGTTCAGGCTGACGTTGCCCATCGACACGGTGGGTTCGCCGGCCTCCATCACGCCGTCGCGGTTCAGGTCGTAGTAGATTTCGTAGGTACCCAGGACCAAGAAGGTGCCATTGCTAAACGAGTTGACCGTCGTGTCAGCCGTGAAGCGGTAAAAGGCCAAGTCGTTGCCGGTGATCGTCGGATCGTTGGGGCTGGTGGGAGTGTAGCTGGCGAAGTCACCGCCGGTGACCGTGTACTCGGTGCCGACAGTTGGCGTGCCACCGGTGGCGTTGGTGGCCAGATCAAGGCCCGTGGTGGCTACGTAGGCCGAGGCGGAATGGCCCAGGCACACACTGGCGGCGAGGGCGGCGACAAGGGAAGGCAGTTTCATCAAGGATTTATTTCTAGGGGGTTCTAAGTTGCAGCAGCTAATCCGTCGTTTCTCAGAATTTGGACGCATGGATGGTCATAAAAAACGGGTCGATAATTTTTTGTGGATTCGTTTACTCTGTGGAAGACGGAAGACCATTTGGTTACAGCATGATAATTGCTCCTAGCAGGGCGTGTAGGTGGTCCTGCGTAGTGTGTGTCTTATGCTTACCGGAGCCGCCGCTGGATCAGTCGCCTTCTCTTCTCCTTGGCCGGTTCGTACTCATCCAGCAGGCCAGGACGCTCTTGAATGGCGCTACGCCTGTCACCGCGCACAGTACCCAGCCCAAGCTCCGTGGGCGGCAGGCCAACTCTCGGCTCAGATGCCTCCTCTCACTGTTTGGTAGAGAACCTGGCCGCTGGAGCGGCTCTAAGTGGCGGCATCAACCAAACCCGGAAACGAAGCGGCAGCGCCCGCACGCCGTGCCCGCTGCATCCACTATCCACGCCTAGGCGGATACCTCCCCATGTACGACCCGGTCCCGTTCGAGATCAGGTGGGAGAACGGCGACGGCGACGTGGAACTCGTCGGCCCGAGGATCAGGCCCCTACGCTTTGACACGGTGGGAGCCGCTTACCATTACTGGAAACGCTGTTTTGCGCCGCTGAGCGATGCGCCGTTAGTCGTCCACGCCAAATCGGCTGACGGGATGGGGCCGGCGCTGGTGAGGGTGTAAAAGTCGGCGGCGCACCGACTCGGGGGCCGCGAGCGCCACCGTTTTACTTGCGGTGCTACCGCCGCCAAGTGCCAAGAAGATTGACTCGCGTCTACCAACCGGGACTCGCGACGTGGCTCGACTGCTCTGCGACGCCCTGTCCCAGGAGCCGCGTTGGCCGCTTCTGTTTGCCACGGCTACGCGTCACCTAGATGGCTTCAAGCGCGCTTTGAGCATCCTCATGGAAGCCGTCGGACGGTTCCCTTCCCCGTGCCAGCCGTGTACTGCGATCTCGCGCGCGGCGAGGCGGTGAGCGGCCACGTGGACCTTGCACGTGGGTGGCTCAAGGAAGCGTTCAAGCTCGTGTCGGACCTTCGGAGGACGGCACGGCTGGACGTGGACTTAGCAGAAGTGTAAATAGAGACGCGAACGACCTCGGCGGGTTGCCCCTCAAAGGCGGCCAAGACACTGCCCCCAAGAAAAACCCCGCCCGGCACGAGGCGCGAGCGGGGCAACTAGAACATCAAAGTCCGTCGGAATGTTCTCAGGCTACCGAGGCTCGACGGAAGCGACGCACGAAGCCGAGCAAGCTGACACCTCCGAGCATCGCGGCCCAAGTAGAGGGTTCGGGCACTCCGGCCGCCGGCGCAAGCTGGCCGCCCAGGCGCGTGGGCACCGGGTAGTTGCCGCTGCCGCCCACGAACGTGTAGCCGAAGCTCTGCGAATAGCTGATGCGCACGAGGTCGCCCGGGGCGACAGCGAAGCCATTGTTAAACGGGTTACTTTCCAGGAACGAGAACGGCACTGACAGGGAAATGTTGTTGGTCGCCACGCTGCCGGCCGCGCCACTAGCGGCGGTAGCAGTCATTGAAAGTTGGGTCTGCGAGTTCAAATCGAAGATGCTGGTGCTGCCGTTGGAGCCGACCGAGAAGATCAGGCCGTCGGTGTGGCCGGCGCTCGTGATGTAGATGTTGGCGAACTGAAGGCCGCTGATGTCCGTGGATGGGACCGGCGCGGAAACGTTGGCGTAGAAGTTGGTGGCGTCGGAACCGGTCTGTACGGTGTAGGTTGTAGTGTTGCTGCTCGCCGCCGGGGCGCTGAAGTTACTGTCCGGGGCCGAAGGATTGTAGGGGATGACCACGGCTGTCGTGTAGGTCTGAGCTTGGATGGCCGGGCAGAAGGCCAAGCCGACGAGGCTGACCAGAAGGAGATTACGGGTGGTGACGAGGGAGGAGAACAGGGTCTTCATGAGGGGGAATGCTAAGTTGTGTTAGTTACCGTTTTGCGGTCGCATTTCTTAAACGTGAGACCCAGCTTTGGCTAGCGCATAATTTTTACAGAAAAGTATTTTCGGTTACCTGTCTGTGTAGTAACAAATCAATACAAATTTTGGCACGATGATTGTTACCATTTTCGGCGCACACAGAATCTATGCCAACTTTAGAGAGTGTTTGGAAAATGCGTTGCTACTGACTCGTTGTCACAACGCTGCGTTGATCGTAAAGAGCGTGCCGGAACCTACCGCCTTGCGGCTTGGCTACAGGCCATTCTATTAGAGCACTCGGTCTTTTAGATGCTCTCAGCCGCGTGTCTGCCCTTTGTCGTGCGGTGGCCGGAGAGATGCCATGCGCGACGGGCAAGGTTCTTGCTTTTGCCAAGCGGCCAAATGTCCGCCTTCATCCATTCCCTTCCTCCATCCCATGCAAGCTCGCCTTTTCGTCTCTTTGTCCGCCGTCGCCCTGTGGTGCGCGGCAACCTGTGCCCACGCCCAAACCTTTCAGAACGGCAGCTTCGAGCAGCACACCGCCACGGGGGCTCTCGGCAGCGGCTCGACGGCGATCACCGGCTGGACCACCCAGGTAGGCAACGGCACGGGTGCCAACGTGTACGAGGCGGCCAACGGCGGCGCGCAGACCTGGGTGCCCCCGGCAGAGAACGGCACCTACGTCGTGGACCTCGACGGTTCCCAGAACGCGAACGACGCCGCTTTCCTCGGAGACGGGGCGGCCCTCACTCCGAAACGCGACTCGATCACGCAGACCTTCACCTTGGCCCCGGGCAGGTACAACCTCTCGTTCTGGATCAACAACGAAGTCGGCAACGGCAAAGGGGGCACCAGCGGCGCGCTGGTGCTGCTCTCCGGGGTGGCCTCGGGCGGCTTGAACTTCGCCGAGTACACCGTCACCAACCCCGCCAACGCGACGGCCGCCACCTCGACTTGGAAGAACTACACCGACACGTTCACCGTCACCAGCGCGACCGCCCCGATCACCCTGACCTTCGCCGACGACAACAACTCGGCGCTGGCTAACTACACGAACTCCTCCAACATCAGCATCGACAACGTAAGCATCAACACCGTGCCCGAACCGTCCACCTGGGCCATGCTCGGCCTCGGCGTCGCGGGCACGGGCATGGTGGCGTTGCGACGTCGCCGCGCGGTTTAGATCGTCGCCCGCGGCACATCTTCGATGCGTGTCGTGTAGCACGGCGTCTTGTGCTCGCGCCGCATCTGCCAGCCCTGCGGCTTGCTTGCGCCCATGGTCGCCGCGCGCACGGTGCCCCGACCGCCCCACAGGTTGAGCTTGTCCACGGCAGCCATCGGCCGAAGCTCCTTTTCCT
>CAXUIU010000244.1:0-5920 GCA_964250955.1 uncultured Chthoniobacterales bacterium | reverse complement strand
GTAGGGGACAGGCGTGTCGCGGGCGTTGAGCCGGCGGGGCGGGGCGTCGAGCAGGTGGAAACCTTCTGCCGCCACGCGCGAGACGACTTCCGCCGTCACGCCGCCCCACGGCATCGCCTCGCCGAGCGCGAGCAGGCGGCCGGTGCGCGCGACGCTGGCGAGCACGGTGTCCGTGTCGAGCGGCTTGACCGTGCGCAGGTCCACGACCTCGATCTCGATCCCGTCGTTGGCGAGGGTCTCGGCGGCGGCGAGCGCCTCGTGGACACTCGCGCTGTACGTCACCACGCTCACGTCGCGGCCGGGACGGACGACCCGGGCTCTGCCGACGGGGAGGTCTGGCTGCTCGCCGGTGGGCAGGGCGTCGGCCTTGAGGTGATAATAGAGATACTTGTGCTCGCAGAAGATCACCGGATCGTCGATCTCGACTGCCGCGAGCAGCAGGTGGTAGGCGTCTTCCACGGTCGCTGGCGTCATCACGATCAAGCCCGGGTAGTGTGCGTAGATCGCCTCCACGCTCTGCGAATGGAACGGCCCGCCGCCCGCCGTGCCGCCGCTGGGCAGACGCACCACCAGCGGACAAGGCACCTGCGTGCGCCAGAACTGCGTCGCGGCCTGGTTGACGATCTGGCTGAACGCCACGCTCGAAAAGTCCGCGAACTGCATCTCCACGATGGGCCGCATCCCCTCCACGGTCGCGCCGATGGCCAGGCCGACCTGCGCGTCCTCGCTGATGGGTGAGTCCAGGACGCGTTCGGGGTACTCTTTGGACAATCCCTTCGTCGCCTTGAACGCGCCGCCGAAGACGCCCACGTCCTGGCCGTAGATGAAAACGCGTTCGTCGCGGGCCAGGGCACGCGCCTGGGCCTCGCGGATGGCTTCGAGATAGGTCACGCTCATGGGGGAGAACAAAAGAGGGCAGGGAACGAACCCGCCGGACGGCCTGCTTCAGGCCGGGAAATCGGCCAGATTGCGCGTGCTCAAAGCGGACCAGTCCTCGCGCGCCGGATCGGGCGGAGCCTCGGACTGGGCGGTGGCAAGCGCGGCGTCGATCTGCGCGACGGCCTTGGCGCGCCAAGCGTCGAGGCCGGCAGCGTCAGCCCAGCCGCGGGTGAGGATTTCCTGGCGGGCGAGCTTCAGGCAATCCCCCCCGACCGCCGACGCACGCAACGAGGGGTCCATGTACGAGGCGTCGTCGTGTTCACCGTGGCCGGTGAGCCGCAGGAGGTTGGCGACGATCATCTGCGGGCCGCTGCCACCGCGTGCCGCCGCGACGGCGTTGCCGACCACGTCCAGGCACGCGCCGAGGTCCGTGCCGTCTACCGTGTGCCCGGCGAACCCGTACCCGACCGCACGGTCGAGGAGGTCATGGCAGGCGTACTGCCGGCGCGTGGGCGTGGAGTAGGCGTACTGGTTGTTCGCCACGACGACGACGAGGGGCAGTCGTTCGACGGCCGCCATGTTCATCCCTTCGTGAAACGCTCCCGTGGACGTGCCGCCGTCGCCGATGCACGTCGCCCCGACGACCCCGTCGAGTTGTCCGCGCAGCCGCCGAGCCAGCAGCGCCCCGGCCACCACGGACACCATCGTGCCCAGGTGGCTGATCATGGCAAAGAGTCCCTCGCGCGGCCGGCCGCGGTGGATGTTGCCATCGCGCCCGCGCATGGGTCCGAGCGGCGAACCGAGGTAGGTCCGCAAAGAGTCGAGGACCGGCTCGCCGAACGCCAGCCGGCCGGCCATGTCGCGGATGAGCGGGCCGAAGAAATCGCCCTTGCGCAACGACACGCCCAGAGACGCGCTGAGCGCCTCCTGGCCGGTGCCGAGGAAGACGCCGCCGTTGATCTTGCCGGCGCGGTACAGGCTGGCGATTTTCTCCTCCAGCGTGCGGGCAAGGAGCATCCAGCGAAAAGTTTCCAGATAGAGCGGACGGCCGGACCCTAGGACCGCCTGCGCCTGGCCGGGGGGAGCCTCGGGAGCAGCGACGGGAAGCATCGCAAGAGTTTAGGCAACCCGGCGGACCGGGCAAGTGGAAAAGGCGGGGCCGCGCTGCGCGGCGTTGCGGTGTGCGCTTTGCGCACGTGGCGGGTTGCGGGTTGCGGGGTCGCCTGACGGCGACGTTGGCAGAAGGGAGCTTTCTGTCTGCTTTCCGACAACGTGCCCGCAGGGCACATCGCAACCTGCAACGTCGCCGTCAGGCGACCCCGCAACCCGCCACGGCGGCCTCGCCGCGTCTCCATCTCGCCACTCACCATATTTTGGAACGGCTTTTGCTTCTTATTTCTTAAACCGGTGGCGCGGTGTGCCCGTCCGCCCTGGTTGTCCATGCAAGCCGACACCGCTTTCATCAAGCAGCGCAGCGAACAAATCTACCGCAGCGAACGCGCTTCCCTGGCGCGGCGCAAGGATCGGATGTTCGCCGTGCTGTTCGTGCTTGAATGGCTCGCCGGCATGGCGCTCGCCGAATGGTCCAACCGCCACACGCCCATCGCCTACCTCGGCGGGCTGAACCTAGAACTCGTCGTCGCCGCGATGCTCGGGGCGCTCTTCGCGGGCGGGCCACTCTTTTGCATCTTCCGGCGCTCGCACTGGCCGCTGACCCGCCACGTCGTCGCCGTCGGCCAGATGCTTCTCTCGGGACTGTTCATCCATCTGTCGGGCGGGCGGACGGAGATGCACTTCCATATCTTCGGCTCGCTCGCGTTCCTGGCGTTCTACCGCGACTGGCGCGTGCTGGCGACGGCGTCGGTGGTGGTGGCGGCCGACCAGTTCGTGCGCGGGCTGTACTGGCCGGCGTCGGTGTTCGGCGTGGGAGCGGTCAACACCACCTGGCGTGCGCTCGAACATGTCGCCTGGGTGGTGTTCGAGGACGTTTTCCTGATCTTCGGCTGCCGGCGCGGCGACGAGGCGATGCACGCCTTGGCTGAGCAGCAGGCGGAGATCGAGGACTCCCGCTCCAGCGTCGAGCGCGCCGTCGGCGAACGCACCGCCCAACTCGCCCAAAGCAACCGCGACCTCGGCCGCCAGAACAACGAACGCCAGCGCATCGAGCAGGAACTGCGCGCCGCCCAGAACGAACTGGAGAGCCGCGTGCGCGAACGCACCGCGGAACTCGGCGCCGCCAACCGCGCCCTCAAGCGCCAGATCGACGAGGGCCGACGCACGGAAGAGGAACTCGCCCGCGCCGTCCAGCGCCACCGTTTCACCAACGACAGCGTGCCGCAGATCGTCTGGACGGCGGGACCCGACGCCAAGATCGACTACTTCAACCGCCGCTTCCACGAGTTCACGGGCATGACCATCGAGCAGTCACGCGACGGCGGCTGGGTGCAGGCGATGCACCCTGACGACCAGAAAGGCCCGCTGGAAACGGCGCGGCAGGCGCTCCTGGCCGGCGAGGCGCACGAGACGGAGGTCCGCCTGCGCCGCGGTCAGGACGGCTCCTACCGCTGGCACCTGAGCCGCGCGATGCCCATGCGTGACGCCCAGGGACAGATCGTGCAGTGGTTCGGCACGGCGATGGACATCGACGACCAGAAGCGCGCCCGCGAGACGGCCCTGCGCAGCGAGCAGCGCTACCGTTCGCTCGTGGCCGCCAGCGCGCAGATCGTGTGGCTGGCCGACGCCGAGTGCCGCATCACCCAGGACCTGCCCGACTGGCGCGCGGCGACGGGCCAGCCCTTCGAGGAAATGCGCGACTACGGCTGGATGAACGTCATCCACCCCGACGACCGCGAGCGCGCCGCCGAACTCTGGCGCTGGGCGCTGGAAACAAAGACGGTCTACGAGAACGAGCACCGCATGCGCATGGCCGACGGCTCCTACCGGCACTTCATGACACGCGGCGTGCCCGTGCTCGAAGGCGACGGCCGGGTACGCGAGTGGATCGGCACCAGTGCGGATGTCACCGAACGCAAGCACGCCGAAGAGGTCGTCCGCCGAGCGCAGGAGGACCTGGAAACGCGCGTCAAAGACCGTACCGCCCAACTCACCGAGACCAACCGCATCCTCCATCAGCAGGTCACCGAGCGGAAGCGCATTGAGGAAGAACTCGCCGAGGCCCGCGACACGGCCCTGCGCTCCGCCACGCTCAAGAGCCAGTTCCTGGCGAACATGAGCCACGAGATCCGCACCCCCATGAACGGGGTCATCGGCATGACGAGCCTGCTCCTGGACACGAGCGTCACGGAGGAACAGCGCGAGTACATCGAGACGATCCGCACCTCGGGCGACTCGCTCCTGGCCATCATCAACGACATCCTGGACTTCTCCAAGATCGAGGCCGGCAAGCTGGACTTCGAGGAACTGGACCTCGACGTGCAGGCCACCGTCGAGGGAGCCGTCGACCTCCTCGCCGAGAAGGCGCAAGCCAAGGGGCTCGACCTCGCCTGCCACGTCCTCGAAGACGTGCCCCGCCAGCTCCGCGGCGACCCGGGCCGGCTGCGGCAAATCCTGGTAAATCTTGTAGGGAACGCCATCAAGTTCACGGCCAAGGGCAAGGTGCTTGTCCACGTCGCCAAGCTGCAAGAAACCCCGCGGGACGCGCAGATCTGCGTGCAGGTGTCCGACACGGGCATCGGCATGGGCGAGGACGCGGTGCGGGGATTGTTCCAGCCCTTCGTGCAGGCGGACGGCTCCATGACGCGCAAGTACGGCGGCACGGGGCTGGGGTTGGCGATCTCCAAGCAACTGGTCGAACTCATGGGCGGCCAGATCGGCGTGGAAAGCGGCCCGGGGCAGGGGAGCACGTTCTGGTTCACGGTGCTCCTGCCCAAGCAGCCAATCCTGCTGGAAGAAGAGGGAGGCACGCCGGAGCCAACGGTGGCGAGCTTCGCCGGAGTGCGGACCCTGGTGGCCGGTTCGGCCGGCACGGGAGAGGTGCTGCGCGAACAACTCACCGCCTGGGGCATGGAGGCCGCCGCCCACGTCGACGGCAAGGAGGCCCTCGCCGCGCTCAAGAAAGCCGCCGAGGAGGGCAAGCCGTACGGCTTCGTGCTGGCGGACATGAGCCTGCCCGGCCTGGACGGCTCGACGCTCGCCTCCGCGGTCAAGGATGACCCGATGATCGCCCCGGCACGCGTGATCATCCTCCTGGCCCCCGGCCAGAAGGCGACCTTCACGGTCGGCGGGCGCAACGACGTGGCCGCGTGCCTGAGCAAACCGGTCAAACGCTCCGCCCTGCGCGACCTCTTTGCGCAACAACTCGCCGCCAAGGCCGCCGGCCCCATCCAGCGCCACACCCGGCGCGTCGCCGTCGCCCCCCGTCCGGCCAAAGGCAAGGGCAAGCACATCCTGGTGGCCGAGGACAACCATGTGAACCAGAAGGTCGTCATCCGCCAACTCCAGAAGATCGGCTACCGCGCCGACGCCGTCGCCAACGGCCAGGAGGCGCTCGAAGCCACCGGGAAGGTCGCCTACGACCTCGTGTTGATGGATTGCCAGATGCCCGAGATGGACGGTTTCGGCGCGACGCGGGAAATCCGCCGCCGCGAGAACGCCAACGGCATGCACACGCCCATCGTGGCGCTCACGGCCAACGCCCTCGAAGGCGACCGCGACCGCTGCCTGGCCGCCGGCATGGACGACTACCTGAGCAAACCGCTGAAGATCGAGGAACTCCAAGCGATGCTGGAGCGTTGGACCGCCAAGGACGACGCGCCGGCGGATAAGGAGCCGCTCCAGACCGCCGCCTGAATTAGCTCGGGCGCTTTGGCCTTGAAAAATCTCTGCTGGCGCCTGCGCCACTAGGGGGCCTCAATCTAAATCAGGGACGCCTCGGAGATGCGTCCCTACCAGACGGTGACGATGCGCCGTCGGCGCAGGTGGCCGACCCAGTGCTGCCCCATCGTGTCGGACCAACGCGCACCAAGAGCGGGAATCCGACAAATCAAGACTTTGGAAGGCCGCGGGGCCGGGTGTACCATCG
>CAXUIU010000243.1:0-5943 GCA_964250955.1 uncultured Chthoniobacterales bacterium | reverse complement strand
GCCTTCCGTCTTCATGTGCAGCACGTCGGCGAGGAACGACCACGCGTCCGCATACTCGTCGATGAGCTTGGTGGTCGGCCGGCCGCCGCCGTGGCCGCTCTTGGTCTCGATGCGGATCAGCGTCGGCACGTCCGCCGCCTGGTCGGCTTGCAAGGTCGCCGCGAATTTGAACGAGTGCGCCGGCACCACGCGGTCGTCGTGGTCGCTCGTCGTCACCAGGGTTGCCGGGTAACGCACGCCCGGCTTCAGGTGGTGCAGCGGTGAATAGGCATATAGCGACTTGAACTGCTCCGCGTTGTCCGACGATCCGTAATCCGACGCCCAGCCCCAGCCAATCGTGAACTTCTGGAAGCGCAGCATGTCCATGACCCCCACCGCCGGCAGCGCCGCCGCGAACAGGTCGGGCCGCTGCGTCATCGTCGCACCCACCAACAGACCACCGTTGCTGCCGCCGCGGATCGCCAGCTTCGGCGTGGACGTGTACTTCTCGGCGATGAGGTACTCGGCCGCGGCGATGAAGTCGTCGAACACGTTCTGCTTGCGCTCCTTCG
The DNA here is from genome assembly GCA_964250955.1 of uncultured Chthoniobacterales bacterium. Lineage (GTDB taxonomy): Bacteria > Verrucomicrobiota > Verrucomicrobiia > Chthoniobacterales > SZAS-18 > CAHJWO01. The sequence goes on along the minus strand of CAXUIU010000243.1, from coordinate 5,392 downwards.
TGCCGGCGAGGTGCCACTCCTCGCCGTACTCGCCGCCGCCGCGCAGGTTGGGCACGGCGTAGACGCCGCCCATCTCCATCCACACGAGGTTGGCCGGCGAGAACGTGGGCGTCAGCGAAATGTCGAATCCGCCGTAGCCGTAGAGTACGGTCGGGTTCTGGCCGTCGCGCTTGAGCCCCTTCTTGTACGAGATGACCATCGGCACGCGCGTGCCGTCCTTCGAGTGGTAGAACACCTGTTCACTCGTGTAGTCAGCCGGGTTGAAAGCGACCTTCGGCGCGAACACCGTGCTCAGCGCGTCGGTCTTCACGTCGTAGCGGAAGATCGTCGGCGGCGCGGTGTAGGTGGTGAACGCGAAGAACGTCTCTTCCTCGCTCGGCTTGCCGCCGAAGCCCATCACCGTGCCCAGGCCTGGCAGTGCCACCTCGTGCAGGAATTTGCCGTCCGCGTCGAACACTTTCACCTGCGCGTGCGCGTCCTTGAGATACTCGGCGACGAACCGGCCGCCAACGTAGTGCACGTTCTCCAGCGTCTCCTCTGCCTGCGGCACGATCTCGTGCAGCGCGGGCGCGCCAGCAGCGGGATCGGCGCTGCTGTCCACCGACACCAACCGTCCGCGCTCGGCGTCGCGGTTCGTGGCGAAGTAGAAGTTGGCACCGTTGTTGCCCACGAAGGCGTAGTGCGCGTCGGCGTTGCGCAGGAGTTCGACGACCGGCGCGCCGCCCGTCACCCCGTCCTTGAGCGAGCGGTAGAAGATCCGGTTCTTCGGATCGGTGCCTTGTTGGGCGTCGATGATCAGGTATTGGCCGTCGTCTGTGACCTCGCCGGTGAGGTTCCACTCCTTCTGGTCCTTGCGTTCGTAGATCAGGGGGTCTTGGTCCTGCGGGGTGCCGACGGTGTGGTAGTAGATTTTGTGGAAGTAATTGACCGCCTGGAGCTGGGTCTTCTCGTCGGGCGCGTCGTAGCGGCTGTAGAAGAAGCCCTTGCTGTCCTTGGTCCACGAGGCTCCCGAAAACTTCGACCACTTGAGCACGTCGGGCAGGTCCTGCGCGGAGGCGACTGACCTGACGTGCCACTCGATCCAGTCCGAGCCGGAGGTGTTCAGCCCGTAAGCCATGTAGCGACTGTCCTCGCTGATGGCGTAGGAACTGAGCGACACGGTGCCGTCGGCCGAGAGCTCGTTGGGATCGAGCACGATGATCGGCGCAACGTCGAGCGAGGGTTCGGTGTAGATAACGCTCTGGTTTTGCAGCCCCGTGTTCTTGGCGAAGAAATACCGGCCGCCTTCCTTGAAGGGCACGCCGTACTTCTCGTAGTCCCAGAGTTGGGTTAAGCGCTGCTTGATCCCGTCGCGCGTGGGCAGGTGGCGCAGGTAATCGAAGGTGACCTTGTTCTCCGCTTCGATCCACGCCTGGGTCTGTGGCGAGTTGGCGTCCTCCAGCCAGCGATATGGATCGGCGACGGTCGTGCCGTGGTAGTCGTCCGTGTGGTCGACCTTGGCTGTGTCCGGGTAGTGGAAACGCCGGCTGTCCTGGGCGTGGGCAGACATGGTCAGAAAAATGGCGGCGCACACACCGGCGACCGGCCGGCGGGAGAAAAGTGGGATCAGCATGGGGCGAAAGGCAAGGGTCGGAGGAACTTTCGCGCCGCGCGGCATCTTTGGCCGGTCGCTTTTTGTCATTCTCCACGCGGTGGCGGGTGCGTCGCCAGGAAGAAACAGGCCCCGGAGGCGAGGGCTGCCGCGAGTGCGACCTCGACGGCCACGCCCGGCGGCGAGCCGAGCCACTCCGACCAGCGACTCATCAGCAGGCCGACAGGGCCGACGTTCTTTTGCATTTCCAGTTCGTAGGCGCGGGACTGTTCCTGCTCGCGGAGCGCGGCCTCGTCGCCGCCCGCCAGGTCGGCCTGGCCAGCGCGCCAGAAGAGGAAGCCGCTCACCCCCAAACCTACCGCCAAGACGAGAACCGCAGCCCATTGCAGCCGCGTGCGCCGCCGGGTGTCGGCCGTCATCACGGTTTGGCGACGTAGAAGAGGTAGGTGGCCGTGTAGTCCACGCGGCGAACCTGCCCCGCTTTCGATGCGTCGGCGGGCTCCGCCGGAGCCTGGCCGCCGACCGTGTTGACGCGCTGGATGCTCAGCGTTTCGCCCAACGCGCCCGGCCCGATCTTTTCAACGGGATCGAGCAGGAGCCACGGGATGCCCTTGCCGTCCGGTGCGTCGGCCTTGGCCTTGACCTTGCCGACGACCTTGCCGCCGTCGGTGAGTTGCCACGTCGGCCCGGCGAAGTGGCGGCCGACCTTGTTGCCCCGCGCGTCGAAGAGGTCAGCCTCGGGGGCCTGGAAGGCCCATTCGTACTTGCCCGCGTCGCCGGCCACGGCGCGGCATTCATAGATCTGCACTCCCCTGGCGTGGAGCGTGAGGGCGAGTTCCTGCCTGGGAGGCACGTCGAGCGCGGCGGGAGCGTCGGCGCGCAGGGAGGCTCCCATGCAGAGGAGCACCAGAGTAAGGAGGATTTTCGTGCGCATGAATCTACCTTTCGTCCGCGAAGAGCGCCACACGCGCCTCACCATCTGCACCGACGAGGGCACCCCGCGCCATCGTCGGGGTGTTGAAGACCATCACGGGCACGCCGCTCCGGTCCACGCCGATGACCCCGCCCGCGCCGCCGCGCGCCGTGAGTTTTTCTTGGAGGGCCGCTTCCGCCGCCTGCGCGAGCGACCTGCCACCGTGTTCGACGCGCGCGGCGATGTCGTGCGCCAGCACCGCGCGCAGGAAATATTCCCCCTGGCCCGTGCCCGAGATCGCCCCGGACCGGTTGTCGGCGTAGGTGCCCGCGCCGATGATGGGCGTGTCGCCCACGCGGCCGGCGCGGCGTTCGTGGATGCCGCCGGTGCTCGTGGCCGCGGCGAGATTGCCGTCCGCGTCGAGCGCGGTCGCGCCGACGGTGCCCGTGGGCCGCGCGTCGTGGTGCTTGGCGGGGGTGAAGTATTCGTCGCCGACGAACTCCAGCCCCTCGTCGCGCGCGAGGCGTTCCGCGCCGTCGGCGACGAGCAGGACGTGGGCGGTGTGTTCGAGGACCGCGCGGGCGAGACGCACGGGGTTCTTGACGTGGTGAACGTGCGCCGCCGCACCCGCCGCCCCCGTGCGGCCGTCCATGACGGCGGCGTCCAGGTCGAAGCCGCCGTCCACGTTGCGGTACGCACCGCGCCCGGCGTCGAACTGTCCGCTGTCCTCCAGCGCGCACACGGCCGCGCACACGGCGTCCAGGCTCGGGCCGCCGCGTCGCAGCACCTCGTGTCCCGCGCGCAGCGCCGCGTGGAGGGCGTCGCGCATGGCGCGCTGGCGTTCGGCGGAAAAGGCTTCCGCCCCGCGGGCGTCGGCCCCGCCGTGGATGACGAGGGAGATTTTAACCGCCGGACGTTGACCGACGCCCCCGGCTTTGTCCAGCGCCCTCCGCCCCGCCTCTCAGTGCCGCAACGCCTCGGCGAGCGCGGGGTCGGAGGCCATCCGCCCCTCGACCTCGTCAGCTACGTCCACACAGCGGGACAACTCGGCGGCCAAGGCCGTGCGCTGAGCCGTCGCGCGTCCGCCGACGAACGCCGCCGCCGCGCGCATGAAAGCCGCCCGGGCGTTGCAGAGGTCCACCGTGCGGAAGTCCAGCCGGGGCCGCAACGCGTCCAGACCCGCCGCGGCGGCCATGAGTCCCTGGGCGTCGGTGTTGTTGAGCGTCCCCTTGTCGTGCAGTTCGTCCAAGGTGGACTCCGTGAACCGGTTCAGCTCGTCGAGCGACGTGTAGACCGAGAGCGTGCCGAGGGTACGTCCCTCCAGGGTGCGCAGCATCGCCGCGGCCGAGGCGTGCCCGGGGTAGAGGCGCAAGACCTCCCGCAGCGTGGGCGCGAGATCGACCTGGGCCGCGCCGAGGCGTTCGGTGCCCTCGCCCAACCGGCGCTGGATGGTGGCGAAGAGGTCCAGGGCCGCCTGCACGTTGGCCGGCCGATCCGCACGCATGACTGCCAGCGCCTCGTCGAGCGTGTCCACGGCGATGATCTGCACCTTCCACATCGTGTTCGCCGGGAAGAGAAACGGCATGTCGTCCACGTCGCGGGCGTTTTCCCTCGGGATGGCGACTACCTGACGACCGGCAACCTGGGCGGCGCGGATTTTCCACGGCACGCCGCCGACCGGGCGGACCCGTCCGTCCACGGCGATGGCGCCCGTCATCGCCGCGTCGTCCGCCAACCGCAGCGCATCGTAGAGCGTGTAGAGCGCCAGCGTGAAGGCCGCGCCCGCCGACGGCCCGTCCTTGCGCCGGGAGTTGTCGGCGAAGTTCAGGATCAGCCGCTGGTTCACCCCCGTGCCCGGGTGGCGCAGCTTGACCGCCCGCCATGCTTCCTGGAGCGCGTCGCGCATGGTGTCGCCCACCGGCACCGCGGTGAAGACGCCCGCCTCTTGCTGGCCGCGCGCTTCGGTGGCGGTGACGATGATTTCCAGCACCTTGCCCGTCCGTCCACCATGCGGCAGGTCGACGACGCTCAGGCCGCTGATCCTGACTTGGCGTTTGAAGAGCGGCAGCGCCTCGCTGCCGGGCCCGGGCTGGTGCCGCAGGAACGCCCAGGCGGGGACGAAGTTCAGCCGGGCACAGGCGCTCTTTTCGTACCGGGCGTTGGCGTTGTCGGGGGCGAGGTCGGCGGCGATGTCGCTCAGGCAGCCGGCGAGTGCGCCGTTGTCGGCTCCACCGCGAGCACGCAGGCCGCCGGACTGGCCGACGAGGTAGGACACCACCGTCGCCGTGGGGTAGACCGTGACGTTGCCGGCCCGGGGGTCGGGCAGTTCGTTCTTCCGGCGGCGCTCGGCGGCGGCGAGCGCGTCGCGGTTGGCGGGATCGAGCCGCAGGGCGACGCCGAGGATCTTGGCGTCGAGCGTGGCGTTGTAGTACGTCAACCCCGCCGCCAGCACGCTCGCCAGGCGGCTGCGCGAGGGGGCATCCAGGCCCAGGCGGTTGAGGTCGAAGACCGGCGTGGTGAGGTCGGGTTCCTCGTAGGTCGCCGAGATCTGCGCCGGCGCCGCGCCCGCCGTCAGCAGCAGCGAAAAGCCCACCCAGAGGATGGCGGCGCGCAGAAAGGACCGGAGGAAGGGCATGAACAGGGAGAAAGGCTGGACCGCCCTGTCCAAGCAGACCCCGCGCCAGTCTGCGCGCACATTCTTGTCATACAAAGACTCACCGGCGCATCGGGGAAACTACCGTGTTTTGGCGAATCCCGATCCGTTCCACCACTGGGGCCTGGCGGTTGCTTGGGATGGTTGCTCCAAGTCATGGATACCCTCTCTCATCGCCGCGAGGCGGGCAGCGCCCTCGTGTACGTGCTGCTCACGGTGGGCGTGCTCTCGGTCG
>CAXUIU010000242.1:0-5957 GCA_964250955.1 uncultured Chthoniobacterales bacterium | reverse complement strand
CAATCCACCCAACATCAATGCTGGCAAGGACAAGCCTGCACCTGCCGGCCCTCCGGGGTTCAATGATTTCTTGTAATGGAGGCGCACGATGTCCGGCGACGCGCCCGCGCCGACGGCCGACCAGCGCACGCTGATCCCCAAGGAGCGCAAAAAGTTCCAGCGCCAGGACACTGAAGCCCGCGCCGAAAAACCTGTACCGACGCCTCCCGCGCCCTCCGCGCCGGTGGAGAAAGCGCCGCCTGATGCGCCGTCTGTCCCCGCTGAGCCTTCCGCTACACCCGTCATGCCCACCGCCGAGGTTCGCACCTCGCAAGATGCGCCCCGCACAGCCGCAGCGGAGCCCGCGCAGGAACGTGTGCGCCGCGGTCAGCAAGCGGCCACCCAGCGCAATCTCTGGGTGAATGTCTTGATCCAAGCGGGCGTGGCCGCGTTGCTCGTTGTCAGCTTCTTCGTGGGCCGCGCCAGCGTCAAAAAGGTCGCCGCCCCGGCCGCCGCCCCCGCCGCGCCAGAGATGACAACCCACGACGGCAAGCTCACTACGCAGGTCCTCTGGGCGGCGATCGCCACGCTCATCGACCTTGCGATGGCGGGGATTCAGGACTCACGCTTCAAGGAAGCGACCGAAGACCTCGACAAGGTGCAGGCTTCGGGGGAGCACGTGCGCGGTCTGGCCTTCCAGCGCGCGCAGCTCGCGGCGTTCGCCGGCGAAAACAACCGGGCGGTGCCGCTGCTCAACGAGGCGCTCAACGAGGGGGAGAACCTCGGCGAAACCTACAACCTGCGGGCCACGCTGAGTTCGCGCACGTCGGTGTTCCGTGGCGCGGGTAGCAACGACTACGAAACAGCCAGCAAGCTCGATCCCTTCGAAGCGCGGACGTTCTTTTACTGGGGTTCGGCCCTGCGGCGCGCGGGCAAGTCCCAGGCGGCCATCGGGCATATCCAGCAGGCCATCGACCGCCTGCGCGAGCCGACGGCGGAGGGTTTTTACCGGATGTGCCTGCGGGTGACAAAGGTCGAGGTGGGACAGGAAAAAGAATTCGCCGATGAACTCGCCCGCCAGCTCGCCCTGCCGCACCCGAACATCGATTGGCTGTTCACCGCCGCCGCGATTGCCTTGCGCGACGCCAAGTACGACGTTGCGGCCGGCCTACTCGACCGGGCGGAGGCGTGTGGTGACCCGGATGGGTTCAAGCTGCGCTTGCAGGATTTTTATTTCAGTCAGTTCAGCACCCGCAAAGAACTGGCCCGGTTCTTTGCGAAGCTGACTCCGCCGAAGCCTGCCGCCGCGCCGTCGCCGGAAAGTTCCGCGGCGCCGTTGACCGGCCTGGACGTACCGACGCTGCCACCCCCGGCCTCGCCTGGGCCGACCGTTGCGCGTTGATTGGGCAAGCCTCTTCTGACGACCATGGTCATCGCTTCTTTACGCGCGTTCCGGCTGGCGGCCCTGCTGGGATTGCTTGCGGTGGCGTTGGGAGCGTTCGGGGCGCACGGCATGGAGCGGGCGTTCGCGGCGCGGCCGGAAGCACGGGACTGGTGGCAGAAGGCGGTCTTTTACCACGCGACCCACAGTGTAGTGCTGTTGATCCTGGCGTGCCTGCCACCAACGGGGTGGGCGGCGCGGTTGTTCTGCGCGGGGATCGTACTTTTCAGCGGCAGCCTTTACCTGGCGGCGGCGGGCGGGCCATGGTGGCTCGTGCACGTCACGCCGTTCGGCGGGCTTTGCCTGCTGGCGGGATGGTTGCTGCTCGTGCTGCGGCCACCGGTGGGCGCTTCGCAAGAGGGTGGTAAATCGTGAGTCTGCCCGAACACCTCCAATCGCTCTGGGCCCCTTGGCGCGTCGAATACTTCGCGCTGCCGCGTCCTTTGCCGGACTTCCTGAGCGAGGCCGCGCAGACCTCCGACGACGCCGCGCACCTGGTGGTGCTGCGGCGCAAGAGCGGGTTCCTCATCATGAACCGTTTCCCCTACGCGGGCGGGCATCTCATGGCGGTGCCGTACCGCCGGGCGGCGGACCTGAGTGAACTGACCGCCGACGAAAAGCTCGAACTTCTCACCCTGGCCGAAGATGCACAAACTCTTCTGCGAGAGGTTATAAGTGCGCAAGGGTTCAACGTTGGGCTCAACCTTGGCTCCTGCGCCGGCGCGGGGTTAGCCGAACACCTCCACCTGCACATCGTGCCGCGCTGGCCGGGCGACCACAACTTCATGGCGACGCTCGCCGGCACGCGGGTCATCCCCGAAGGCTTACAGGGCCTCTACGCCAAGCTTGTCGAAGCCCGAGACCGCCTCGGTCTGCCGGGTCGGTCGGGTTCGTAGGAAATCTACTCCAGCGTCGTCAGACCTGCCTGGAGGGCATAGCGGGTCACGGCCACGGCGTCGTGGACGTGCAGCTTCTCCATCATGCGGGTGCGATGCTTGTCGATGGTCTTGGCGCTGACGCCCAGCAGCGCGGCGATCTCCTTGGTGCTGTGGCCCTCGGCGATCAACTGCGCGACCTCGCGTTCACGGCCCGTCAGGTCCTCGGGCGAGGCATGCCGCGCCGCCCGGCCGGCGAGATGGGCCACGGTCGGATCGAAATACTTGCCTCCATCCGCCACGAGGTTCACCGCTTCGAGCACCGTGCTCCACGCGCGGGGCTTGCCCACGAACCCGGCCGCGCCGAGTTCGAACGCCTCCATGATCAGAGTCGCGCGCATCGACCCCGAGAAGAACAGCGTGCGCATCCGCGGCAGCTTGGGCTGTAAACGCCGGAGCACCTCCACGCCGTTGAGCCCGGGCAGGAGCAGGTCGAGCAGCAGCATGTCCGGCCGCTTCAGCAGACAAATGTCCACGGCTTCCTGGCCCGTGGAACCTTCGCCTACGACCTCGTAGCGAAGCGGTTCGCTGCGATTGATTTGGTACTTGAACAGGTCGCGGATCACGCTGTGGTCATCCACGAGAACAATTCGGTGGCGGGTTTGCATCATAGAAAAGATCCTCCTTTGTGTCTAAAGGTATGAACCACGCGACGTGCCAAAGGACAGCGCGAACACATGGGGCAAACTCCCCAGTCCGCGGCGGGCAACTTACTTATTCGTCGCGGCTTTTGTTCTGGCTTTTCGGGTTAGACTTGACCGGGGTTTGCGGAGATGGTCCGCTGCCGCCGATGCCGACCGTCGCCACCTGGATTCGAGAGAAAGACGAGCCGTTCTTCGCGCGCTGGTTCGTGGACCGGCCGGACCTTGCCGTGCACAACGCTCGCCACGCGCCGATGCCGGAAGGTGGTCCTGTCCTCGGTCCGGAAGTTCGTGGGCTTCTGCTCACGGGCGGGCCCGACATCGCCGCCGAACACCTGCGCCAGCCGGTGCCCGATCCCTCCGTGATCGAACAGGACACCCAGCCCGAGCGCGACCGGTGGGAGTTCGCCGCGGCGCGCGAAGCGACCGGGCGCGGGCTGCCGGTCTTTGCAATCTGCAAGGGCGTGCAGGTGCTCAACGTCGCCCTCGGCGGCACCCTGCACCTCGACATCCCGGGTCACAACGCCCCCGAGCTGCGCCTCGGCAACCTCCAGCCCGTCGCCTACACGTCCGCCGCACCCGCGCACACGCGCTACGAGCGCATCAACAGCTCCCACCACCAGGCGCTCGACCACCTCGGCGACGGACTCGAAGTCGAGGCGTGGACGCCCGGCGACGGGATCATCGAACAGGTGCGCCGCCGCGACTACCCGTACTGTTTCGGCGTGCAGTACCACCCAGAACGCCACGAACAGTATGCGGCGTTGTTCCAGGAGTTCTTCGATCGCGTCGCTGCCCTTTCGCACCCATGAGTACCACGCCGCCTCTCGACCTCCTCGTCCGCACCGGTTGCGAGATCAGCTACCGGGCGACGTTCCCCGCGCCGATCATCCTCACGCTCAAGCCGCACCAGGGGCCGGCGCAACTCATCGAGACCGAGCGCATGAGCACCGCGCCACGCCAGGGGTTGCTCGAGTACCAAGATTCGCACGGCAACATCATCCACCGCTTCACGCTGCGCGAGGGTCTCAACACGATCCGCTACGACGCGCTCGTGTGGGTGCCCTCGGCCCGCGAGAACGCGGAGGGCTTCGGCCCGCCCGTACCCATCGAGGGGCTGCCCGACAGCGTCCTGCGCTACACGCTGCCGAGCCGGTACTGCGACTCGGACAAGCTCCTCGACTTCGCCTTCGAGCACTTCGGCCAGATCGAACACGGCGCGACCCGCGTGCAGGCGATCTGCGACTGGGTCCACACGCACATCGAGTACCGGCAGTTCAGCGGGTCGCCGAACACCGCGGCCTCCGACATCGTGGCGCAACGCTACGGCGTGTGCCGGGACTTCGCGCACACGGCGGTCGCGCTCTGCCGGACCTTCAACCTGCCTGCGCGCTACGTCTCGGGCTACGTGCCCGACATCGCCTACCAGGACGGCGGCACGCCGATGGACTTCCACGCGTACTTCGAGGTTTACCTGAGCAGCGGCTGGCACGTCTTCGACGCGCGCTTCAACAAGCCGCGCATCGGCCGCATCAAGATCGCCGGCGGCCTGGACGCCGTGGATGGGGCGTTCTCGACGATCTACGGGGCGGCCCGCTGGGAACGCTTCGAGGTGTGGAGCTACCAGATTGACCCCGCCGGGGGCAACGCGTCGCTCGACGTGCCGGTGGACCTTTCCAAACGGCTCTGCGGCACGGAGAAGCTGATTGTCCCCGGGCGGGAGCTTCTCTGAATAGGCCACGCGAGTGGCCGGGCATCACAGCGCAGGCGGGAACGGCGGCCAGGTCGCCGGGTCCGCCTCGCTGAACGGCCACGTCCCGGGGTCGAACGGCTTGGTCGAAGGCGCGGGTGTGGGCACCTTCAGCACCCCGGCGAGTTCCGGCCGGCTCGCGTACCCCTGGAAGAGGTAATCCTGCACCAGCACGCTGAACGCGTGGGGCGACAACCCGCGCGCGGCCTCGGCGAGATGGCCGGCCGCCGCCGGGTAGGCGGCGTGGAGCAGGTCCTGCGCGGCGGCCAACAGCAGCCAATCGCCGCCGACGGGCTTCCGGGCAAGGTGGTCGGCTAGGTCCTTATTGAACGCCTCGTCCTGGCCGGATTCGACCTTCGCCAACCGCCGCTTGAACTCGATGAGTTCCAGGTCCGGCGGCGCGCCCGGGCGGTCGAGCGCCTGTCCGAGCGTCTCGACGGCCGCCTGGGTCTTGCCTGCCCGGCGTAGGGCCTCGCCGTAGCAAAAGAGATATTTGCCGCTGAAGGGTTCCAGCCGCGAGGCGTGGGCAAGGTGTCTGACGGTATCGTTGAAGTCGCCCTTCTTGGCGGCGAACCAGGCGTTGACGAGGTAGCAGCTCGCCATCATCTCGCCGGCGGTCAGCGAGTTGTTGAGGTGGATGTCGGCGGCGGCGAAGTCCTGGCGCTCGATGTCCAGCATCGCCAGCCGGTACTCGGTGCCGGGAAGGTGCAACCGGCCGGAGGCGGCTTCCTCGTAGGTTTGCCGCGCGGCGTCGAAGTCCCCGGATTTTTCGGCGTGGAGCGCGGAGTTCGCGGCGGCCTGCGCGCGGTCGTTGATCCCGACGCGGGCCAGCAGATCAGGGGCGGGGGCTTTGGACACGGCGCCAGGGTGCTCGTCGGAAGTGGCGGTGCGGTCCTCGTCGTCGCCGCCGAACGAGGAACCGGCCCAGTAGCCGAGCAGGATCAGGCCCAGGCCGGTCGCCTGCACCAGCACCCAGATGATGAAGGGATGCCGCTGGAGGTAGGCCGTGGCGCGTTCGCCGAAGCTTGCCGGCGTCGCCTCGGGCCGGGAGATGCGCGGCCAGGCAATATTCTTGTTGAGCGTGGTCTCATTGCCGCGGACCTCTTGGTCGAGGACGGGGGCAGGGTCGGGGCGCACCTCGGGTTCGGGCAGTTCGTCGCCGCCGCGGCGCTGGAAGCGATGGGCGGGCTGCTGCCGCCGATGATCACCGC
>CAXUIU010000241.1:0-5961 GCA_964250955.1 uncultured Chthoniobacterales bacterium | reverse complement strand
GCCCTCGTCGAGCGCGGCGAGGATTTGCTTAGGGGTGATGTTGGCGATCTTGGCTTTGGTGTGGACACCGTCAGTGACGATGCCCGCCTGCGCGCCGGTCAGCGAGAGGGCGGGCACGCCCTGCGCGTTGATTGCCATTGCCAGGAGCGCGATGGTCGTCTGTTCGCCGGTGGCAAGGAGCACGTCGAGTTCGCGTTCGGTCGGCGCGGGAGAAACTTCCTGCGCGAGCTTGATGAGGCTGTCGGTGACGCCCGACATGGCTGAGACGACGACGACGACACGGTGGCCGGCGCGCTGGGTGTCAATGACGCGTCGCGCGACGTGGCGGATGCGCTCGGGGTTGCCGACGCTGGTGCCGCCGTACTTCTGGACGAGCAGGCTCATGGGAGCGGCGGGATCATCGACGGAAAACGGGAGAGCACTCTGGCGGTGGCGCGCGTGGTACGCAAGAGCAATGTCACCGGGGTGCGGCGGCAAGCGCGCGCATTTTTGGTGTTCAACGCATGGCACGTACGTGCGATCTTGCCTGGCGCGTCGATGACTGCGGAGCGTTGCGCGGCTACCGTTTCAACCACCTCGCACTGGGCACCGCACGGCAGCCAAAGTTGGCTGAAACTCGGAGTCTTGTTTCCCGCCGGGAAGCGGCGGGCGGCCAGGGCGGCGGCGCGCTTTTGGAACACCGCACCTTCCGGGTAACTCTCGATGTCTTCCGGGGTGAGTGGCGTGCTGTCGATCACCACGGCTTGCTCGGCAGCGTGGCGGGCGCTTTCGTCGTGCGTTGACCAGAAATCATCCAGCAACTTTTCCCGTTCCTGATCGTCGGCGGTTGCCCATAGCTTCTTCGTCAGATCAGAAACCGGTTTGTGGTTGTAGACGCCCCGGTCGAGCAGCTTGGTGGCCTGCGCGGCTCCTTCCGGCGAATCGTAGAAGAGCAACCGTTGCAGCATGCTCATGTTGGACCAGTTATCCTCGTTGCGTTCGAGGTCACGGACCAAGTATGCCGTGAACTCTGTCGCCGTCACTCCCTGCCAATCCGCGCGGGCCGCCGCGGCGAGCGTGGGGGTTCTCACCGGCGAGTTGACGTAAGTTATCCCGCTTTGTTGGTAGCGTGCGGCGTTGAGGCGACGGTTGACGATCTGACCCAACGCCGCGTAACACAGGTCGCCAATCCTGATCCGGTATTCATCAAACGTGTCCTCCCCTGGCGACTCCGCGTTGATGCGGTGCACACCGGCGAGCAATTTTTTGACGTTGAAATCCTTCGAATCGTATTCCTCGTTGAAGAATTGCCCTCCGAACCGCGAGCCGGTGGGATAATGGTTCCCGGCGACTAATAATTTCGTCGGCCGAGCATCTGATAGGTGATCCAACAGCGCAGGCACCGCGGCCAAACCGCGCCGGACGAGTTCGCGCATCACCGGCGAAATCTTGGGCAGCGGCACTCCCAGCAGCCCCCCGCCGAAGCTCAACGGCGCATCAGCCCCGATGAAACTCTCCACCGACATGGACATATTGGCACCGGCCGTCTGTTCTGATTCTTGCTGGAACCGTCCGATCAACTCTTCCGTCGGCATGGATGCCAACGCTTGCAGACGGGCGGTGAGGCTTCCGACGGCAGTTCCGAACCCAGCGGCGAGAAGCAAGACGTTCAGAAATAGTCTCATCGGACTACTTCACGGGCTGACTCTTTTCTCCGGCTGCAATCGTTTGGAGTTCGACGGCCGTCCCGGACGGGATACCCAGATCGCGCGCGGTCTGCTCGACGGTGCCCAGCTTCGTCACGTCTGACCCTGTGATCGTCTCAAAAAGCACCAGTGCGGACAGGTACGATCCCTCGACACTCGGGTGTTTGTGGTCGGTATCGAGGAGGTTGATCACGGCTTTCGTCTCGGCGGCTTTCAGGTACGCGTCACCTACCGGAGCGACCGCCTCGAAATGACCCGCCATGGAGAAGGCGCGCTCGTAACCGGCCTGCAAATCCTTGGACATCGCGCGACGCCACGACAGCGGGTCGGCCGGGTCTTCCGGGTAGGTCTCGAACGGATAAGCCCAGGTTTCGTAAAGGTAGATTTTCGTGGTGGAATGCGCCTGGTGGACCACGTTCTCCAGCAAGGTCGCAAAATGCAGGAAGTTCTCCGGCTTGCCCCCACGCGCGGTTGGCAGTGGTTCGGTGCTGTAGCCCTGGAGCACCACGGCGTCCCACTGATCCCGGGCGACCAGGTCGCGGGCATGCTGGTAGTGGAATTCCAGGTCCTTGCCGCCGACCGTTTCGACGTGTACCTCGTAACGCAGGCCGCTCTCGTCGGCGAACTTCTTGAAGATCGCCGGGATGCCGCCGACGCCCGATTCGCCAGGGGCTTCGTCGGTGACGGTAGCAGCGTTATACCCGTGCACGGTCGTGCTGCCGCCGTAGGTGAAGCTGTTGCCCACGAAGAGGATTTTTGTGGGCGGCGGATTCGACTGCGCGCGGGCAGAGAGCGCCACGCCACCCAGCAGACACAGCAACACCAGAGCGCGCATCCCGGGCAGAGCCATTTACTTCACCGCCGCCCAGACGCGGGCCACGTCGTCGTAGTCTTCGAGCTTTTGCAGGAACGCGCCCGTCTCAGCCTTCTGCGTGTCGGAGAGGTCAGGGTAGTTCTTCGCCACGTAGCCGATCTCACTGGTCACCACCGTCCAGCCGTTGGCGGTCAACCACTGGGAAGCGGAATGCACCGCCCCGCCGTCCGCCAGCAGGCGCACGCCGGCGGCATCCGTGGGCACGTCGTCGTTCTGCTCGTGGGTCAGGGGTTCGAAGTCGTTCGCCCCAGCCTCGATGGCCGCCGCTTCCAGGTCGGCCCCGGCGTCGACGTTGTATGCCTCGATGATACCGACGTGGTCGAAGAGGAACTTGTTGCTGCCGCTCGTGCCGAGTTGACCCTGCTTGAAGAGCAGGCGCATGTCGGGCGCGGTGCGGTTTTTGTTGTCGGTCATCACCTCGACGATCACGGGCACCTTGTTGGGCGCGTAGCCCTCGAAGACGACGTGTTCGAGCACGAGTTTTTCGTCACCCGTGCCGGAGCCTTTCTTGATGGCGCGCTCGATCACGTCGCGCGTGACGTTCTCGCGGCGCGCTTTTTCGACGGCGGTGAAGAGCCGCGCGTTACCGGCCGGGTCAGGGCCGCCGAGCTTGGAGGCGACCATGATTTCTTTGACCAAGCGACCGACGACCTGACCTTTTTTGAGGTTGGCAACCTCGCGTTTTGCCTGAAGCCACTGGCGACCCATGGGGAAGAAGGATAGAGGATGGAGGGGAAAGCGTAAGAAAACGCCGGGTGCCCCCGTCGTCAACCCGCCGTCCGCGCGGGGCGCTGGCGCGGCGGGGCGTCGCGGAGTTCGACGAGCGCGTCCTCGACGTGCGTCACGCCGCCGAGCACAGTGCATTCCGCCACGGCGTCGGCGCGGCCACGCTTTTTCACCCACTGCTCGAACGGGTAGTCCGCCAGCGGCAGGAAGGTTTCTTTGCCCCGTTTCTGCGCATAGCGGAGCGAGAAGCCGGAGTTGATCGGCGAGAGCATCGTCTGTGCGGCGTGTCGCGCCATGACCTTCGCCGTGTCGAGTACAAGCACGATCTTGTCGCGGTCGCGGTAGGTGTTGAGCAGGCGTTCGAGCCGGGCCTCGCCGACCCAGAAGAACACGCGGGAATTAAGATGCGCATACCACTCGGAGGGCGTCATGTCGATCAACGCCGGGCCGAGCGTCTCGTCGGTCATGGGTCGCTGGTCGTTGATGAACACTTCGCCGAACTCCGCGTGTATGATCGGCACCGCCGCCGGCCGGCGTTGGCGCTCAATGCGCTCGCGTTCCGGGCCGGCGACGCCGTAGAGGTCGAGCAGCGCACTGGTGCTCAGAAGACCGTGCCGTCGGATGCTTGGCCAGACAGCGGCCTCCGTCATGTGGTACAACCGCGGATAAACCTCGGCAAACCGCTCCGGCGTCATGACCAGCCGAACAGGTGGCCGATCCCGTGAAAGATCAGCGCGACCAGGTAGAACCCGACGGCGATGAACGCACCAAGCACGATCAGAAGCAGCGCCACCATGCCGTACACCACCGCCCACTCGCCGGTGGTAGCCTTGCGCCGCGACGCGCCGGGGGCGGGCGTGTGGTTGACGAGGAGTTGGTAGTTGCGCGACGACGGCCGGAACCAGAACGCGAACGCCTCTCCCACGACGGGCAACGTACCGACGAGGCCGTTGAGGAGGATGTTCATGGCCATACGCACGAGCACGGGCTTCGGCACGCCGCGGCGCGCGCCTTCGAGGATGGTGCCCGCCGAGATCAGCATCGCCGCGCCGTCGCCGAAGAACGGCAAGATGTCCAGGAACGGGTTGATGCCCACGCGCGCCTTCGTGCCGGGGATCTTGACGAGGTTGTCCATCAGATGGGCAATCAGCCGCGAAAAAGCTTCCTCGCGAGTACTGGCCGGGCCGGTCGCGCTGGGTCGCGCACTCCCGCTGCCCTCCGGGGGCAGCACCTCGAAGTCAGCGGCCGGTGTCGCCGTGGCGGGACCAGATTTTTTGCCAAAGGGTGTTGCGCTCATGTTGGGTCCACAAGAAATCGCGCCCGGCGTGAGGATCGGCCGCTTGCGTCCGCGCCGCGCCGTCGCATCTTGGAAGCCCGTTTTATGATCCAGACTCTGCCCGGCTTCCGCGATTTCTACCCGGCCGACAGCGCCGCGCGACAGTACGTCTTTGACCGCTGGCGCCAGACGGCCCGCCGCTACGGGTTCGCCGAGGTGGATGGCCCCGTGTTGGAAAGCGTCGATCTCTACAAGAAGAAAAGCGGTGGCGAACTGGTCGGCCAGCTTTTCGACTTCACCGACAAGGGCAAGCGCGAGGTTGCTCTACGCCCGGAGATGACCCTCACCGTCGCGCGGATGGTCGCCGCGCGGGACCGGGAGTTCAAGAAGCCGCTGAAGTGGTTCTCCATCGCCAGCTTCTTCCGTTACGAGAAGCCGCAAAAAGGGCGGCTGCGGGAGTTCGTGCAACTGAACTGCGACCTCATCGGCGAGGCGTCCCCGGCCGCCGACGCGGAGATGATCGCCCTCGCCGTGGACCTGATGCGCTCCTTCGGGCTGACGGCGGACGATTTTTACCTCCGCGTCAACGACCGCAACGTGTGGCTGGACTTCCTGCGCGCGCGCGGAGTCGGTCCCGAACGCGCCGACGAGTTCCTCCAGATCATCGACAAACTCGAACGCGAGCGCCCGGAGGTCACCGCGGAGAAACTCGCGGCCTTCGGCATCACGCGCGAGGAAATCGACGCCCTCCTGGCCCGCCCCGCCAGCGAACTCGGCGGCGCGCTCGGCGCGGTAGAAGCCGACCTGCGCGCCCGCGGACTCTCGGACTACGTGACGTTCGACCCGCGGATCGTGCGCGGGCTGTTGTACTACACGGGGATCGTGTTCGAGGTGTTCGACCGGGGCCGGAAGTCGCGCGCGCTGGCGGGCGGCGGACGCTACGACGAGTTGATCGGCCTGGTCAGCGACGGCGCGGTGCGGCACCCGGCGTTCGGGTTCGCGGTGGGCGACGTGACGCTGCTCGACCTGTTGCGCGAACTCCCCCACACCGCCGCGCGCCTCGACGCGGCCGTGCGCGACGCCGCGGCCCCGGAGGTGTACGTCGTGGTGGCCGACGAGGAGTTCCGCCCGCAGGCGCTCGGGTTGGTGGGGGCGCTCCGTGCGGCTGGGCAGCGAACGGACTTCGCCCTGACGCCGGCGAAGGTCGGCAAGCAGTTCCAGGCAGCGGAGGCCCGCGGGGCGCTCCGCGCAGCGGTGGTCGGACGCGAGTGGCCGACCGTCAAGCTCAAGACTCTCGCCACGCGCGAGGAAATCCCGGTCAGCGCCGACGATCTGCCGACGATCCTGGCCGGCGTCGGGGCGGCGTAAGGAGGGGATTGATTCCTGCGGCGACGCAAATA
>CAXUIU010000240.1:0-5976 GCA_964250955.1 uncultured Chthoniobacterales bacterium | reverse complement strand
GAACACCGCGGCAGGTCAAGCCGCCCGCGGCATGCCCGCCCCTCCCCCCGACCCGGCCGATCACATCAAGCTGGGCACCTGCGCGTGGAACTTCGAGGATTGGCGCGACGTGTTCTACCCCGCCAGCCTCGCCTCCAACCAGGAACTGGCCTACTACGCGCGCTACCTGCCGGCGGTCGAGATCGATTCCACGTTTTACCACATCCCGCGCGCCGACGTGGTCGCGGCTTGGGCCGAGCGGACGCCGGAGGACTTCGTCTTCACGGCCAAGATGCCCAAGCTCATCACCCACGAGGCGCGGTTAAGGAACTGTCGGCGCGAGTTGGACGCCTTCCTGGCGAGCCTGCGGCCGATGGGCGAAAAGCTCGGCGCGGTGCTCCTGCAATTTTCTCCCGGCTTCCGGCCCGCGCACGACGAGGATGCGTTGGCGGAGTTCCTCGACCTCTTGCCGGTGGGCAAGATGTCGTTTGCGGTGGAGTTCCGGCACAAGGACTGGCACGCGCCGCGCATCGTCAAGCTGCTCAGCGAACACGGCGTCGCCTGGGCCTGGAACGACCTCACCGCGCTCGAAGCGCAAGGCGAGGGCGCGTTCGCGTTCCTGCCGCTGACGGCGGACTTCCTGTACGTGCGGCTGATGGGCGATCTGGAGACGAAGTTCCGCGCGGACGGCGAGCGGCAGTATCGCTACGGCAGCCTGCTCTGGGAGCGCGCCAATGGCCTGGACCACTGGGCCGACCGACTCCAAAAACACCTCGGCGACACCCGGCGCATCTACGTGCTGGTCAACAACCACTACGAGGGGTTTTCACCGTTGACCTGCCAGCGCCTCGGCCAGCGGCTGGGCATCCCCATCGAACTGCCTAGCCTCGCACGGCACGCCGCCCGCCCCGGCGAAGCGCCGCAGAAGGTGGACGAACAATTGGACCTCCTGTGACGCCGCGCCAACTCCCCGCGGTGGCGCGCTCCCGCGCTGGCGGATGGTTCGGCTTGGCGGTCGGCCTGCTCTTCGTCGCGGGCGGATTCTGGATGCTGCTGACGGGCAGCCGGTCCTACCTGATCCAGCGTGACCGTCGCGCTCACGCTGGCTATGCCACCGGCACGGTCGTCGACTTCCAGCGGACGGAAAGCTATGACGACGGGCCGGTCGTCATGTTTGCGCCGGTGTTCACGTTCGTGGACGCCACGAGCGCAACCCGGCGCGTCACTTCTAAAATCGCCCAGGACAAACAGCCCTCTTACCCACTCGGCGCACAAGTGCCGATCCTCTACCACCGGGACCGACCCGACGAGGCGGAAATCGACACGTTTTACGCCTCTTGGGGCGGCGTGTTGATCCCTCTCGGGTTCAGCGTGCCGTTTGCAGCCATCGGCAGCCTTGTGACCGTCGGGAGTGTGCGTTTACTCCGGCCAACCGTGCGTGGCCTTATTCCGGCTGGCCCTTGAGCAGCGCGCGGAACTCATCGTCGAAGGTCCGCAGTTCGCTGACCATCTGCGGGCTCTTGGAGAGCACGGTCTTGGTCAACTTCTCGATGTAGGTCGGGTTGCGCTCGGCCATCTCGGAGAGCGCCATGATGACTGCCAGCGCGTTGCAGGCGCTGTGCTTGACCGCGCGGAACTTGTTGTGCAACTCCATCAACTCGGCGCGCGTCACCGGCAGGTCGTCGCCCCCGGGGATCGGCGTCGGGGCGGCTGTCACGGGCTGGGAAGACGAATTCATTGGCTTTGGCGGTCGCGGTGTGCTTTGCTGGACATCCCGGAACATCAGCAATTCCGGTGCCTAAGGGCAAAATTCGATGACCCAGCAGACTATCAGAATCGGCGGGGCGCGCCAGCATAATCTGCAAAACCTGAGTCTGACGCTGCCCCGCGGTCAGCTCGTCGTCGTCACCGGGCCGAGCGGTTCGGGCAAGAGTTCGCTGGCCTTTGACACCCTCTACGCCGAGGGCCGGCGGCGTTACGTCGAGAGTCTGTCGGCATACGCGCGGCAGTTCCTGGATCAGTTGGAAAAGCCCGACGTGGACTTCATCGAGGGTCTCAGTCCCGCCATCGCGCTCGAACAGCGCGCCGGGGCCGGCAACCCACGCTCGACCATCGCCACCACGACGGAGATCTACGACTACCTGCGGCTCCTCTACGCGTCCGTCGGCCAGCCGCACGACCCGACGACCGGCCGCCCCCTGCGCCGCCAGACCCCGCAGGCCATCGTGGACCAGATCCTCGCCCTGGAACCCGGTTCGCGCCTGATCCTCCTCGCCCCCGTGGTGAAAGGCCAGGCGGGCGAGTTCCGCGACGTGCTGGAAAAAATCCGCCGGGAAGGCTTCGTGCGCGTGCGTCTGGACGGCAAGATCGTCGAACTCGACGGCCCCGAGCCCGTGCGCCCCGCCAAGACCAAGGAGCACGCCATCGAGGCCGTCGTGGACCGGCTCGTCCTGCGCGAAGGTATCCGTGCGCGGTTGGCCGACTCCGTGGAGACCGCCCTGCGCTGGGGCAAGGCGCAGATAATCGTCCTCCACGCGCCCGCCGGGAGCGACGACTACGCGGAGACGGCGTATTCCACCGAGTACCGTGACCCCGAGACGGGTTTCACGCTGCCGGCGCTGACGGCGAAGCATTTTTCCTTCAACAGCCATCTCGGCGCGTGCCCGACGTGCCACGGCCTGGGCGTGCTCCAGGTGCTCGATCCAGAGTTGATGGTCCCCGACGGGTCGAAAACGCTCGCCGAGGGGGCCGTCGCCCCGTGGCACCGCGGCGTCGGCAAGCGGATGCGCGCGTACTACCAGGTCGTCCTGCGCGGACTGGCCGCACACTTCGACGCGCCGACCGACAAACCTTTCGCCGACCTGCCGGAACGTTTCCGCACTGCCCTCTTCGAGGGTACGGGTGACGAACCCGTCGAACTCCGCCCGCCCAAGGACCAGGAAAAACCGAAGGTCAAGAAACAGGAAAAAGCCGAAGCCGCCACGGTCCCGGCGGGAAGCAAGCCCTTCGAGGGTCTGGTCCACCAACTCCAGCACCTGCTCGACACGACGCAGAGCGAGCTGACGAAGCACCGGCTCAAGGCGTTCATGAGCCCGCAGCCCTGCCCGGCGTGCAAGGGCGCGCGGCTGCGCCCGGAAATCCTCGCCGTGACCCTCGGCGTGCGCGGGAGTGACGACGCGCCCCCCGACGACGAACCCACTGCTGCTACGGTTAACAACCACGTCGATAAACCCGTCGCCTCCGCTGTTGGCAATGCCGTGCGCGCACTCAACATCCGCGAGTTCTGCCGGCTGACCATCGGCGAGGCGCACCGGACCATCACGCGCCTGGAGCTTTCCAACACCCAGCGCCAGATTGCGTCGGAGATCGTGCGCGAGGTTTCCACACGGCTAGGCTTCCTCGTAGAAGTCGGTCTGGACTACCTCAACCTCGACCGCGAGAGCGGCACGCTCTCCGGCGGCGAGTCCCAGCGCATCCGCCTCGCCGCGCAGATCGGCTCGGGGCTGGCGGGCGTGCTCTACGTGCTCGACGAACCCAGCATCGGGCTCCACCAGCGCGACAACGACCGCCTGATTGCCACCCTGCGCCGCCTGCGCGACCTGGGCAACAGCGTCGTCGTCGTCGAACACGACGAGGACACGATCCGCGCCGCCGACCACATCCTCGACATCGGCCCCGGCGCGGGTCCGCGCGGCGGCCGGCTCGTCGCGCAGGGCACGCTGGACGAGGTCATGCGCGTGGACGCTTCGCCGACCGGGCAGTACCTCACCGGCCGGCTGACGATCCCCGTGCCGCGCCGCCGCCACCAACCGCTCTTTCCCCCACCCAAGCGCTCGCGCACCGCCGTTCCGCACGGCATCCGCGAGCGCGCCGCGGAGGGCGACGAGGCGTTCGACGGTTCGGGTTGGATCGAAATCATCGGCGCAACCGAGAACAACCTGCGCCACGTCAACGCCGCCTTCCCCATCGGGTGCATGACGTGCGTGACGGGCGTCAGCGGCTCGGGCAAGAGCACGCTGGTGGACGACATCCTGCGCCGCGCGCTCGCCCGGCAGCTCTACCGCGCCAAGGACGCCCCCGGCAAACACGAGCGCATCGAGGGCACCGAGCAGATCGACCACGCCATCGTCATCGACCAGTCGCCCATCGGCCGCTCTCCGCGCTCCAACCCCGCGACGTATACGGGGGCGTTCGGCCCGATCCGCGAAATCTTCGCGCAACTCCCCGCCGCCCGCGTGCGCGGCTACGACGCGGGCCGGTTTTCCTTCAACGTGAAGGGCGGCCGGTGCGAACACTGCGAGGGCGATGGCGTCATGAAGATCGAGATGCAGTTTTTGCCCGACGTGAGCGTGACGTGCGAGGTCTGCGAGGGCAAACGCTACAACCGCGAGACGCTGGAAGTCACCTTCAAGGGCAAGAACATCGCCGACGTGCTCGCCATGACCATCGAGGAGGCGAGCCGGTTCTTCCGCGCCGTGCCCGCCGTGTCCGACCGGCTGACGGCGATGGAAGACGTGGGGTTGGGTTACCTGCGTTTGGGTCAGGGCGCGGACACGCTGAGCGGCGGCGAGGCGCAGCGTGTGAAGCTCGCGGCGGAGTTGGCGAAGAAGTCCACGGGCCGGACGGTGTACCTCTTCGACGAACCCACGACCGGGTTGCACTTCGCGGACATCGCCAAGCTGTTGGAAGTGCTCTTCAAGCTGCGCGACGCCGGGAACACGCTGATCGTCATCGAGCACAACCTGGAAGTCATCAAGTGCGCGGACTGGGTCATCGATCTTGGCCCGGAAGGCGGCGCGGGCGGCGGGAAGATCCTCGGCGCAGGCACACCCGAAGAGATCGCCAAGCTGGCCGGCAGCCACACGGGGCGGTATCTTGCGGGGAAGCTATGAAGGATGTTTTGCCCGCGCTGCAGGCGCATCCAAACCTGCTGGTAGGGACGGTTTGGACCGGCAGCTTGCGCTGCCTGTTCGGAGTTCTCCTCCTCACGTTGGTCCTTCCACGAGTGGTTCCCGCACAAGAACCGCTCTACGACCAAGCCATCCAGGCGCTCGGCGAGGGCCTCCCGCGTGTGGCCGCGTACAAGCTGCGCGCCTTCCTCGGCACGAACCCCGCTCCCGCTACCCGCCGCGCCGCCACCCTGGCCCTCGCCCGCGCGTTGATTGCGGCTCCGGAGGCCTCCGGCGCGCTCGAACTGCTCGACCGCGAGCTACCCGACCCCGATCCGGACGCGGCCTTCTGGCGCGCGCAGGCGTTGGCCGCGCTCGGACGCTGGAACGATGCGTTGAGCCATTACTCCCTCGCCGCCCTTTCAGCCACCGAGGTCGCCACGCGGACGCAGGCGCACTTCGGCCGCGGTGAATCCATCCTGGCTCTTGGGCGCACCCCCGAGGCGGCGGCGGAGTTCCGCGCCCTGCGCGACGATCCGCAACTAGGCGAGCCTGCCCGCCTGCGCGATGCCGCCATCGCCCTCGACACCGGACACCTGCCGGAGGCTGCCTCCGTGCTGGTCGACGCCTCCCCCGTCGGTCCGCCCGACCGTTCCCTCGCCAAGGAACGCGCAATCCTTCTCGGCCGCCTCTACCTCGCCCAACGCCAGCCCGCCCACGCCGCGCAGACCTTCACCGCCGCCCTCGCCCGGCCCGAGGGCCTGAGTGAACGCCTCGTCGTGGATGGCTACTGGGGCTGGACGCAGGCGTGCCTCGACCAGCACGACCCCGGGACCGCCCAGGATGTCCTCGAAAACCTTCTGGACCGCTACCCCCACCGGGGCCGCGACGCGCTCCAACCTTTCCTGGACCTCGACGGGACGATGACCTGGTTGGAATCCCTCTACGCCCAGGACCGCGCCCCCGACCTCGCCGCGCCGCGCCGCTGGTCGGCCGACGCCTCCGAACCCGCCCGCCAGGCCCGCGCCCGCCTGATGCTCGGCCGCCTGGAGGAACGCGCCGGCCACCACGAACGCGCGGAGGAGATCTTCACCGGCCTCAGCGACGT